>CAYZQP010000144.1:2592-9949 GCA_964480545.1 uncultured Mesorhizobium sp. | reverse complement strand
CGGCATGGCGACCGGCATGGCGATCATGGGCTTTGGCGGCGGGGCGATGATTGGTGCGCCGCTGGCCAACATTCTGATGAACTGGTTCAGGACGCCGGAAAGCGTTGGCGTCTGGCAGACCCTGCTGGTTATGGCTGCGATCTATTTCTGCTTCATGATGGCCGGTGCATTCGGCTATCGCGTGCCGCCGGCGGGCTGGCGCCCGGATGGCTGGACACCACCGGCAACCCAGACGGGCATGATCACAACCGGCTCGGTGCATCTGCGAGACGCACACAAGACCAAGCAATTCTGGCTGATCTGGATCGTGCTGTGCCTGAACGTTTCCGCCGGCATCGGCGTGATCGGCCTCGCCTCACCGATGCTGCAGGAAATCTTCTCAGGCCGGCTGATCGGACTGCCGGAACTCAGCTTCTCGCAGCTGGACGCCTCGCAGAAGATGCAGATCGCGGCGATTGGCGCAGGTTTTGCCGGGCTGCTGTCGCTGTTCAACATTGGCGGACGGTTCTTCTGGGCCTCGCTGTCAGACAAGCTTGGCCGCAAGAACACCTACTACGTCTTCTTCGCGCTGGGCATCCTGCTCTACCTATCGGCACCAACGCTGGCAGACTGGGGCTCCAAGGGGCTGTTCGTGCTGGCTTTCGGCATCATCCTGTCCATGTATGGCGGCGGCTTCGCGACGATCCCCGCCTATATTGCCGACATTTTCGGCACGCAGTTCGTCGGTGCGATCCACGGCCGCATTCTAACGGCATGGTCAACCGCCGGCATTATCGGGCCGGTCGTGGTGAACTATATCCGCGAGGCGCAGCTGGCAGCCGGCGTGGCGCCTGGGCCGGATCTCTACTCGCGCACCATGTACATCCTCGCCTTCATGCTGGTCATAGGCCTGATTGCCAACGCGCTGATCAAGCCGCTGGACAAGAAGTGGTTCATGTCCGACGCCGAACTCGCCAAGCTGCAAGCCAACGCCAAATCAGGCGAAGCACTGGCTTACGGCTCGTATGGAATCGGCAAGGGCGGGCTGGACGGCAAGACGATGCTTGCCTGGGCCGCTGTGGGCGTGCCGATCCTGTGGGGCGTCTGGACCACCTTGAAGCAGGCTTTGGTAATCTTCAGCTGACATTCCCCGGCAGCTGAGCGAGCGCGGGCTGAAAGGCCCGCGCTCACATTTTTAGCCACGCATGGGCTTCATTGCCGTCGTCCACTTGACCAGCGCGTCGAGCATTGCCTTCGCGCTGTCATCGATCAGCGCGTTTGACGTGAAGACGCCGTCCTTGATTGCCTGCATCGCCATCGGCACCGCCACGCCCTGTGGAACCGGCATCATGTTGACCGTGGTCAGCAGCGACTTCGACGACTGCGCCGCGCGCAGGCCGCCTGAAACACCACCGTAGGAAACCAGCCCGGCCGGCTTGTAGGCCCATTCGGTCGACAGATAGGTGATCGCGTTCACCAGCGAGGCCGGCGCGAAATAGTTGTATTCCGGAATGACGAAAGCGAAAGCATCGGCTGACGCAACGCTGGCGGCCCACTTCTTCGTGTGCTCGAATTCATACTGGCCCATGCGCGGATGGCGCGGTTCATCAAAAACCGGAAGGTTGAACGTGGCGAGGTCCACCAGTTCGGCCTCGAAGCCGCCATGCGCCCTGGCCTGAACGTGAAACCAGTTGGCGACGGCGGGGCCGATGCGGCCGGGCCGCGTGGAGCAGATGACAGTGTGGAGTTTCATGAGATCTCTCGATTGAAGCGCCGATTCGGGGAGGACAGAGCGGCGAAAGCGGCAATCTTCCCGAAACCGGCTCAGGCTTCAAGCGCCCGCCCGGCCTTTTTCCAGTGCCTGACGATGTGCGTGTAGCCCTCGCGGTACACCGCCTCGGGGCTTTCGGCGAAGTCGCGCCAGACCTTTGTTGCCGCCGCAAGGTCGGCCAGCCCGCGCCCGAAACTTTCGATGGTCAGCCAGTCGTCATAGCCGCTCTCGCGGATCGCCCTGAACGTCTTTTTCCAGGGGATGTTGCCGCGCCCGGGCACGCCCCGATCATTTTCCGAGATGTGGATATGGGTGAAGTGCCTGACATTGCGGGTATAGGCACCAATCGGGTCGGCCTCCTCGATATTGGCGTGAAACGTGTCGTACATGCCCTTGATATGCGGGTGATCGATCTCGTCGAGATGCGCCGCCAGGTCGTCCATCGTGTTCAGGAGATAGCATTCGAAGCGGTTCAAAGCCTCCAGTCCGACCGTAACCCCACGCTTGCCGGCATGATCACCTATCGCGCGCTGTGACTGCACGGAGCGCTTCTTTTCCGCCGGGGTTGGCCCTTCGCCGGAGAATGCGCCAAGCGTCGAGTGCATTGGCCCGCACAGCCTGGTTGCGCCGAGCGCTGCCGCACAGTCTATCGCCCAGTGCATGTAAGCCACGCCTTTCTTCCGCGTGGAGGCATCGGGTGAGATGAGGTTCATCGAAGGGTCGCCCATCGCGGTTACCGAGGTGCGCTCGAGCCCGATCCTGTCAAGCAACTCACCGAGGCGTTTGTAGTGGTCCGGATCGCCTTCGAAGATCGGGATCTCGGCACCGTCATAACCGGTGTCTTTCAGCTCGCGCAGCAGTTCCTCGTGCCTGGCGGTGACATGTGTGGTCCACAGAAACATGCAAAAGCCGATTTTCATGGCAGGCCTCCAATCTGGTAGGACCAGATTGCCAGAGCGGGCGACAAAGGCAAGCCCGGGGTACGGAGATTGCGGCCTGCCGATTGGCTGGCTAACGTCAGGTCTGACAGAGGGGGCCACATGCAGGCTTTGAATGAACAGCGGCTCCGGGACCTGACGATCTGGCAGGGGCCGGTGGAAATCGCACCGCTCAAAGGCGGGCTGTCGAACGAGAGCTATATCGTCACCGATACGCGGGGGCGGCATGTCGCCCGCTTTGGCGAGGACTATCCGTTTCACCACGTGTCGCGCGCGCGCGAGTTGATGGTGGCGCGCGCTGCCGCAGAGGCAGGGTTCGGACCGGCGGTGGAGCATGCGGAGAGGGGGCTGGTGGTGTCGCAGTTTATCGAGGCACGGACCTATGGCGCGCAGGACGTGCGCGACAATTCCGGGCGCATCGCCGGCCTGCTGAAGCGCTTTCACGAGGAGATGCCGGCCAATGTGTCGGGCGAGGCCTACATGTTCTGGGTGTTCCACGTCATCCGCGACTATGCGCGCACGCTGAGCGCTGGAGGCAGCCGCTTTGCCGGTGATTTGCCGGGGTATCTTGTGCTCGCCCGCGAGTTTGAGGCGGCCCAGATCCCGCTGCCCATCGTGTTTGCGCATAATGATCTGCTGCCGGCGAACTTCATGGACGACGGGGCGCGACTGTGGCTGATTGACTATGAGTATGCCGGCTACTCTACCGCCATGTTTGACCTGGCCGGTGCTGCGGCCAATGCGGAGATGGATGATGCCGGGGCAAACCAGCTGCTTGAGGCCTATTTTGGCGAGGCGCCCTCCCCTGCCCTGCAACGCGCCTGCGCGGCGATGCAATGTGCGGCACTTTTGCGCGAGGCGATGTGGAGCATGGTCTCGGAGCTCTATCTGAAGGCGCCAGGCGCAGACTATGCTGCCTACACTTCCGAGAACCTGGCGCGGCTGGAAGCTTCAATTGCCGCCTACAGATCAAGGTTTCCGCAATAGCTACGCCCTAGAATTGCCCCATCGATACGATGAGGCGTCAACATGGATCGCAGATTTTTCCTGCTCGGCGGCATTTCAGTGCTGGCCGGGTGTGCCAGCACCGACCTGCAAACCGTTGGCGCGGTCAGCAGTGACAGCCGCACGGTTGCCACCTATATGGCGCGGCTGCGTGCATCACAGGGCCTGCAGCCGCTCACTCCTGATGCGGCGCTTGAACGGGCCGCCGCGCAACAGGCGCAGTACATGGCGCGCGCCGGCAAGATGGCGCACACAGCGGGATGGGGCAAATCCTTCTCCCGGCGCATGGCCAGCGCCGGTGTCAGGACGGCAGCCGCGGAGAATATTGCCTACGGCCAGCGCAACCACGCCGAAGTGATGCAGAGCTGGATGAATTCGGCCGGCCACCGCCGCAATATGCTGAACCCGGCCTATTCCCGCTACGGCCTGGCATCCGTCTCAGATGCGCGCGGCCGGCGCTACTGGGCAATGGTGCTGGCGGCGTAAGGCTCGCCAGCCTCAACGGCTCGACTCAGGTTTGCGGACGTGATGGACGCGGAGGCCTGGCGTAAGGCGGCCTATAGTAGGGCCGCCCGCGATAATAGTAGCGGTCATACCAGAGTTCGCGCTGCATCCGCGCCAGTTCGGCCTGGTTGGCACGGCTCTGTGCGCGGCGATCAAGGTCAATCCGCTGCAGGCACTGCGCAAACGCATCGTTGCGCTTTTTGAAACCGTAGTCGCGGCAGGTTTGCTCGTCGCGGGCACGCAACTCCTCAGCGCTCATGCAGCCAACGAGCAGCAGCGGCAACGCGATGACGGCGAGTTTCAACGGGTTTGGCATGGTCTGCCTCCATCGGAGCATGACAGACCCTACGCCTGTGCCAGCAGGATGAAAACCTGAAATTGAGAGGCAGGTTAATGTCACGGGCAGATGCACGAGTAGCTCGTTAGCGCCCGGCGAAGCGATTGACGATGAAGCCCAAGCCCAGCAAGGATGCAGTCATAAGCGCGGCTCCCTTCAGAAGAAACCATGCAGTGGCTGACTGAGCTGCCATGGGAGGTTGCCGCCATGCACATGATGAGCGACAGGATGCAACTCGTGCCCGTTGTCGTGGAAAGCTCGTTGCGCGGCGAGCGCTCCTTTGACATCTACTCACGCCTGCTGCGCGAGCGCATCGTCTTCCTCAACGGCGAGGTGAATGACGCGATGTCGGCCACCATCTGCGCGCAGCTTCTGCTGCTGGAATCGGAAAACCCGAAGAAGCCGATCTCGCTCTACATCAACTCCTATGGTGGCGTGATCACCAGCGGCATGGCGATCTACGACACGATGCAATTCATCCAGGCGCCGGTGCATACGCTGTGCATGGGAACGGCGCGCTCAATGGGCTCGTTTTTGCTGATGGCGGGCGAGCCTGGGCATCGCGCGGCCCTGCCGAACGCCAGCCTGCATGTGCATCAGCCGCTCGGTGGTTTCCAGGGGCAGGCGAGTGATATGCTGATCCATGCCGAGGAGATGCAGCAGGTGAAACGGCGGATGACCACGCTCTATGCCGAGCATTGCGGCCGCACCTATGAGGACGTTGAGCGCACGCTCGACCGAGACCGTTTCATGACCGCAGAGCAGGCGCTTGAGTGGGGCCTGATCGACGAGATCACGCGGGTGCGGCAGTAGATGCAGTGAACCTGATCATCATTCCCTTTGTCGCTCTTGGTTGCCTACAGGTATTGGCTGGAAAGCGCCAATGCGACCGCGATTGCAAACAGAATGAAAGAAAATGCGTACCCAGTTCGAGCCGACTTGTCTGGTTTTAAGTTCCAACGAAGCGACTTCAAATCATATGCGCCTGAGTATACCATTACGAAGAGAGCCAGTATGGCCGTGAGTATCGACAGCGCCTTCAACAATCGACCAAGCCTTTCTTTGAAGGTGCCAGACCTACTGCATAAACTGTGATTCGCTGCAGATTGAGTAGTCTACCTCAAAGCCTGCACCAACTGACAACGGTGTCGCCGGCAGCCGCCGGATCATCGTAGTCCGCTCGCGATCGAGATTACGCGGGTGCGCCGGCCACCTGGCTGAAGCTACGACTTCGCCACCTTGCTGCCGAAGGTCGAGAAGAACTGCCCGGCAAGCTTTTTCGAGGTGGAGGTGATCAGCCGGCTGCCGAGCTGGGCCATCTTGCCGCCGACATCGGCTTTCGCCGCATAGGTGAGGATGGTGGCGTCGGGGCCATCTTCCTTCAGCGTCACGTCCGCGCCGCCCTTGGCGAAGCCGGCAATACCGCCCTTGCCCTCACCGGCAATGGTGTAGCTGTGCGGCGGGTTCAGATTGGAGAGCTTCACCTCGCCACCGAAGGTCGCCTTGATAGGTCCGATCTTGAGCACCACGGTTGCGGCCATATCGGTGGGGGATGACATTTCCAGAGACTGGCATCCGGGGATGCTTGCTTTCAGGATGTCCGGGTCGTTCAATCCGGCCCATACCTTGTCGATCGGCGCAGCGATCTTCTCGCTGCCTTCTATCACCAGCGCCATGGCGATCCTCCCTTGGGTGGCACTCCTGCTACCTGAACCTAGGCGTAGCGCGACGCGGCGCGGCTTGTCTATCGCACCAAAGTGCCAGAGCCCGGGCGATTACGACGAAAGGCGTATTTGTCTGATAATAAAGTGGAAGGCCGCTTGCTCCCCGGCGCGCGGGCGAGTAACGATGAATGACCCAGCATCCCGGAGGTATCATGGCGGGCAAAGGCACAGACAAAAAGCTGCGTTCGCAGGAATGGTTCGACAATCCCGACAATCCGGGCATGACCGCGCTCTATCTGGAGCGCTACCTGAATTTCGGCCTGACCTCCGCAGAACTGCGTTCCGGCAAGCCGATCATCGGCATTGCGCAGACCGGCTCCGACCTTTCGCCCTGCAACCGCCATCACCTGGAACTCGCCAAACGCGTGCGCGACGGCATCATCGCTGCCGGCGGCCTGCCGATGGAGTTTGGCTGCCACCCGATCCAGGAGACCGGCAAGCGGCCGACCGCCTCGCTGGACCGCAACCTGGCTTACCTCTCGCTGGTCGAAGTGCTGTACGGCTACCCGCTTGATGGCGTTGTGCTGACTATCGGCTGCGACAAGACCACGCCGGCCCTGTTGATGGCGGCGGCAACCGTCAACATCCCGGCAATTGCGCTGTCGGTCGGGCCGATGCTGAACGGCTGGCACAAGGGCAAGCGTACGGGCTCTGGCACCATCGTCTGGGAGTCGCGCCAGCGCCTGTCTGCCGGCGAGATCGACTACAACGAGTTCCTCGACATTGTGGCGTCGTCGGCCCCATCGACCGGCTATTGCAACACGATGGGCACGGCCACCACGATGAACTCGCTGGCCGAGGCACTCGGCATGCAGCTCCCGGGCTCGGCGGCGATACCGGCGCCTTACCGGGAGCGCGGGCAGATGTCCTATGAGACCGGCAGGCGCATTGTTGACATGGTGCGCGAGGACCTGAAGCCCTCCGACATCATGACGCGCGAGGCGTTCGAGAACGCGATTGTGGTGAACTCCGCCATTGGCGGCTCGACCAACGCGCCAATCCACCTCAATGCCATCGCGCGGCACCTCGGCGTGAAACTCGACAATGATGACTGGCAGGCTGTCGGCCACAAGATCCCGCTGCAGGTTCACCAGCAGCG
>CAYZQP010000144.1:0-2582 GCA_964480545.1 uncultured Mesorhizobium sp. | reverse complement strand
TGGGATACGGTCGGCTTCGACGTGCCGCTGCTGGTCAATCTGCAGCCGGCCGGCGAATATCTCGGCGAGGATTATTGCCATGCCGGCGGCGTGCCGGCGGTCGTTGGCGAGTTGATGCGCAACAAGCTGCTGCCGCATCCGGGTGCGATTACCGCCAATGGCAAGACCATGGGCGAGAATTGTGGGGCGGTCGAAATTCAGGACCCGAATGTGATCTGGAGCGTCGACAAGCCGCTGAAGAAGGAAGCCGGGTTCATCAACCTGAAGGGCAATCTGTTCGACTCCGCGATCATGAAGACCTCGGTCATCTCGAAGGAGTTCCGCGACCGCTATCTGTCTGACCCGAAGGACCCCGATGCGTTCGAGGGCAAGGCAATGGTGTTCGATGGTCCCGAGGACTATCACGCACGGATCGATGATCCGTCACTCGGCATTGACGAACGCACTATCCTGTTCATGCGTGGCGCGGGCGCGGTGGGCTATCCCGGCGGAGCCGAGGTGGTGAACATGCAGCCGCCAGACTACCTGATCAAAAAGGGCATCACCGCCCTGCCCTGCATTGGCGATGGCCGCCAGTCCGGCACGTCCGGCTCGCCCTCGATCCTCAACGCCTCGCCGGAAGCCGCCGTTGGTGGTGGTCTGGCGCTGCTGAAAACCGGCGACCGCGTCAGGATCGACTTGCGCAAGGGTTCGGCGGACATCCTGCTGTCGCCAGAAGATCTGGCGCAGCGCCGGGCCGAGCTTGCCGCCAAGCCCTACCAGTACCCGCAGCACCAGACGCCATGGCAGGAAATCCAGCGTGGCATTGTGGACCAGCTGGGCGACGGCATGGTGCTGAAACCTGCGGTGAAGTACCAGAAGGTGGCGCAGACCATGGGTGTTCCGCGCGATAACCACTAGAATCTGCGCGCCGGCTGCACGGCGCGGCCTCAAACCTTCCGGCAAAGGCAGTCACCCTGTGCCGAAAGGGATGCAGCATGAAAGTAGCGATACTGGTGATCTGGCTTGTGGCAGCCGGGCTCAAGCTGACGGGCTTCTGCTTCACAGCGTTCGGGTGGAAGACCGACGACGAGATCATCGACGCCGCGCTGCGGCTGGAACCGCAGGCCGGCCGGCTGCCAGCCAATCTCGACCCCGCAAAGATTCGTGCTGCCTATCCGCGTTGCTGCGGTGTAGGGCGCGTGCCCGAAAAGGGTGACTGGCCATTCCTGAGCGCGATGTTCCTGCAGCGGTGGTTTGACGTCAGCATCACAATCCCCATCGAAAAGCGCAGCACAGCGCGCACCTACACACACCGGATTCACTCGCTGGTCATCGATTGCTGCGGCACCTATATCCGGTACGGAGAGCGGGTGACCTATGACGACTGAGTGGCCCTGTGAACGGATGTAGAGCCAGAGCGCATTTGAACGTCGACGACAACATAGTGCCTGATCCCGAACCGGAGGCACTGCTGAACCCCAGCCGGCCCAAGGTGGCTCTGGGCGTGCTGATCGCTGCCGCGCTGATGGCGCTCAGCTTCTCCATTGGCTCAACGCTGCTGCGCGCCGAGTTCTGGCCGAACATGTCCGGGTTCCTGCCGCAGGTAGCGCAGTCGCTCAAGACGACCATACTGGTTGCGGTGATAGTTGGAGGTTTGGGGGCAGTGCGCGCGCTGACCTGGTCTGTCTTTGACGAGATAGCAGGCGAACCAACTCCCGGACGACGTTTGGGCGACTGGCTGCGCGCCCGCTACCAGCGCGACCGCACCGACGCCGAGTTCGACCGCGTCCTTGGTGGTCTGCGCGTGATGGCGCTGATTTTGCTTGGAGTTGCCGGGCTGATTGCGTTCTTCAAGCTCGCCGCGACGCCGCTTCTTGCCCCGTTGCAGGGGCATTTGTTGCTGTCGATGCTGGCAATCTACGCCTTCTTCTGGTTGCCGGGCCTGCTGGAGATGTTCGTTCGCATGAGCCCGCGCCTGACGGCGGTCGCCCGCCGCGCGGCACTCTACGGCTTCTCCATCGGTACAGTGTTCGGGCTGCTGACGTAACCCAAGGGTTACGCAGCCAATCTTCCCCTTCCGGCCACGCTGGCCAGCTCGCGGATGCCCGGCTCGATCTGGTTCAGCCCGATCGACGAGATGCCGAGCCGCATGAAGCGGGTCGGCTTGTCAGCATGGTCGAAGAAGCGGTCGCCCGGCTCCACCAGCACGTTGCGGCGCGCCGCCTCGGTTACCAGCCCGCGCACATCAACGCCGCGCGGCCCCTCAAGCCAGAGCGAGGAGCCACCGGCGGCCTCTCCCGGGCTCCATTCTGGCATATGTGTGCCCAGGGCATCCGAAAGCCGCTTGCGACGCTCGTCAAACGCCGTCGACAGGCGGCGGATCAGTGCATCGTGGTGGCCAAGCGACAGGAACAGCGCAACGGCGCGCTGGTTGTTGGCCGGCGGGTGGCGGAACATGAAGCGGCGCAGCGCGCGCAACTCGGCAATCAGGTCGGCGGAGGCGACGATGTAGCCAAGCCGCAGACCAGGGGCCAACGTCTTGGACATCGAGCCGACATGAATGACCCGGCCGGCGCGGTCGAGGCTCTTCAGCGCCTGCT
>CAYZQP010000143.1:5945-9977 GCA_964480545.1 uncultured Mesorhizobium sp. | reverse complement strand
CGTTCGCCTCGAACTCATCGACGATCTCGACGTCCAGCCCCTCATAGATTTCCAGATCGCGCTCCGGTCCGAGATGGAAAACCTTGCGCGGCCCCTGGGCGATCAGTTCTCTCGTGACATCACCCGAGGTGACGATCCGGTCCCAGCATTCGTCAGTCACGCCAAGCGCTGCCAGTTGTCCGACAATAGCTGCCTTTGTGCGCGGGGCGTTGGTAACCAGAACGACCGTCTTGCCCGCGCGTCTGGCGTTGAACAATGCGTTCACCGAATCAGGGAATGGCGCGACGCCATTGTGCAGTACGCCCCAGATGTCGCTCAGGATGGCACCATATGGAGTGGAAATCTCGTTCAAACTATCAATATGCAGCATGTTATTCCCGGAAACCCCACCCTCTTGCGGGATGGAAGCGTGATTAGCCGATGGCCGTGTGCGTGTCGACAGCGGCGAATTAGTTAACGAGTGGCGAAGGCCGTTAAGCAATTTCTGCGGGTTCCTAAAACCTGGAGTTTATACGTGTATGGCATAAGCACCGGGTCGCATCGTGCGGCAGACTATTCGCACCTCGCGAACCGGACTTGGGAAAATGTCGAAGATCAAGAGCTTTTTGAAAGATACGAGTGGCAATTATGCCCTGCTGACTGCATTGATGATGGGCCCGCTTCTTGGTGCGGTTGCGCTGTCAGTAGATATTTCAGAGATGTCTCGCCAGCGTGCCCAAGTCCTGTCAACGCTTGATGCGACCAACGTCGCGACCGCCCGCTACCTGCTTGCAGGCGTCCCGGTCGACACGCGCAAAAGCGCGGCCGATCAGGAAAAAGAGCGCGAGGCCAAGATCAAGCAGTACGCGCAGACCTATTTCAACGCGACGCTTCCATCGATCAACCCCGAGAAGGTTACGCTGGAGACTTTCGTTCCCAAGGCAGGTTCCGATGACGGCCTGAAAAACAAGGCTGTCCTGAGCTATAGCCCCTATTTCCAGCCAGCGGCTCTGGCCCTCAGCGGCATGACCAGCACATCCCAGATCCACCTCCCGCTGGAAGCCGAGGTGAGCCTCGAGGCGACCGTAGAACTCGCCCTGGTGCTCGACAATTCCGGCTCGATGGACGACCCTGGCAAGGGCTCCTCGCAGAAGCGTATCGCCCTGCTGAAAGATGCCTCAAAGAAGCTCGTCGCCAAGCTTGCACAGCGCGGCGCGATGATGAAGCAGGTCGACAAGCCGGTCCAGATCTCGCTTGTTCCGTTCGCGGGCTCGGTAAATGTCGGCCCAGGCAACGCCAATGCGAGCTGGATGGACACCAGGGGTGTGTCGCCGATCCATTTCGAAAACTTCAGCTTCCCGGTCGCGCCAACAAACCTCAGCGCCATTCTTGGCAAGGATTACATGTCCGTTGCCGGTGTGCCAACCAAGGTAGGCCTCGGCTGGGGCACCGAGATGTTGCAGCCGGTTACCAGGTTCACCCTGTTTGAAAACCTGAAAATCAAAACAGGCAGTTTCAGCAACAAGCCCTTTGCAACCTGGCAGGGCTGTGTTGAATCTCGCCCACATCCGCTGAATGTGACTGACACGCCCGCAACGGCCAGCAATCCGGCATCCTACTTCGTACCCATGTTTGCCCCTGACGAGCCCGGCGCCCGTCGCGGCCCGAACACCAAAAGAAGCGCGAGCGGCTATTACAACAGCTGGCTAGACGATAACAACTTCACCGGAAAGGCGGCGCAGACCAATGTCAGCAAGTATCTGAAGGAGCTGCCTTCGAATACGCCCAACCTTGTTGCCAACCTCGCTGGCGCTTACGACTATTACAGCGGACCGAATGACGGCTGCACCACAACGGCGATCACCCCGCTGACAGACGTCACTGTTCCGGCGAAACTGGCCGAGTTGAACACTGCAATCGATGCGATGCAGCCCCTGGGTTCCACCAACGTGCCTGAAGGTCTGGCCTGGGGCTGGCGCACTGTATCAAGCGCCGAGCCATTCACAGGCGGCCGACCGGAGTTGGAAGAAGGCAACATGAAGGTCGTGGTTGTTCTGACCGACGGCGCGAACACCTACTACACGGCCAACTCGCTGGGTGTGAAAGACGATATTGGAAACGTCTCTATGTACAGTGCCTATGGTTACACCGGCACGAAGTACATGAACGGGACAACCCGTATCTTCCGCGGCACCAATTTCAGCAACCAGGACAACGACACCTACAACTCTGCGATGAATTCGCACTTCGCAACATTGTGCAACAATGCGAAGGCGTCAGGTGTCATCATCATGACGGTTGCACTTGATCTGGGAACAAGTTCTGCGGAAACGAGCCAGATCAATGCGCTCAGAAACTGTTCGTCCGGTTCCAAGGTGCGCAAGGATAGCAGCGGGGTCCCGGTCAAGCTGTTCTGGAACTCCACGGGTGGTACGCTCACCCGCGACTTCGAACAGATCGCAGATGAGCTTTCAAACCTGCGCATCACCGGCTGATTCGCAACCTCGGTGAATTCAACGCCCCGCTCGTGCAGCGGGGCGTTGTCATTTCAGGCGACGACCGAGCGCACCAGACTTACAATCTCCGCCTGCACGGCGCGCTGCTTGTCGATGTTGAAGTGGCCAATTCCGGCCCTGCCAGAATAGTCCTTGTTGACAAGCCGGCCCTTGAAGCCCGGACCACCGACCAACGGCTCGCCCCAACCATTGATGCGGAAATAGTAATTCACGGCGCGGCGCACATTTGCGGGGACCGGACGTGGCGCTGTCGCCGCAAGCGTAACCAGCAGGTCAACCGGGTAGCCCTCACGACCAAGCTGGTTTGCGATCTGGATGGACGCGTTGGCGCCGAGTGAATGGCCGACGAGTACGACCGGTCCGCCCTCCCCTTTGCGCCTGTCAGCAATAATCCTGTTTGCCACTGATCTCCAGGTCAGGTGCCCCTGAACCCGGGCGTCAACACCTCCGGCGCGCAGCGTCGCGCCCATCTGGTCCAGCCCGGCCGAGAAAATGTCGGCGAAACCACGCAGCAGGAACACCTCGGGCCTGGCCGCAGCCGAAGCCGGTCCGGGCCCGACGGCCAGCGTGAGCATCGACAAAAGAAGCGTGCGGCGCTGCAGCGACATTATCCACCCAGCCTCGGAAAGACCCGTCCGGTGCGGGCCGCATACTCTTCATAGGCCGGCCCGAACGCATCTCGCATCATAGCTTCTTCCTGGGAGACGCGCGAGAAGTAGAGGATGGCCACACCCAGCAGTCCAGCCCCGCCCGCAATCCAGTTTGGCAACAGAAAAAACTGCGCCAGAGCCCACAACCAGAATGACGAATACATCGGATGGCGAACATAGCGGTACAAGCCATCGGTCACCAGCTTGTGACCATCCCTGAGTTCCAGTGAAACAGACCAGTTGCGTCCAAGCTGGCGATGACTTTCGTAGAAAAGCGCGAGAAAGGCAGCTTCCAGCAAAAGCCCCAGCCATCCCATCCACGGCCTGAATGCATAATCTGCGAAGGCCGGAAAACCTGTTGCGAGATAGAGGATCGGAACCACTGAAAGCCCCACGGTGGCAGCGCCAAGCGCCAGCCGGTCGGCAAGCGTGCGGGCATCCCTGTCAACCCTGACCTTGCGGGCACGGCGCTGGTGCGGGTAGCGAATAACGACCCATGCAACAAGCCCGATGGCCCAGACGCCAGCTGCAAGCTCAGGCGTCATGCGCCTCTCTCCTCAATATCCGGGTATCGCCTGAAATCTGATCCCGCGCTCGCCCGGCGAGCGGCAGCGGGCCGCAGACAATCTGGAAGAAATCGTACCAGTAGCGCTTCGTGTTGCCGAAAACGTACTGGTAATGGATACGCAATGGCTTCCACTTGATGCGCTTGTAAGTTCCCGCTTCCAGCATATCGCGGACCCTGATTTGACGCACTATAGGGAAATCCGGGCGCAGGGTCAGCCCCATGTCTGACACAGGGTTTGTCTTGTAGAGATTTATGACGTCCGTCAGGCACTGTATCTCGACCCAGGCAGGACCACCGGGTTCCGAAAGCTCGCGCACGC
>CAYZQP010000143.1:3494-5935 GCA_964480545.1 uncultured Mesorhizobium sp. | reverse complement strand
CCTGCAGGGTGCAAACCTGCCTTCAAAGCCGTTGATCCGAGTGTCAGTATCGCCGCCTTGCCGGGGGTGGTGAAGACTCCCGGATCAAGTCTGCGCGCACGCGCAGCAATGTCGAGTATCAGGAGACCTCCAGTCGAGTGGCCCGCCAGGATCAGTTCATCCGGCGGATCCGACCGGACATCCTCAACGACGAGCCTGGCAAAGTGCTGCATCAGCGCATTGGCGTCAGGCCGCTGGCCGCGAAAATAGCCCAGGGTGAAGGTCCATAAATCCATCAGATGATTGACCGGCCAACGCTTGCCCAGAGTGGCCTGCAGGAGCGCATACACCGCAATGCCGATGATCAGAGACAGCCATCCCGTCCACGGCCAGAGAAACCACGCAGCAAGGGTCCCGGCCAGGGCAAAAAGCAGGATCATGACGAACGGGAACAGAAAGTAGAGGCCAAAGCGCCATGCCAGCCGACACATGCGGAAGGCGGTTCCGGTTAGAACGAAATCGGCAAACGTGCGCAGATAGCGCGCCACGCGAACCGGCAAGGGTCGAGCGAAATCGGCGAAAACCAGGCTGTCCAGTCCCAGAAATGTGACGCGGGTCGTGGTGGACCAGCTGCCATCCGCAGCCTTGCTCGTCAGGGTGACAACACCCGTCTCACTGTCGCGCGAGATGTCCGAGACGGTTGTCTCCACCGCCCACAGCTTGCAAAACAGCTGCAATTGCTGCTCGAGCCGTCGGAAGAACGCTTCGGGTGTTTGCGGGTCATAGCCACCGACGAAAAACACCGAGCGACGCGAAATGGGTGGCGATGCCACGCTAAAATCACCGATTGTTGCAATGCAACAAACCTAGGCGCAGCCGGTTCGAATGTCGAGCGGGTTTCGCACCGGGCCACTGGATTTTTCGCTGCCACCAGGAAACTGCGATGCAATCGAGCCGATGTGATCCGAGGAGCCTTCCGGGTCTCCGGTTTCTCCTGAGTGTTCAATGAAACTGAGGAAGCCGGACGCAGCCTGGGGGGATTGGGCTACGCCCGGCCCTCACAGAAAACAACGAAGCAATGCGAGACTTGTTCCGGGTCCAGAGCAAGATTCCTCAAGCTGCTGCGGCCGCAAATAGAAACGCCCCTTGCACCGAATGAACCGTGCAAGAGGCGCTTTTGTCTTTCTGCTTTCTTCCGGATTGCTCCTTCTGAAATGCTGCTGACACAGACGTAATGAAGCACGCGCCTATTGGTTCCGGCGGACCCAAAAAAATCATGCCCAGCCGAACAATTGTACAGCCTGCCAGCCGGCAAGACAAACAATCAGTGTGCCGACCAGCCGCAGCAGGATCTTCTCCTTGAGCTTCCGGACAACCAGACCGGCCAGCGGCGCGGCGAGCAGTCCGCCGAGGACCAGGCCGGCAACTGCAGCGAGATTCTGCGTCAGCGCACCCGCCTCCTCCCAATGGCCGGTCAGGAGAGCAAACAGAAATGTCAGCGATACGGCGAGCGTAATCAGGAATTCCGACGCATTAACTGTGCCAATGACATAGCGCGGGGTGCCTCCGAAACCGAGCAAGCCTGTCGTGACGATCGGCCCCCATCCACCTCCACCCGCCGCATCGAGAAACCCACCACCGAGGCCCAGTGGCGGGACGGCTGCGGCAGGGATCGGGTTTGACGGGATCTTCCTGAAGGAGCGTGACAGCAGGTAGATGCCGACCAGCGCCAGGTAGATCGTCACGTATGGCCGCATGACGGAGCCCGGGAACGAGGTCAGCACGTAGGCGCCGGCCACGCCGCCAAGCACGCCAAACGGCATCAGCCGCCAGAACAGCTTCCAGTCGATGTTGCGATGATAGAGATGCGACGAGCCGGAGGCGGCTGTGGTGAACAACTCCGCTGCATGCACGGCCGCCGACGCGTGCGCCGGCGAAACGCCGAACGCAAGAAGCGTGGTGGAAGAAATCACCCCATAGGCCATGCCCAACGCGCCATCGATTGCCTGAGCCAGAAAGCCAACAGCGAGAAAGAGCAGGAATTCTTCCATCCGGTTCCTCCGAAACATGCCGCGAACTGCGGCCTCAGAGCCCTGCCTAGACGATTCGACGTCGTCATGCGCTGGATGACAAATGATTTATCGGGAGCGAAGTTCCGGACTCCGCCACAAGAAGGATTTTCCCCGTACGCGGGGCAAAAGAGAAAACGGATACTCTACAAACCTGCCAGGAATTGAGATCGTCGCTGAACTGGAACTGCCGCCTGCGCCATCCATCGAGGAGTTGACCCATGCGACTTTTTTCATTCTTCCTGCCGGGGGTGTCTGCCGGCTCGCGTCTGGGAATTTCAGAGCGCGAACGTGACAGCGCTGCGCCCGCCCAGGTGAAGCCCACCCCGGCTACAGATGCAGTCGAGGAAGAGCGCCTGCCGCGCGACGACGCGTTTTACTGGTCAATGATGC
>CAYZQP010000143.1:253-3484 GCA_964480545.1 uncultured Mesorhizobium sp. | reverse complement strand
CACAGCCATTTGTAAGGCTTGCAGTTTCACAGCGGCAGCAGGGAAAGCCCTGCGAGCCGCCCTGGCTCAACTGGCTTTGATGCCGAGCGGGTGCAACGGTGCTGTAGCCGCCGGCATCGTCGCCGCGTGCCAGAGCTCTGCGGGCATTCATCCCGCGCATTGTTCTCACTCCGGCTCCTTGTACCGAGGAACCCGCATTCGACCACGCTTCCGGTCGAACTCATCGAGAATTAACCGATCCCGCTCATTCTATCCTGACGCGGAGAGCAGCCATGTCGTTCGGCAAGAAGGGTGTACAGCCCAGGGAGCCTGTTTCACAGAAGCCCACAAGACGTCCGCCCCCCGATACGGGCGGCGGAGGTGGCGGCCACAATATCTGGCCGAACGTTGGTAAATGGGCCGCGATGGCTGTCGGCGGCGTCGCGGTGCTTGCGGCAGGAACGATGTTCCTGGGCAAGGCAATGGACGCCCAACAGGCCAGTCGTTTCGACAATGTCAAGATACAACCTTTATCGAGCGAGCCGACAGGCAATTTCGGTGCAATGGCTGGACCAGCCATGACCTATCCGCTTGGCCATCAGCGGTGCCTGGCCGCCGCTGGCGGGGAGATTGGCGCGCAATCGCAGGCGAGCCTCTATAGCGGGTTCAATTCGGCGGCAGATTACATCGTCTGCCTGATGGACACCCAGCCTCAACGCTTTTGTATTGCCAATGAACGCCAGATGCTAGGCGGTCTTGTTTTCGCCTATTTTGAAGGCCGCAACGAGCTTCGTCGCAAGCCGGCCGACCCGGTCAGTTCACCGCCGCTGGATGATGCCGACAAGCGCATCACAGACGCGATCTCCCGCAGACTTGAAGATCGGCATCTCGTTGCCTCAGACCTGCCGAAGTCGATACAGTCCGTCGCGCCATCGCAGTTGAAAGCACTACTGGCTGCCAATGAACGGCCAGCGAAGCGGCCCTGCGGTGCCGGCTGAAGCGATCGTTTGTCGCATGTCGTTCTCGCGAAACCGCGTCACACTTTTTCGCGGCATAGTTCAGGCATTACTGGGCAGGCATATTCCTCTTCAGCTCTTGCTGGATATCTTCGAAGGTCTGCTTTTTCTTCGGCTGATAGTTCTGGCACTCTGGCAGGGCCAGCAAGCGGGCGCGGGCCTGCCGGCTGGCGTCTGCCAATTTGGCTTCGTCAAGGTGAACCCGACCGTATGGAGACAGTTCGTCCCACGTGACCAGGCCGTTTGCCATGGCGTTGCTCGTGACCAGAATGACGTGAGCCGTAATTTCCGTGACCGGCAAGCCGGGTCGCCACTTCTCTGTTTTCGGGATCTTCTTGAAGTGCGAGTTTAAACCGGTTTTGAGCCAGCTGCGTGCACGGCGGTCGCATTTCCCGGCGATTGCCTCCGCATATTCCCGATCAAAGCGCTCCTTCTCAAACCGGGTTCTTTCGTTGCTCGCCCTTGTCGGCGACACTCCCTTCGGAGATGGTATCGAGGAATCGAGCGGCGCAACCACTGGCGTGGGGTCAAACACCAGCTCTTCTTCCTTGCTCTCAAACAGCGATGAGACCGGCCCCCAGAGACACAGCAATGCAGTGATTGCCACGATCGCTCCCCCGATGCGCATATCCCAGGCCGGGTCGTTCGGGGCGTCATAGTCGTCGCGGTCAACGAGCCAGTGCTGATGGTCGGGATCGGTCAGTGCTGCTGTCAGATTAAGAAGGATCGATGCCGTTGCGCACCCGAGAATTGCCGCGATACCGGCGGTCAGCGCAGAGATGACAACCATAACGACAAAGCCGATCATCTTGCCGATGAGGGGCAGATTGCCGGTCCCATCCGCATATGTATCGACAAGTGCCAACGCGACGGACGGGAAAAGAATGGCGGCTATGCCGGGCAGAGAGACGAAGACCGATCGCAGCACTGTGCCTGCCGCGAAAGTCGACGCAACGCCAATAATCGCGCCGGCAAAAGCGTACGCCAGGACAGGGGCTTCACCGGCGCCCCTGGCAAGCGCGTGCAAGCTCCATTTGAAGGTGGAGCCATAGCCCAACTCGTTGCTCCAGCCGCTCCACAGGAACACCGCGACCAGGAATATTGCGGCGGTAGCGACCACAAGCCAGTTGCGACCGTCTGCTGCCGAGCTCGCCCAGGTTCGATGATTTGCCACAAAGCAACTCCTGCCAGTCGCAGCCAACCCTACGCGAATGTTGTAAAAATTCTGGCCTGGAGCTGTGGTTAATCAGCGGTGATGCGTCAGCCAGCAGGCCGCGCCTGAGGCACCATAGCCGGGCTCGGCCGGGCGGCCATTCCGTCGCAAATATAGCGAACCTCATATTGGGGATCGATGATCAGAGTAGTGTCCTGTGCGCGGCATGAGCGCCCGGTCGAGCGGAGAAACTCTTCGGCGGCGTCGCGATAGACAACGGCGGAGGCGCCCGGATTGACCGTGCCCAGGGTGGCTCCCTTGACGAAGCCGCTGCCGGCGGAATCCCCGATGGATGGCGTGATCATGAGCCGGTTCTCACCCGGCTTGTCGAAGATGCGAAAAGTCTTGCCGGTGTTCGACTTGAAGGATTGCACCTCGACGCCCTTATAGTTGTCGAGGACGTAGTTCATGCCGGCGCAACCAGAGAGCGCGGCACAGACTGTAACCGCAATCGTCGCTCGACGCATGCAACTTTCCCCCAAGACGTGCTGCGGATCAAAGCAATATAAACAAGCGTCCGCAAGTACTTTCCTGCGACGCTACTGCCAGGGTGCACTGGCACAATCGCTCAACGGTACCTTAATACTGATCCACCCAGAGCGCTACCAGCAACGAGGTAGCCAATGTCTGCGAGCGATGTCTGGTTGTTCTGGGCAGGCATGGCGTTTCTGATCGCTGGCTTCGTGGCGGCCGCACGCCTGTTCGTGTGGGTTCTTTCGCCAAGTGGCCGGGGCAAGCTGAGCCCGTGGGGATTGGTGGTCAACGTCGCAATCGTTGCCGCCATTCTGCTCACCTTCAAGCTGAATAGTTGAGTTGCCGACGGCTCGCCCCGCATTCGGCCTGTGATGAGCAGCGACGCGGGTCGAAGTGATAGCGGTGATCGGCCGTCGGGACGCGAAACGCCGACTGTAACTGGCGCTCTATCCGCAAACAAAAAGGGCGGCATTTCTGCCGCCCTCTCTCATTCCTGGCTTTGCCTGATCGGCTGGACCTGGTTTCCCGCATGATCTTATCCGAAAAGTC
>CAYZQP010000143.1:0-243 GCA_964480545.1 uncultured Mesorhizobium sp. | reverse complement strand
CCGCCGCCGGGCATCGCCGGGGCGCCGGAGTCCTTCTTCGGAGCTTCGGCGATCATGGCCTCGGTGGTGACCAGCAGGCCGGCAACCGAAGCAGCGTCCTGCAGCGCAGTGCGCACAACCTTGACCGGGTCGACAATGCCGAGCGTGATCATGTCGCCATACTCGCCGGTCTGGGCATTGTAGCCGAAGGTGGCCGACTTGTTCTCGAGGATCTTGCCAGCAACGATCGAGGCTTCAGCGCCA
>CAYZQP010000142.1:0-9996 GCA_964480545.1 uncultured Mesorhizobium sp. | reverse complement strand
TCCCCCCGCAATCGGGGGAGAGGTGTCGAGCGAAGCGAGACGGAGTGGGGGTCGAAACCAGGATCACCGCATGTCCCCGATCGCGACGGGGTCAACGTCGGTGTAGTCGATATTGTCGCCGGCCATCGCCCAGATGAACGTGTAATTCGAGGTGCCGCAGCCCGAGTGGATCGACCAGGAGGGCGACAGCACCGCTTCCTCATTTGCCATGACGATGTGGCGGGTCTCATCGGGCTCGCCCATGAAGTGGAAGACGCGCGCGGTGTCGGCGAGGTCGAAGTAGAGGTAGACCTCCATGCGGCGGTCATGCAGGTGCGCCGGCATGGTGTTCCAGACCGACCCTTTGGCGAGGTGCGTCATGCCGGCAACCAGTTGGTTGGTTTCGATGGCATTGGTGAACTGGAAGATCGAGCGCTCGTTGGAGGTCTCGGATGAGCCGAGATCAAGCCGCCTGGCGTCACCGATGGTGATGACCTTCGTCGGGCATTTGCGATGTGCGGGTGCCGAGAGAATGTAGAATTTCGCCGGCTTGGAGGCGCTGTCTGACGCGAAGGAGACGTCCTCGCCCATGCCGACATAGATCATGTCGCGGGTGCCGAGCTTGTGTTTGTCCCTGCCAACCGTGACGGTGCCGGGCTGGCCGATGTTGACGACAATCAGCTCGCGCCGTTCGAGGAAGGACTTCGTGCCCATCGACTTCACGGCCTCGAGCTTCAGCGAGCCCTTCACCGGCACTGCACCGCCAACAACCATGCGGTCGTAATGCGTGTAGGTTAGGCTGACCGTTCCGGGCACGAAGAGTTGGCCGAGATGGAAGTTGTGCCGCAGTTCGTCTGTGCCCATGGCGGCGGCAGAGACCGGATCGATAGCGTGGCGCGAGTCGTAGCTCTGCGCACCTGCCCGGGCTGATTTGAGATTGAGTTCGGCCTTGTTCATGTCAGCACCACATATTCTGTCAGCTGGCCGATTGTCGTGTCGGCCTTGTCCACGTCGAACACCTTAGTCCCGTGACTCATGATTACAAACCGGTCACACACCTGGTAGGCGTGGTACAGATTGTGGGTAACCAGAACGCTGGAGACATTTTCGGATTTGAGCTTGAGCACCTGGTTCAGCAGCGCCTCTGTCTCGCGCACCGAGAGCGCCGAGGTCGGCTCGTCCAGCATCAGGATGCGGCGCTTGAAGAACACAGCGCGGGCAATGGCCACGGCCTGTTTCTGCCCCCCAGAGAGTTCGCCCACCAGCATGTCCGGCGAGTCGATGCCGGAAATGTGGACGGCACTCTTCAGCACCTCCATGGCGATCTCGCGCATCTCGCCAAGCTTCAGCATGCCGCCACCGGCGCAGCGCTCACGACCCATGAAGATGTTGCGGGTGATGGAGAGCGAATCGACCAGGGCCGTATTCTGGTAGATCGTCTCGATGCCTGCCTCGGCCGAGTCGGTTCGGCAGGTGAACAGCGTCTGCTTGCCGTCGATGCTCAGATGCCCGGTGGTTGGCTGGTGGATGCCGGAGATCAGGTTCACCGTTGTCGATTTGCCGGCACCATTGTCACCGAGCAGGCCGACGACCTCGCCTTCATCAACGTGGAAGCTCAGGTCGCGCAGTGCCGTCAGCGCACCGAAACGCTTGGAGATATTGTGCAATTCGAGGATAGCCATCAGCCGCGTCCCTTGCGTTCGATCAGGCTGTTGAAGGCGGCGGCTCCGACGATCAGCACGGCAATGAACATGTCGAGATAGAAGCCGGGCGCGCGCATCAGAAGCAGCACATTGGTGATGGTGTGGATGAGCATCGCGCCAAGGAAGATGCCCAGCACCGAACCACGGCCGCCGGTCAACGACAGGCCACCGATGACGCAGGCGGCAATCGCCTGAAGCTCAAGGCCGGTGCCCTGTCCGGGCTGGACCGAGCCGACGCGCACGGTTGCCAGGATGCCGGCAAAGGCTGCCATACCGCCGGCCAGCGCGAAGGCGATGATCTTGACCTTGTTGACGTTGATGCCAATGGCGGTGGCTGCACCGCGGTTGCCGCCGACAGCGAACACGTGATTGCCGAAGCGATGGCGATGCAGCAGCAGGAAGAAGCAGAAGCTGAGGATCAGGAACCACCAGAAGGCGGCATTGACGCCGAGGAACGTGCCGCCGAACAGGCCGGAGAAGGCGGGGCCGGGATCAAAGCGCACCTGTACCGCACCGTTATAGAGCAGCACAGCACCGCGCCAGAACAGCAATCCGCCGAGTGTCACGATGAAAGAGGGGAGTGCAGCCTTGATCGTAATGTAGCCATGCAGCATGCCGATGGCGACGCCGATCAGGATGGCAAGCGCTGCGGCGATAAACGGGTTCATGCCGCTGGCCACCTGCACCGCCATGACAATGGAGGTCAGCGCATAGAGCGAGCCGACCGACAGGTCGAATTCGCCGGCGATCATCAGGATGCCGACGCCGAGTGCCATGCAGCCGAGAACCGGGATCGCCTTCATCAGGATCGTCAGGTTCTGCGAGGAGAGATAGCGGAAGTCATCTGGCGCGATCAGCGCATAGGTGATGCAGGCGGCCTGGATCAGCAGGAAGGCGACCAGAATGGCACCGGCAGGCGCGCTGATCAGCTGCTGCAACGGCGATTGTTTGCGCAAGCGCGGCGGTGCAGGCGCGGCCTGCATTGGCGGTGAGGCTGTAGACATCCCGGTCATCCAAGAAGGGCCCTTCAGGAACATCCCGAAGGGCCGGTTGAGTTAGCGATAGGTGCCGATAAGCGGCTTGACTGCGCCAATGCGCTCCTTGTCGAGGAATGCGCCCTGTCCGGTGTCGACGTCAGTCGGGGTCAGGCCGTACTTCTTCGCCATCGCGATCTGGGCAATCGGGTAGTAGCCCTGCAGGCAGGGCTGCTGGTCCATGGTCGCGAACATGGCGCCGGACTCGACCGCATTGGCGATCTCGACTGCGAGGTCAAAGCCGCCGAACGGCACATCCACGCCGGCGTCCTTGATTGCGCCCGCACCCACCGTCGAGGTGACGGAGCCGGTGCCGAACACCGCCTTGATGTTTTTGTTGGCGATCAGGAACTGCGCCATGATGTTCTGCGCCTCGGCGAGATCAAGTCCGGCACGCACCGTCTCAACCTTGATGCCCTTTTCAGACATCGCTTTCTCGATGCCACCGCCACGCGCCACGGCGAAGCTGGCTTCCGGGATCTCGCGCGGGTTGAAGACCATGTCGCCTTCCTTCAGGCCGAACTTCTCGATCATGCGATTACCGAGCTCATAGCCCGAGGCGAACTCGTTCATGCCGACATAGGCCTGACGGCAGTTGCCCTTGGCGCCCTCAAGGTCGTCATTGTTGAAGCCGATGACCACGATGCCGGCTTTGACCGCATCGCAGATGCTCTTGTCGAAAGCGTCAGAGCTGGAGATTGCCACGGCAATGCCATGTACGCCGGCAGCGGTCGCCGCCTCGATCAGGTCGTTCTGGCGCACCGGATCGTTGTTGGCATATTGCACGTCGAGGTCGACGCCGAACTGGGCGGCGGCATCCTGCGCGCCTTTCACCACCGGGTTGAAGAACTGGACGCTCGGGTCCAGGTAGATGATCATCGTCGCCTTGACGTCAGCCGCCATGGCGCTTGTCGAGAGCAAAGCTCCGCCGAGCGCGCCGGCGAGAGCCGCGCGAAAAGTCTTGCCAGTCATGTCAGTTCCTCCCTGGGGGTTGTTAGGCCATGCGCGGCACTAGCCTCCGCCGCGCATGGTATGCGTCATCCCTCAAACCAGCGCGGGGGCTGGCCCATGGTGATGTGTATGCCCTTGATCTGCGAGTATTCGTCGAAACCGTAACGGCCGAGTTCGCGACCGAGGCCACTCTTCTTGTAGCCGCCAACCGGCAGTTCCGGTGTGCCGTCGATGACCGAGTTGACCCAGCAGCGGCCGGCGCGGACGCGGCGGATCGTCTGCATGGCGTTTTCCAGATCGCGTGACCAGACAGTCGCCGACAGGCCGAACTTCGTGTCGTTGGCAAGCGCAACCGCCTCATCGGCAGTCTTGAAGGCGATGGTCGACAGCACCGGTCCGAAGATTTCCTCACGGGCAATCGACATGTCCGGACGCACGTCGCGGAAAACGGTGGGCTGGAAGTAGAGACCTTTCTCTGCCTCGCTGTGACCGCCGGTCAGCAGGTCGGCGCCCTCGGCTTCGCCGGCGCGCACATAGCCATCAACCTTCGACAAATGGGCGGCCGAAATCATCGGGCCGAAGCGGGTCTTCTCATTCAGCGGGTCGCCGAACGGCACCTTCTTCGAGATTTCCAGCACGCGCTGCAGCAGCTCGTCACGAATGCCTTCCTGCACCAGCAGACGGCTGCCGGAAATGCAGCACTGCCCGGCATTGTGATAGACGCCAAAGGCGATTCCGTCAGCTGCGGCCTCAATGTCGGCATCGGCAAAGACGATCTGCGGGCCCTTGCCGCCGAGCTCCAGACCAATGCGCTTGATGTTGCGGGCGGCGAGTTCGCCAAGTTTCGAGCCCACGCGCAGCGAGCCGGTGAAGGCCACCATGTCGGTGCGCGGGTCTTCGGCGAACGGCTGGCCGGCAGCATCGCCATAACCGGTGACAACGTTGAACACGCCGTCGGGAACGCCCGCTTCACGTGCCAGTTCGGCCATGCGGATGGACGAGCCTGAGGTCAGTTCGGAAGGCTTCAGGATGACCGTGCAGCCCGCACCGATTGCCCATGGCACGCGCTCCGAGGCGATGATGAAGGGGAAGTTCCAGGGCGTGATGATGCCGACGACGCCGACCGGCTCGCGCAGCACGAGGCCAAGGCGGTTCTCGCCGATGTCGTTGTGGCTGTCGCCATGCTGGCCACGGGTCTGACCGGCAGCATAGGCCCAAAGGTCTGCGCTGAAAGAGATCTCGCCGCGCGCCTGGGCAATCGGCTTGCCGACTTCAAGGCTCTCGATCAGGGCCAGTTCATCAACGTTCTTTTCGATCAGGTCAGCGACGCGGAACATGATGCGCGAGCGCTCGGCCGCTGACATGCGTGGCCAGGGGCCTTCGTCGAACGCCTTGCGCGCTGCGGCAATTGCCGCCTCGGTGTCCTTCGACGAGGCTTCCGGCCATTCGCCGATGACCGAACCGATATGGCCCGGGCTCTGGCGCTCGATAAGCTTGCCCGACGCAGCCGCAACAGACTTGCCGCCGATCAGCATCTTGTAGGCGGGCCGGCGCTGCAGGCGCTTGTCCTGGATGTCCGGGCTGATGAAATTGGGGGCGGAAACCATGCGTTGTCAGTCCTTCCTGGTCGATCCGTTTTCGATCTTGTATGGTACGGTATGGTAGTTGATCCAGCCTGTCAATGTGCTATTGTCGTTGCTGATGAACATCGAATCTCACAGTTTCGCGAAGCGGCCCGAACCTGCATCTGCTGCGCTGCAGGTTGAGCGGGATTTGCGCGAGGCGATCATTTCGCTGGAGCTGCGGCCGGGCTCGCGGCTGTCGGAGCAGGAAATCGCTGATCGCTTCAATGTCTCGCGCCAACCGGTGCGCGAGGCGCTGATTGCGCTCGGCAAGGCCAATCTGGTCGAGATGCAGCCGAAGCGCGGAACGATCGTCGTGAAGATATCGGCGCGCAAAATGATGGAGGCGCGCTTCGTGCGCGAGGCCATCGAGACGGCGGTGGTGCGGCGCGCCTGCGAGACGTTTGATCCCTGGCTGCGCTCAACCATTGACGGGTTGCTGGAACGTCAGCGGCAGGCTGCGCGCGACGGCGACTACAACATGTTTCAGAAAGCCGACGAGCAGTTTCACGTTGCGATTGCGCGGGGTGCCGGCTGCGAACTTGCATGGACAGTGCTCGCCGACATCAAGTCGCATGTTGACCGGGTCTGCAATTTGCAGCTGCGCAAGGGCGAGTCCCTGCCCGGTCTGATCGCCCAGCACGAACAGATCATGCTGGCCATCGATGCGCGCGACAGCGAGGCGGCGGTAACGGCGATGCGCAGTCACCTCAACAGTATCCTGACCGACCTGCCACAGATCGCGGCCGATCACCCGGACCTGTTCGAGTAGCTATAATCAGAAGCTGCGGATGCGCGCCTGCGCTGGCATTGTCTGGCGGTAGTCGGCCTGCTGGCCCGACAGGCGCTTGCGGTAGCGTTGTTGTGCTGCAGTCAGATGCGCGCGCATCGCGTCGCGGGCTGCGTCGGGATCGCCAGCCGAGATGGCCTCGAGGATCAGGATGTGCTCTCGCTGCAGTCCGGTCAGATATTCATGCGAAAGAACTTCGATGCTGTACCAGGGCGAGTTGCGGTCGCAGGGTATCGTGCGGTCGCCCAGCGCATCGATGATCTCGACATAAAACGGGTTGTTGGTGGCTGCGGCGATCTCGCGATGGAAGGCGAAGTCTGCCTTGCCGGTCGGCTCGCCCTTTTGCAGCAGCGCCTCAAACTCGAAGAACGCCTCCTGAATGCGCGCCGCCTGTGCTGCATTGTGCCGCTGTGCGGCGAGTGCCGCGGCCTCAATCTCGATGCCCATGCGAACTTCGAGCACGTTGATTGCCTGACTGATCTTGTTGCCGATATCAGCACCGATGGCGCTGATGCGGCTCGTCGAGTTCTCCAGCACGAACACGCCGGCCCCGTGCCTGGGTTCAACGAGGCCGTCGGCCGTGAGGGCTGCAATCGCCTCGCGCACGACCGTGCGGCTGACGCCGAAAATCTCGGTCATGCGCGATTCCGTCGGCAGCTTTTCACCAGCAGAAAAGTCGCCGCTGGTAATCTGCGAGCGCAGCATCTGCGCGACGTTCTCGGACAGCTTGGGCTTGCGCTCCACCTTCAGTTCAGCGGGCATTTCAGTTCCTTACTTGAAGACGCTCGGCAGCCAGAGCGACAGAGCGGGAATGTAGGTGACCATCAGTAGCACGACGATCCCGGCACCGTAGAACGGCCAGATCGAGCGCATGGCTTCCCACACACTTATCTTGCCGACGGCGCAAGCGACAAACTGGACACCACCCACGGGAGGCGTGTTCAGGCCGATGCCGTAGTTCAGGATCATGATCACGCCGAAATGCACGGGATCAACGCCATAGGCAGTGGCGATGGGCAGGAAGATCGGCGTGGTGATGATGATGGTCGGGCCCATGTCCATGAAGGTGCCGAGGATCAGCATGATGACGTTGAGCAGCAGCAGCACCAGGATCGGGTTGTCGGAGATGGTCTGCATCCAGGCGACCAGCGAGGCGGGGACGCGGGTGAAGGCCATCAGCCAGGCAAAGGACGCGGCGCAGCCGATGATGAGCAGCACCATTGCGGTGGTGCGCACCGCACCCATTGTGGCGTGCACGAAGTCATTCCAGTTGAGCTGGCGATAGACGAAGACGGTGACCAGCAAGGCGTAGATGACCGCGATGCAGGAGCTTTCGGTCGCGGTGAAAACGCCTGAGCGCACGCCACCGAAGATGATCGCGATCAGCAGCAGACCGGGCACTGCAACGGCAAACAGATGTGCTGCGACCAGGAAGCCCTGGAATGGCTCTGTGGGATAGCCGCGTTTGCGGGCAACAAGGTAGGCGGTGATCATCAGGACGCCCGCAAAAAGCAGGCCCGGTATGATGCCTGCGGTGAACAGGTCGGCGATGGAGATCTTTCCGCCGGCCGAGATCGAATAGATGATCATGTTGTGCGAGGGCGGCAGAAGCAGCGCGATGAGTGCTGCCATCGACGTGACGTTGACGGCATAGTCGGCACCGTAGCCGCGCGCCTTCATCTGCGGGATCATGATGCCACCGACAGCCGCAGCCTCGGCGACGGCCGAGCCGGATATGCCACCGAACAGCGTCGAGGTCAGGATGTTGACCTGTCCGAGGCCGCCCTTGAGGTGGCCAACAAGAGAGGCCGCAAATGCGACGATGCGACCGGCAATGCCGCCGCGCACCATCAGGTCGCCGGCGTAGATGAAGAAGGGAATGGCCAGCATCGAGAACACGCTCATGCCGGAGTTCAGGCGCTGGAACACGACCAGCGGCGGCAGGCCCATATAGGCGACAGTCGCCAGACTGGAGATGCCCAGACAAAAGGCGATCGGCGTGCCGATCAGCATGAGCAAAGTGAAGCTGCCAAAAAGGATCCAGAGTTCCATCGTCTCAATCCTTCTTTTGCAGTTTTTCGATTTCGGGGGCCTCGGCCCGCGCGAAATCAGCGGCGTCCTTGCGGACGTCATGAATGCTCTCAAGCTCTACGGCGACTTCGGTCGGTGCCAGATCATCGAGGGCTGCGTCTATTGGCGCGCCGCTGAGGCGCAGGATGATGCGCTCGGCCGAAAACAGAACGATCAATATGCCGCCGCCGACTACCGGTATGTAGTCCCAGGCGCCGGATATGCCGAGCGCAGGCAGCTTCGTGTTCCAGGTCAGTTGCACCAGTGCAAAGCCGTACCAGATCATGCCCAGTCCGAAGGAGAAGATGACAATATCGGAGATCATGCGCAGCCACTTCTTGGCCGAGGGCGGCAGCGCATAGAGGAGCACGTCGAAGCCCATATGGTTGTTTTCGCGCACGCCGACAGCGGCACCGAGGAAGATGAACCAGCTCATCAGCATCACTGCGCCGGGCTCGGTCCAGCTTGGGGAATCGTTCAGCACGTAGCGGCAGAAAACCTGCCAGGCGACGATGATGGTCATCAGCACAAGGCCGACGCCGGCAACATAAAGGGCTGCCGTGTTGATACGGGTCAGGAAGGGTACGCCCAGCGCAGGTGCGGTCGACATTGGATGGCCTTTGTCAGTTGGGGAAAGCGCCGGGAGCAGCGGAATGCTCCCGGCTCTACCCGCCTCTCCGACAGGGGCGGAGAGACGCGTGGCGCGTTACTGAACGGCCTGTACGTCAGCGACCATCTTCTTCAGCACGTCATCCGTGATGTGCTTGTCGTAGACCGGCTTCATGGCATCGATGAAGCCCTGCTTCTCAACAGCGTTGATGGTCGAACCCGCCTTCTCCACATTGGCCTTGGACTCGGTGGTCTTGGCGGCCCAGAGCTCACGCTGTTTGGCGACGCTGTCCTTGCCGGCCTGCTTGAAGATCGCCTGATCTTCCGGCGTCAGCTTGTCGAAGGCGGCCTTGTTCATCACGAACACTTCGGGAAGGATCGTGTGCTCATCGAGCGAGTAGAACTTGGCGACTTCAACATGCTTTGAGGTGTCGTAGCTCGGATAGTTGTTCTCGGCACCGTCGATGACGCCGGTTTCGATTGAGGAATAGACCTCGCCATAGGGCATCGGCGTGGCGTTTGCGCCGAGTGCTGCAACCATGTCGACGAAGATGTCCGACTGGATGACGCGGAATTTCAGGCCGGCCATATCGGCGACCGTGTTGATGGGCTTCTTCGAATTGTAGAAGGAGCGCGCGCCGGCATCATAGAAAGCCAGGACAACGAGACCGGCACCTTCGAAGGCGGTCTTGATCTGGTCGCCGATGGCACCATCCATGACCTTGTGCATGTGGTCTTCGGAGCGGAAAATGTAGGGCAGCGCGGGGATGATGGATTCCTTCACCGTGCCGTTGAAGGGCGCCATGGACACACGGTTTAGCTCGATGACGCCGGAGCGAACCTGCTCGATCGTGTCCTTCTCCTCTCCAAGCTGGGCCGAGTGATAGACTTCAACAGAATAGCGGCCGGCCGTGCGCTCCTTGAGCAGCTCGCCGAAATGCTTCACGCCCTCGACCGTCGGATACCCGTCCGGATGCGTGTCGGAAGACTTCAGAACAGTCTGCGCCGACGCCGCTCCCAGCATCAGCACTGAGGCGAGGGCGACCCCCGACATAAGTTTCGAAAAATGCAACATTACAACCTCCCAGTTGGCGGGCCTCCCGGCCCGGTTTGTCATGAAATCAAATGCGGTATGCTTTCTTCACGAGCCCATAGGTCAGGTCATGGGCCAGTTCGTGCGCCTCGTCCTCGCGCAGCCGGTGCTCGGCCACGAGGCGGGCAAGGAACGCGCAGTCGAC
>CAYZQP010000141.1:2591-10013 GCA_964480545.1 uncultured Mesorhizobium sp. | reverse complement strand
GCCCTCGACCAGCTGGCGCCAGACCCTTGCGCGGCTTCGCGGCGCAAGGTCGGAGTGCCACTCCGCCGGCTTTGTGCCGAAGCGGTCATGGAAGCGCTCGAGAAAGGCCTGCGTCAGGGCGATCTCCGGCAGCAGGATCAACACCTGCTTGCCCTTCTCCAGTGCTGCGGCCACCGCCTCGAAATAGACTTCCGTCTTGCCGGAGCCCGTCACACCCTCCAGCAGCGCGACCCCGGGCTTCTCGGCACGGACGGCTGCGCGCAGCGCATCTGCGGCTACCTGCTGATCCGGCAGCAGTTCGGGGACCGCGTAGCCGGCATCCGGCTCGGCCACGATAGACCGGGGCGGGATCATCGCCAGTTCAAACACGCCCTGCCCGCGCAGGCCGTCAATCACCGTTGAGGACGTGCCTGATGCATGCGCCAGCCCCGCTCGGGTCCATGCCAGACCATCGCCGGCAATCTCCAGCACGCGCCGCCGTGCATCGGTCATGCGGTCAGGCTGCGCGCCGGTCAGACGCAGGCCCTCGATCCACGGTTCTGGATCGAAGGCTTCCGGTGCGCGCAACATCATCCGCGCCACCAGTCCCGGCGGGGTCAGCGTGTAGGCGGCGACCCAGTCGACAAACCGCCTCATGGTCTCGTCGATTGGCGGGCAGTCAAACACCTGCTCGACAGCGCGCAGCTTCTTTGCCTCGACCGACTCGACCGCAGAGTCCCACACCACGCCAGGCACCTGACGCGGGCCAAGCGGCACCTGCACGATCGAACCCGGCGGCGCGCTCATACCGTCCGGCAAGGCGTAGGAATAGGCTCGCTCGGCCGGCATCGGCACCAGCACAGGGACGACCCGTCTGTTTTGCGAATCTGTTGTCATGGGCGCGTGACCTTGCCTAAAGTTTCGGCTAGATCAAAGCTCAATGAGCCGGTTCCATACCGCGCATGAAGGGAGTTCGTCATGAAATTCTTCGTAGATACTGCTGACATCAAGGACATCAAGGAGCTGTACGAGCTCGGTCTCGTGGATGGTGTCACCACAAACCCTTCGCTGATTCTGAAGTCCGGCGGCAAGATCGACGAAGTCACGAAACAGATTTGCGACATCGTTCCCGGGCCCGTCTCTGCGGAAGTCGTCTCGACCGACTACGACTCGATGATGCGGGAGGCAAAGATCCTCGCCAAAATCGCGAAGAACGTTTGCATCAAGGTGCCGCTCACCCTTGATGGCCTCAAGGCTTGCCGCTCCATCCGCGGCGACCTGACGCGCGATGTAAACGTCACGCTTTGCTTCTCGGCCAATCAGGCGCTGCTGGCGGCAAAGGCCGGCGCGACATTCATCTCTCCCTTCGTCGGACGTCTGGATGATACAGGCATTGACGGCATGGAGCTGATCTCCGAGATCCGCACCATCTATGACAATTTCGACTTCAAGACCGAGATCCTGACGGCTTCGGTGCGCACGGTTAATCACGTCAAGCAGGCGGCATTGATCGGCGCCGATGTGATCACCGCCCCGCCGGCGACACTCAAGGCGCTGGTCAAACACCCACTCACCGACAGCGGCCTCAAGGCTTTCGTTGACGACTGGGCGAAGACCGGCCAGAAAATCGCCTGATTTTCGGATCGTTTTGTTCGCGACAAACGTTTTGACTGCTGGAGGCGATGATGCGGCAACTTGCATTTGGCCTGGTTCTGGCGATGGTGGCGTCCGGCGCATCAGCCGGCGTGACCTCCGAATATACGGATATCGATTCGGACAAGACGTGCACGGTAGTCGACAAGGCTGCCGAGGGTGAGGGTGCCTGGGTCAACCTGGAATGCAGCGGTTTCGGTGCCTACAAGGTTCATCTGTTCGAGGATGATCTGCGGCAATCGATCAATTACGGCCCGGTCGACGAGAACCCCGCCTGGGAGAGCTTCTCTGCCTTCAATCACACGCACAGCAAGATCGAATGGCGCCTTGAAGACGGCGTTCCCTTCGCAACGATCCATCGCTGGTTCGTTGCGAGCGGCGACAACAAGCCGGAGCTGCAAATTCTCGTGGTCGAGAAGACAGGACAACCGGATACGCCGGGCGGCTGCGCCGTCGCCCTGATCCTTGCGTCGGGCAATCCGAAAGCCAACGAACAGGCGCGCGAGGTCGCCGACGCCAAAGCCCGCACGTTCAGGTGCGGCGACAGGGCCGAGCGGATCGGCACGGTTCCCGATTTCGGCCGCGAAAAATTCTGAGGCGGCCGTTATCTTTCATCTTTCATCCGCACTTTTCTGCGGATTGAATCTGGTTTTTCAGCCAGACTTTGTCGTCTTGTAGCGCTCGATAGCTTCGACAATCATCTTCTTCGCATACGCTGCATCATGCCAGCCGCCAATCTTGACCCACTTGCCAGGTTCAAGGTCCTTGTAGTGCTCAAAGAAGTGGGCGACCTGATCGAGCGTGATTTGCGGCAGGTCGGTATAGTTCTTGACGTTCTCGTAGCGCTTGGTGATCGTCGGCGAGGGCACCGCGATGATCTTCTCGTCCTGACCGGCATTGTCTTCCATGATCAGCACGCCGATCGGGCGGACATTGATCACGCAGCCCGGAACCAGCTCGCGCGTGTTGCAAACCAGCACGTCGATCGGGTCACCATCGCCTGACAGGGTATGCGGCACAAAGCCATAGTTTCCAGGGTAGCGCATCGATGTGTAAAGAAAGCGATCAACGAACAGCGTACCGGCTTCCTTGTCCATCTCGTACTTGATCGGTTCGCCGCCGATAGCGACCTCGATGATGACGTTGACATCCTCGGGCGGGTTTTTACCGATGGTGATGGCTTCGATACGCATTGGCTTCTCCAGATTGCTGCGCTCCGATAGCCGGACTGTCGGGTTTGTGCAATCTCGCATAATGTATGACGGTGGTCGGGAGGCGTGACACTATGGGCCAGCGGAAAGCACACGAGGTCGAATCCTGGCTGCGGCGGCCGGACGCCACGCCGATAGTGCTCATCTATGGCCCCGATCACGGCCTCGTGGCCGAGCGCGCCAGAGCCTACGCGACAAGCCTTGGCCTGCCGCTGGACGATCCCTTCACCGTTGTCCGCCTTGAGGCGTCCGAGGCAGACGAGACCGGTCGCCTGATCGATGAGGCCAGGACAGTTTCGATGTTTGCCGGGCAGCGCCTTATCTGGGTGCGCGGTGCTGCAGGGCAGAAGCGCTTCGCCGACGATATCCGGGAGCTCGGCGAGAGGCCGGCCGAACAGACGACAATCCTGATTGAGGCCGGCGATCTGAAGAAGGGTGCCGGTCTGCGCAGCATTGTCGAGTCCAGCCCGAACGCCATCGCCCTGCCCTGCTACGCTGATGGCGACCGGGATCTCGACGCATTGATCGACAGCGTGCTCGGTGCTGCAGGTCTGACCATCACACTGCCCGCACGTAGTATGCTCCGTCGCTCGCTGGGCGGGGATCGTATGGCATCGCGGGCGGAGCTGGAGAAGCTCGCCCTCTACGCCACCGGACAAGAGGTTGTTGATGTCCCTGACGTGATGGAGTTGACCGGTGATGTCGCCGAACTGTCCGTTGACGCCGCCATCGACGCTGCCGTTTCCGGAAATATCGAGGAGTTTGACCGGCAGTTCGGGCGGTTCTGCAATGCCGGCGGCCAGCCATTTCTCGCCATTAGTGGCGCCCTGCGCACCTTCCAGAACCTGCGCCTGATGCGCTCTGACATGGAACAGAGCAGGCGAACTGCGACAGCCGCCATCGAGCAGGCACGTCCGCCCGTGCATTTTTCGCGCAAGCGCACCTTTGAGACAGCGCTCGGCGTATGGCCGCTGGATGCCATCGACCGCGCGCTGTCCCGCGTCCTTGATACGCTGCTCGAATCGCGCCGGCGACCGGCCATTGCCGAGGTCGTAATCGGACGAACGATCCTCGCCCTCGCAGCAGAGGCGAATACACGCCTGCGCAGACGGTAATTAGACGGCTAAAGAGATAATTAGCCGCTACTTTTGCAGCCGTCGGCAGAGTTCATCCAGTTGCTCAAGGGTTTTGTAGAAGATTTTGACTTCTCCACCCTTTTCGCGATGATTGATTGAAACATGCATGCCGGAAACATCCGACAACAGCTTCTCCAGAGCCTTTGTGTCCGGATCCTTCTCGACAGGCTGTGACGATCCCCTGGCTTCCGGTGCCCGCTTCGGCGCCTGGCTCAAGGCCTCGGTTTGGCGCACTGAAAGCCCCTGATCGATAATCTGTCTGGCCAGCCACACCGGATCATCAACCGTCACCAGGCTGCGCGCTTGTCCGTCAACCAGCATGTCCCGGATGGCGTCCGGAAGCTTGAGCAGGCGCAGCGTATTCGCGACATGACTACGGCTCTTGCCGATCACCTGACCCAGATCCGCCTGGGTATAGCCGTGCTCGTCGATCAGCTGCTGATAACCGGCCGCCTCTTCCACCGGATTGAGATCTGCGCGCTGGACGTTTTCGATAATTGCCAGTTCGAGCGCCGTGCGGTCATTCACCTCGCGGACGATCACCGGTATTTCCGTGAGACCCGCCCGTTGTGCCGCCCGCCACCTGCGCTCGCCGGCGATCAATTCGTACCGGCCGCCCTCCGCCGGTCGAACCACAATCGGCTGCACGACACCATGCTCGCGGATCGACTGCGAAAGATCTACGAGATCGGCTTCAGCGAAGCTCCGGCGTGGGTTGCGCGGGTTGGGCGAAACCAGCTCGATCGGGGCTTTCCCGTCCGCCCGCAGCGTGGGCGCGGCTGCCTGAGGTGGCTTGTCCATCTCGCCAATCAGCGCAGCCAGGCCACGGCCAAGTCTTTTCTTTGAATCGTCCGACATGCTGTCCCCTTACGCTGCCTTTAGCCGCCGTTCCCTGCGGATTACTTCCGATGCCAGTTGCAGATAGGCCTGGCTACCCGTCGATTTGAGATCGTAGAGGATCGCCGGCTTTCCGTGCGACGGAGCCTCCGAGATGCGCACGTTTCTCGGGATCACCGTCTGGTAAACAGCATCGCCCATATACGCCCTGACATCTGCAACGACTTGATTTGCAAGGTTATTTCGTCCGTCGTACATGGTGATCACGATTCCCTGGATGGTGATCTGCGGGTTGATGGTGGCCCGGACCTGGTCGACTGTGCTCAGCAGCTGGCTCAGGCCTTCCAGCGCGAAAAACTCGCACTGCAATGGAACCAGAACCGAGTCGGCCGCAGCCATTGAGTTGAGCGTCAGCAGGTTGAGCGAGGGCGGGCAATCGATCAGCACATAATTGAAGCCATCTGTGTCAGCGCTGCGCAACGCATTGCGCAGCCGCATTACACGATCGGGCGCTGCGGCAATCTCCATCTCGACACCCAGCAGGTCCAGGGTCGATGGGATGATAAACAGGCCGGGAACCGCAGTTTCGACCAGAGCCTGGGCGATTCTTGCCTCGCCTGTCAGCACGTCATACGACGACACGGCACGATCCTTGCGATCGATCCCCAGCCCGGTGCTGGCGTTACCCTGCGGATCGATATCGACAATCAGCACGCGCTCACCGATCGCAGCCAGAGCTGTGGCCAGATTGATAGCCGTCGTCGTCTTGCCGACACCGCCCTTCTGATTGGCGATCGTGATGATCCTTGGCGTTTTCGTCATGATCTTCTGCTGAATCCTGAGACCTCGAGTATGACGCTGTCGGCGTCGACGAGACTGCGGTGTTCTATCAAATTGAATGCGAACTTGTCAGCGCTTTCCTCAACTTCCTGACGATATTCTCTGCCCTTGTGGAAAAGGCCCACAGATCCCTGGGTGAGCCAGGGTTCAGCCAGCGTCAGGAGTTTTGGCAGCGCTGCAAGTGCCCGTGCTGTGATGATTTCCGGGGCAGGAAGCACCCGAACGGCATCTTCAATGCGTTGGCTGTGAACCGCGCCAGGCAAAGCCTGTAGCCCGATTATGTGATTGAGAAAGCTGGTTTTCTTGGTGTTGCTCTCGATCAGATCGATGCTCCCGCCACGCTCTCGCAGCAGATTGGCGATGACAAGGCCGGGAAACCCGCCCCCGGAACCGAGATCAGCCCATTTTCGGGCGTTGCTGATCCGCAGCAGCTGCGCGCTGTCCAGAATGTGTCTCGTCCAGGCATCTTTCACTGTTGTGTCCGCTACCAGATTGATGCGTGCATTCCAGATGCCCAGCTGCCGTTCCAGCTCCACCAGCGAATCAAATGTTTCACGTGAAACAGAACCCAGCACCTTCTCCAGGGACGAAAGCTTGTTCACGCGGCACGACGATGCTTGAGATGAGTTAGCATGAGCGCGAGGGCCGCGGGTGTCATACCCTCGATCCGTTCCGCCTCCGCAATTGTTCCTGGCCGTCGCACCTTCAGCTTCTGCTGCAACTCCCGGGAAAGGCCGGGCAAATCCGCCCAGTCGATCGATGGATCAATCTCGCGCGCCTCAGCCTTGCGAACACCCTCAATATCGGCAGCCTGCCGGTCGAGATAGACTGCGTACCGCGCATCTGCTTCGACACTCTCCAGAACGCGCGCTGAAAACTGGCCTAGCGCCGGTTCCACAGCCAGTATCCGCTCCAGACTGATATCCGGATAGGAGAGTATCTTGAAAGCGGAACGCATGGTTCCGTCCTGATTCACTTCGATCCCGAAACGACGCCAATCATTGGAAGACAATGCAAATGACTCGAACGCTGCTCGGGCACTGGCGACATCAGCCGCGTACGCCGCGTACTGCTCCTCCCGTGCTCCCCCGACAATCCCAAGTTCGATACCGATTGGTGTCAGGCGCCGATCCGCATTGTCCGCACGCAACGAGAGCCTGTATTCGGCCCTCGAGGTAAACATCCGATAGGGCTCGGTGATTCCGCGACTGACGAGGTCATCCACCAGAACACCGATATAGGAGTCGGTCCGGCTGAAGCTGTACGCAACCCTCCCCTTGGACAGACGCGCAGCATTGATGCCCGCAACGAGCCCCTGCGCGGCAGCTTCCTCGTAACCGGTTGTACCATTGATCTGGCCGGCCATGAACAATCCACGAATCTTCAGGGTCTCAAGGCTGGTCTTCAGCTCGCGAGGGTCGATATGATCGTACTCAATGGCATAGCCCGGCTGCAGTATTCTCGCGCCCTCAAGGCCGGGAATACTGTCAATCACCGCACGCTGGACGTCCTCCGGCAGTGACGTTGAAAGCCCGTTCGGATAGATCGTGTCGTCATCCAGCCCTTCGGGCTCCAGGAAGATCTGATGCCCGTCACGGTCACCAAACTTGACGATCTTGTCCTCGATGGAGGGGCAATACCGCGGCCCCACACCGTCAATCGAACCGGAATACATTGCAGAGCGATGCAGATTCTCCCTGATAATCTCGTGAGTCCTTGGCGTTGTCCGCGTAATCCCGCACCGGATCTGCCGTGGGATAGAACCA
>CAYZQP010000141.1:0-2581 GCA_964480545.1 uncultured Mesorhizobium sp. | reverse complement strand
ACCAGGCTCATCAAATGAGAATAGCGACTGCACGTCGTCCCCATCCTGCCAATCGACCCGGGTCCAATCGATGGTTTTCCCGTCAAGCCGTGGGGGCGTTCCTGTTTTCAGGCGCCCAAGGCCAAGTCCCGCATCCGCAATCGTGCGAGAAAGGCCCGTACTCGCACGCTCATTCATGCGTCCGGCGGGTATCTTCCTGTCTCCGATATGGATCAACCCCCTGAGAAACGTACCGGTCGTGAGGATAACAGCTTCGGTCTCATACACCCCGGAATCTGTGATGACCCCGCGCACCTCTGCATTCTCGATGCGCAGGTCCAGGACTTCCGCCTCCACCACCGTCAACCCTGCAGTGGCGGCAATCGCTTCCTGCATCGCCTCGCGATAGAGCTTTCGGTCGGCTTGCGTACGAGGGCCCCGTACAGCTGGCCCCTTTCGTCTGTTCAGCAGCCGAAACTGGATGCCCGACCGATCCGCAACCCGCCCCATCAGCCCGTCCAGTGCATCAATCTCGCGAACGAGATGGCCCTTCCCGAGACCGCCGATCGCCGGGTTGCAGGACATGACACCAATATTGTCGCGTGAGAGTGTGATCAGTAGGGTTTCAGCCCCCACACGCGCAGCGGCAGCAGCGGCCTCGCAGCCTGCATGCCCCCCTCCCACAACAATCACATCATAGGTCATCTGCTCTGTCCGTTTCACGTGAAACATTTTCTTCACGCATGAATCTTCCCGCTGTTTCACGTGAATCACTTCCCGACGCAGAACTCGGAAAAGATCACATCCAGCAAATCTTCCACATCCACCCGACCCGTCAATCGTCCAAGTGAATCACCCGCGCGGCGAAGAGCCTCTGCACTGAACTCCAGTTCCTCGCACGGAACCCGCGAAATTTCCCGCGAACACGCATCTAGCAAATCTACGTGCCTTGCCCGGGCAGGAAGCACATCCGCAAGCGAACCGGCATCAGCACGCGCCCGCTCACCGATCATTCCAAGAAGCGTATCAATGCCTTCACCCGTAACCACGGATACTCCTACATCGCTCTCATTGACAGGGCGAATCTTGTCAATCTGCGTGTGCACCCTGATAACGGGCACATCATGTTCGCTCCATCTACCTGACGTGCTCAGTTCCAGAACGAGATTGGCTTCTGCCAACCGTGCTCTGGCCCGATTGATACCCATCTGCTCGACCATCCCTGCATCATCACGGATACCGGCTGTGTCGACCACGATGACCTTCAACCCGTTCAGATCGAGAGAGACCTCGATCAGATCCCGGGTTGTACCGGCTTCACTGGAGACAATTGCCACTTCCCGCCGCGCCAGACTGTTGATAAGGCTGGATTTCCCGACATTCGGCTCGCCCGTGATAACCACAACATACCCCTGGCGGATAATCTCCGCCTGGCGAAACCGGGCCACGTGTACATCGATCTCCCTCGCCAACTCGGCCATATCAGCCCAGACCTGAGACGAAGCTGAATCCGGCACGTCCTCCTCATCCGAAAAGTCGAGTTCAGCCTCGATCAGGGCTCGCGCCCTTATGATCCGCGTCCTCCAGCTCTCGTAGAGGCGCTTCTGCAGACCCTGACTGTTGCCCAGCGAAAAGCGCCTTTGTGCCTCCGTTTCGGCAGAGAGCAGATCCGAGAGGGCCTCGGCCTCGGTCAAATCCATCTTGTCGTTCAGATAGGCCCTGCGGGTAAACTCGCCCGCCTCGGCTGGACGCATTCCGGCCAGGCTCCCGATCTCTGACAGAACTGCCGAGACCGTGCCCCGGCCGCCATGCAGATGAAGCTCGGCGACGTCCTCCCCCGTTACGCTCGCTGGCCCGGGAAACAGCAGCACCAGCGCCCGATCCAGCACAAGACCGTCGCCTGAACGAACATCCGCCAGGCTAGCCAGTCGAGGTTCCGGCAGCCGTCCCGTCAGATGCAGCAACGCATCCTTTGCGCCTGGCCCTGAAATGCGCACCACCGCAACGCCGGATGGCAACATGCCGCTGGAAAGCGCATAGATTGTATCTGTCATGGCCGTTCAGCCAAACTGTTACGATACCGAAGCGACCTGAGTAAACTCAGGTATTCATCGATTCGAAGAAGTCGCCATTGGTCTTGGTCTGCTTCAGTTTGTCGATCAGGAACTCAATCGCGTCCGTCGTACCCATTGGTGCCAGGATGCGACGAAGCACGAAAATCTTCTGCAGGTCCGAACGCTGGACCAGCAGGTCCTCCTTACGCGTGCCGGACTTCAGAATGTCCATAGCCGGATAAATACGCTTGTCGGCAACCTTGCGGTCCAGATGAATTTCCGAGTTACCGGTGCCTTTGAACTCTTCGAAGATAACCTCGTCCATACGGCTGCCGGTATCGATCAGACCCGTGGCGATAATCGTCAACGAACCGCCTTCCTCAACATTACGTGCCGCGCCAAAGAAGCGCTTCGGGCGCTGCAACGCGTTGGCGTCGACACCGCCGGTCAACACCTTGCCGGATGACGGCACAACCGTGTTGTACGCACGTCCAAGACGCGTGATCGAATCAAGCAGAATCACCACATCGCGTCCATGTTCGACCAGA
>CAYZQP010000140.1:7236-10064 GCA_964480545.1 uncultured Mesorhizobium sp. | reverse complement strand
GCTCACTCCGCCGGAATGGCCGGAGTGAGCGGCAGCGTGTCGTCGAGCATGGTGGTGAGCACATCGACAAACGGCACCTCGGCGATGATGCCGGCACCAAAAGTCTCCGGAGCCATGTTGGCAATGGCACCCATCAACATGCCGCCAGCCGATCCGCCCTGCGCCAGCGTGCGCTCGGGCGAGGTATAGCCCTGTGCCTGCAGGTGTTTGGCGGCGGCAATGAAGTCGAGGAAGGTGTTGGTCTTCTTCTCGCGCTTGCCGTCGTCGTACCAGTAATAGCCCTTGTCCTTGCCGCCGCGGATATGGGCGATGGCATAGACGAAACCGCGATCCACCAGCGACAGGATGTTGGTGTTGAACGAGGCCGGGATGGCGTGGCCATAGGCGCCGTAACCGTAGACGAGGCAGGGTGCCTTGCCGTCGAGTTTCAGGCCCTTTTTGTGGATCAGCGACACCGGCACCAATTCGCCATCATGCGACGGCGCCATCAGGCGGCGGGTGACGTAATCCTTGGGCTTGTGGCCGGAGGGAACCTCCTGCGTCTTGCGCAGGGTCTTCTTGCGGGTGCGCATATTATAGTCGAACACCTGGCCGGGCGTGGTCATCGAGGAGTAGCTGTAGCGCAGGATTTCGGTGTCATATTCGTAGGAGCCACCGAGCCCCAGCGAATAGGCCTCTTCATCCAGCGCAATCGTGTGCTCTTCTCCAGATGCGCGTTCGCGGATGACGATGCGCGGCAATCCGTCCTTGCGCTCCAGCCGCACCATGAACTTGTCGAAGCCGGTGACGGAGAGGATCAGCCGGCCCGGCTCGTGCGGGACCAGTTCAGACCAGTTCTCGCGGCGCGGATCGCTGACCGGCGCGGTCATGATCTTGAAGTCTTTCGCGCCGTCGGCGTTGGTCAGGATGAAGAAGACGTCGCCACCTTCTTCGAGGTCGTATTGCAGCCCGTTCTTGCGCCTGGCGACAAGCTTCGGCTTCGACAGCGGCTTTGTTGCGTCGATCAGGCGGTATTCGGAGGTCTCGTGGTCATTGACCGAGATCATGATCCAGTCGTTGCGGCGCGTGCCGCCGACACCACCGAAAAAGCCCGGGTCTTTCTCTTCATAGATCAGCTTGTCTTCGGATGAGGCCGTGCCGATAGCGTGGTAGAAAATCTTCGAGGGGCGATGGTTGTCATCAACGCGGGTGTAGAAAAAGCCGGAATCGCTGGCATCCCAGGTGCCGTCGCCGGTCGTGTTCTCGACTGTCTCCGGGCTGTCTTCTCCGGTCGCGAGATCACGCACCAGCACGGTGAAAAACTCGGAACCCTTGTCGTCATAGGTCCAGAGCAGTGATTTGTGGTCGCCGGAATGGTCGACAGCGCCGATGCGGAAATAGGCTTTGCCCCTGGCCTCCTTGTCGCCATCGAGCAGCAACTGCTCCTTGCCGTTCTTGGCCGAAACCGGCGTGCGCAGGTAGCGCGGCTGCTGCCCGCCCTTCTTGTACGCGGAAGAATAGGCGTAAGGCCCGTCCTTCATCGGCACAGACGAATCGTCTTCCTTGATGCGCCCCTTCATCTCGGCGAACAGCTCTTTCTGGAGCGCCTTGGTGTTGGCCATCAGCTTCTTCTGATAGGCGTTCTCGGCCTCCAGATGCGTTCGGATCTCCGGATCAAGTACTGATGGATCGCGGAATACGTCCTGCCAGTTGTCTGCCCGCATCCAGGCGTAGTCGTCGGTGCGTGTGATGCCGTGGCGCGTGTCGCTCAACGGAACTTTCTTCGCCACCGGCGGTTTGGTGCGGGAGAAGGAGGAGGTTTTCGGCATGAGACTCAAAGAAGTTCCTGTGTTGAACGGCGAATGAACACATTGATCAGGTCTCATTCAAGGCCGGGTGTTTAGGTCTGATGCACGCATCAACCAGACACGACATGAGATCACAGATGAAAAACCTTGCAGCTGCAGCAATCCTTGCCCTGGCCAGCCTTCAAACTGTAACGGCAGCGCAAGCTACAGTATTTTCGGCATGGCAGGTCGCAAACGTGCCCTTTGGTGACACGCTGAACGTGAGAAAATACCCGGCAAATCACTCGCAGAAGCAGGCAGCCTACCCGAATGGCAAGGTTTTGCAGATGACAGGCCGGTGCACCGGAGGCGTAAACCTGCATGATATCTCTCGCCAGCCAGTCTGGAAGCAGAGGCAGGCCGTTCGCTACAACTGGTGCCAGGTCTGGCACGATCCCGCTGGCAACGGGCAGTTCACCACGGGTTGGATTTATGGAAAGTATGTTCGGCCAAAGTGAACAATTGTGGCATTCTTCATACGGTCCGAATGAACAGTTTTCGTAATGCAACCAGAGCGCGAAGGATTTTCTGGAGCGCATCGGTACAGAAAATAGAACAATTCTGTGGCATCACAACTAATTCTCACATTTTGATTTGACTTACCGTACAGGTATGGCCATCTACGCATATGCAATTCTAACTGACGTTGGGCCAGTGTGGGTTGCATCGAGACTGTTGTGCTGGAATGCTTTTTAACTTTCAAGTTTAGGACTGATGACATGACCAACCACGAATCATCCTCGCGCGGCGGCGAGATGTTGATCGAACTGACTGCAGATGTTGTCTCGGCGTATGTGAGCAACAATTCTGTACCTGCAGGAGATCTGCCAGGTCTCATATCTGAAGTGCATGCTGCGCTGGGTCGGGTCGGAGGGCCGGTGCCTGAACCAGTGCCGGTCGAGAAGGCAAAGCCTGCCGTGAACCCCAAGCGTTCGGTTCACGACGACTACATCATCTGCCTCGAGGACGGGAAGAAGTTCAAGTCGCTCAAGCGCCACATCA
>CAYZQP010000140.1:0-7226 GCA_964480545.1 uncultured Mesorhizobium sp. | reverse complement strand
TGACTCACTACGGCCTGACCCCGGATCAGTATCGTGAGAAGTGGGGTCTTGAGCCGAGCTACCCGATGGTCGCGCCGAACTACGCGGCTGCCCGTTCGCAGCTGGCCAAGGACATGGGCCTCGGCCGCAAGCGTAAAGCTGCCTGAACTCTGATCGGGGCGCTCCGGCGCCCCCTCATGACATGGATGTGACGACCAGACGGTCCAGCGCCCGCTTCAGGGCGATGTGCCGGTTGAGATCGTAACTCCAGTGCCGGCGCAGCCCTTTGGCGCGCTCCCGGCGTAGCGCCCGCTCGACCAGTTGTCGAGCGCGCTGCATATCCGCGCCTTGCGTGTCCGACGACCAGTCTATGTCAATGCCACAGGCAAGCTTCAGCGCTGCCCGTTGGCGCGCTTCCGCGACCGTGGCTGCATTGCGTGCCGGGGTTGCTTCTGCTTCCAGATTCGGATGTTTCATCTTCTGCTCCTGTTGGCGCATGAGGATGCCGGAGCCGTGCAGGAGGTGGATAACTCGCCAGAGAGCAAGAAATTTCTGTTTGAATACAATGTGATGGTGTTTTATTGTAGGTAGGTTGTCCTAAATTTATTAACGCATCTCCGGGATCGGATATAAGAAGAAATTCCTAGTTGGAGTTTCTGAAATGAGCCAGGCCGGAGCGCGCAGGATTGTCATGGAGGGATTGAGAGAAGACAGGGCATGTCATCTGACTGCCCTGCGCTGGCGCAGTGACAGTGAGGCGCGGGCAATCAGTTGTTGCAGTGGTGTGATCGATCTCGTGTCGACGCTTGTCGGTGTCCCGGGTCGGGAGATGCGTCTGCGCACGCGCGGCAGTGCCGATGCGGCGCAGGCCAGGCAACTGGCCATGTATGTGGCGCACGTCATCCTGCGGTTGACGATGCGCGAGGTGGCGATCGGCTTTGGCCGGAACCGCGCAAGCGTCGTCTATGCCTGCCACCTGATCGAGGACATGCGCGACGATGTGGAGTTCGACCGGCTCGTCCTGCTCGCCGAACGTGTGGTGGCAGCGGCTTTCGCCACGTCGCAGGAGAGCTAGGATGGACCAGCGGGTTTTGAGCTTCCTCACGGCAGGGCGGGCCGAGGCCAGTCCTCTGGGTAAGGGAAAGTCGATGTTGCTGGAACAGGGAGACGGTCGCCGCCTTGCAGTCCGCAGCTCTGTTCTGGGCAGCCTGTTCGAGTCGGGTCTTGTGCGTCTCGTCGGCACCGGGGTGGAACTGACCGGTAAAGGTCGGGACACCGCAGCCGATCCGGACCGGTTCAGGGGCCTGCATCGTGACCTCGAGGTCCGGCAACTCTTGGTTGATGGATCGCCCTCAATGGCCACCGTGAACCACAACGAGTCGCCTCTCGCAGCATTGGCGAGACGCAAGGACAAATCGGGTGCCTCGTTCCTGGCAGAGAAGGAACTGAGGGCGGGCGAGCGGCTACGCGTTGACTACACGCGCGGCCAGATCATTCCACGGCTTGGTGCGAACTGGGACACGCATGTTGCCTCGGGCCGGCGCGATGGCGGGATGGCCGATCTCACCGATGCGGCGCTGGGCGCGCGTCTGAGGGTAGAGGCGGCGATCAAGGCCGTTGGTCCGGAATTGTCTGGCGTGTTGATAGATGTCTGCTGCTTCCTGAAGGGCCTTGAGACAGTCGAGGCCGAACGGAACTGGCCCACACGCTCGGCAAAGGTCGTGCTCAAGGTCGCGCTTGGGGCGCTTGGCCGGCATTACGAGCCGGAGAGAACCCGGTCAGCATTCGTGCATTGGGGAGCAGATGACTACCGCCCGACGATCCCGGGCGCGCGGCATGGTGGCGACAGCACGGCCGGCAGCGTATGATCCAGGGGAGTCACGGGCCGCTACACCGCCTGTGCCGCCTCGGCATCGCGCTTGATGCGCGTAACCATTGACCGCAGTCCGTTGGAGCGCTGGGGCGTGAGATGCTCGTCAAGCCCGAGTTCCCGCAACACGGCTTCGGCGTCTGTCGCGATGATCTCGCTTGCCGGACGCCCGGAAAACAGCGCCAGCAAAATAGCCACCAGCCCCCGCACGATATGCGCGTCCGAGGTGCCCGTGAAGCAAATGACGGGGTCCTTGCTGCCTGAGGCGATATCGGTTTTCAGCCAGACCTGGCTGACGCATCCGCGCACCTTGTTGGCATCGGTCTGGTCCGCTTCCGGCAAAGGCTCAAGCGCATCGCCGAGTTCGATGACATAGCGGTAGCGGTCTTCCCAGTCATCGATGAGGGAGAAATCTTCGCGGATGGAGGCAATCGTCGTCATGGCGCGCATATAGGCGCGAATGACGGCGCAGTCACGCGCTAAGGCGTCGCTGGTCGCGGCGTCGGCAAGGGTGGCATTGGTTCATGCAGCGGCGATGTCTGTGACGGTTCGACCTGCCCGATCGTTGTCGGGGCCTGAATATCCGCTGGCACGCTGGACTCCAGTGCTGTCCTGCAGAGTTCGGGCTGGGCCTGGCACAAGCGGGTGACACCTTCAACGGCCTGTCCAGCCGTTGATGCCGTCAGGTGCGTGGTGTCCACCGGACGCACCTCGTCAAACGGCAGCATGTAGATCACAAGGCCGAACCAGAAGCAGAAGCGCAGCAGAAACGACATTCCCTGTCAGCGATGAGGCCAGTGGGCCTGCACGCTGTCCCGCAAAACCGTTTCATGCGTAAGCGGATTCCATTCCGATTCAGTTAAGGCACGCGCCCTGGTTGTGCAGCGTTGCAACCCTGCTGTGGCGGGGGATAAGTGCGCGTTAACCATGGTGGGAAAAGCTGGCCTCTGACGCCATCCGCGGGCCGCCAACGCAAGCCGTTTGGTCGCATTTTATCCATTCCTTAAAGTGTCCGGTGCGACTGTCCGATCAACCAGAAGGGCATCAGAAATCTGGGCAAGGTAATTGTTGCGTTGAGTGCGTTTGAAGTCAGATACAAGGAATTGCGGACAGCGCTCTCGGCCGGGCTGAGGCGGCTTGTTGTCAATTCCAGCCTTGACCGCAATACGCTGCGCAGACGCCATCGCCTTGTTGGTCTGCTGCTGCTTTCACCGATTGCCCTGGCAGGCGCTGCCGCGCTCGTTCTGGCGCCCGAAGGTCCGGCGATGGTTGTTGCAACCGCAGCGGGGATCTTCGCTTTTGCCTGGCTGGCCGGGCTCTATGTTGCACAGCACGGTCGCGACCTCGCAACTGGCATTGCCGCTCTGTTTGCGGCGACGATGATTCTTGCCTTGCTGGTTGCTGTCGGCGGTGGCCTCGCTTCTCCTGTTGCCCTCCTGCTCGGTGCCCTCGCATTTGAACCGTGGTGGATCTGGAGGACGCGCAAGGCGCTGAATTGCGGACTTGCTGCTGCCGGCTTTGGTATTGGCGGCGCCGTTCTTGCCGGCACTCTGTTCCCGGCTGCGCAGCCCCTTGCCTGGGCCTGGCTCCCGACAGGTGCCTATCTCGCAAGCGTGCTGTTACGGGTTGCGGGCAATTCAGCCGAAACCAAGGGCGTACTGCGCTTTGAAGACCGGATAAACGCGGCGATCCTCGGCATTGCACCCAATGGCGATATTTTGCGCGCTTCCGGGCGTTCGACCGAAATCCTCGGTCTCGACACCGATCTGATCTCGGGTCAGGCAATGTTCGAGCGCATGCATGTTGGCGATCGGGTTGCTTACATGTGCGCGCTGTCAGACGTGCGCAATGGCGCCTCCGGACGCCACCTTGAACTGCGGTTGCGTCTGCCCGGTGCACCGGAAGTCGATGTCTATCGCCACATGTATGCCGAGATCGTTGCTGCCGATGGAGACGACTGTCATCTCGTTCTGCGACCGGTCGGCGAGCTTGACTCACTGCGCCGCCTGCATGCCGAGGCACTTGAGGAGGTCGAGCGCGTCAAGCTGACCAAGTCACGCTTCCTGGCTTCGATGAGCCATGAACTGCGCACCCCGCTCAATGCGATCATCGGCTTCTCGGACATGCTGGTTCACGAACTCTATGGCGGCTTCACGGACGAGCGCCAGAAGGAACACGTCACGTTGATCCGTGATTCCGGCCAGCATCTGCTTGCTGTGGTCAACTCGATCCTCGACGTCTCCAAGATTGAACTTGGCGCCTACGAGATCAACCCCGAGCCATTCCCGCTGGATCTGGCGGTGAAAATGTGCGGCTCGATGATGAGCGTTCAGGCCGATGCAAAGGGCGTGTCGCTGACCTCGCAGGTCGACCCTGCAATAGGTGAGCTCAACGCGGATCGCCGGGCCGTTCAGCAGATGCTGATCAATCTGGTCTCCAATGCGGTGAAGTTCACGCCTGCCGGCGGCAAGGTCGATGTCGAATGCAACCTCGATGGCGACCACGTCGAGCTGCTCGTGCGTGACACCGGCATAGGCATTGCCGAGGAAGACATGGAGCGGCTTGGCCAGCCATTCGTTCAGTTGAGCGCTGATTTTGCGCGCCGCTACGAGGGCACGGGGCTCGGTCTTGCCCTGGTGAAGGGACTTGTCCATCTGCATCAGGGGTCGATGCATGTGGTGAGCGGCCTTGGCAAAGGCACGACGGTCAGGATTCGCCTGCCGCGGATGATGAAGTCGCCTCCGGTCCGGCAGGTATCAGGCGATGTAGTTCAGTTGCAGCCAGTGAATGGGGAGCCAGATGGCGCGTACCGCAAAACGGCCTAGCAAGAAGGCTCCTGGTCAACCGCTGATCTTCCGCAGCGCGGAAGCAGTTGGAACCTGGGTTGCGCGCAACCCGGCGCTGGTCGGCGGCACAACCGCGTTCCTGCTTGCCATGTCATTTGTCACTGCGAACGCCATCTGGCGGCAGCCACACGCCCATGCCTCGCCATTCTTCGAAACCCGCACCGATGTGGCGTTCACCTCCGCCGTAGCGGCTGCCTCACAGCCGGAAACGACCACGATCCGGCTTGACCGATCCGAGGTGCCGTTGCCAACGGTTCGTCAGGTCCCGGCTCGTGTCAGCGATCCGTCGACCAGACGTGTGCAGACGATCCTCAAGCAACTCGGCTACTACAAGGGCGATGTTGATGGCCTGCCCGGACCCAACACGAGTGCCGCGATCTCGGCCTATCAGACGAGGATGGGGCTGACGGTATCTGGCCGCATCGACAAGCAGCTTTTGAACGAACTGGGTGCCAGCGACATCACGGGGTCGATCGAGCCGGCAGCGGCTGCGCCGCCAGCTCCGGTAACGGACGAGATTCCGTTGACGCGCATCCAGGAAGGTCTGCGGGCTTTTGGCAACGAGACGGTTCAGGTCGACGGGCTGATGGGCCGCCGGACTCGCGAGGCTCTGAAACTGTTCCAGGCCACCTTCGATCTGGAGCAGGATGGCAAGCCCAGCCAGGCTGTCTATCTCAAGATGCTTGAGGAAGGCCTGCTGCAATAGCGGTTGGAGCCAGTCCCGGTTTGAGCTAAGCCCGGCTGGTGAGACTGACAACTGATTTCTGGGTTTCGGCGCTGGTGCGCCGGGTATTCTCGGCCGGCGACTTTGCCGCCGTGCTCCGGCGTGGTTCGCCCGAGGCTGGCGCGGTCTTTGTCATAACGCGCAACCGGATGGGAGAGGTCGCGCTGTATGGTCCCGCGCCGCAGACCAGCTACGACAGTGCAAAACCCGAAGACCGGATGTTTGTCTTGCTTCTGGAAGGGGAGCAGGACGCCATAGACAAACGCCTGGAACGCGAACTGCGGTTTGACCCGGATATCTGGCTGGTAGAACTCGAGACATCCACCGCTACAGGAGAGCTTATCCAGCTCGTCGCGTAGCCGTCACAGCTTCGCCGAGATCCTGCCATCCGGTGAGTTGCACCTCGATCTGCTCGAAGCTTATGTCGCGGTAACGCTTCAGGAAGCTGCGCACCTGGCTGGCATGGGCGAAGCGCATCGGGAATGCCGCTGCAACAATAAGGAATGCCTCCTCTTCGAGGAGCCCCAAGGCGCGCAGCGCCGGGATAAGCTGCGTGCATGTGGCGTCGCTGGCGATGGTGCGAGCCATTGGCATGACAACGCCCAGAGCATTGGCGAGCGCTGCTGCAAACTGATCAAGGCTGCCGGAGAGCACACTCTCGCGCAGATCCTCGTAGATATAGTCGACGTCGGGCTGCTGGCCCTCCTGTCGCGTTGCCTGCATGATTGTCCGCAGGCGATCCCGTGTTTCCTCAACGGCCAGAGGCGCGCGTTGATCGGCAAGGTATGGCGCCGACGTGTCTTCCACAGTCGAAGGAGATATTGCGGCCTGCACAGCACTTGCCGGGTTCCAGCGCCGCTCCTCGACAATGTTTGTCAGATGGCGGACGGAAGGATGCAGGTTGGCACGCGTTGCGATGACGCTGGCGTGACGCAGGCCATGACGTCCGATCAGGTCGATCAGATCAATGTCCTTGATCGAGGTCGAGCGCGCGAGAACCGGAGCCGCGATATCGACAGACATATCGGAGAGGCGGCTTACGAGCGCAGGTGGTTCAATCTCGCACAGTGAAAGCGCAGCCGAGATGTAGCGCAGCGTATCGCGGGAGGCGCCATCGATGAGCGGCAAGGCCAGATCCTGGAGCTGGATCGCGTCCTGGCGTCCTGGGCGGGTGAGCGAGCAATAGGCCGAAACGGCGGCCCTGAGCAGGCGATCAGGTCTGGATTGCTGAACGTCAGCGGAACGAAGAGCGGAGAGGGTCACGCGGATACGCCGATACACTGTTGATACACCCGGAGTGCCCGAAACATTTACCAAGGGCAACAAAATGAAGATTAGCGGCAAATTGTTAGCATCGCATTAACCCAACAGGTGCTCAATCAGTGGTGGAGGCGTTGAGTATCTCTCCGGTTAAACCGTTACAGGACCGCAGAATATGGGCATGGTGCTTTCCTTTTCCCCGCGCTCGGGCGCGACGGGCCGTTCAAAAGCCAGTGGCGAGGCTGCCGCTGTGATTATCTTCCCCGGCGTGCGCTATGAACGCGTACCCGATGAAGATGCTGCTCCGCAGCCAAAGACAGCTGAAGCGCCGAAGTCGCATTAGGGTCGATCTGGATTGTCTGGTGGGCTCGGCGCGGGCGGCATTACCACGCAAACGGGTTGTAGGGCTCCAGACGTGACCTTGTCGCAGCAACCATTGCCGTAATCGGCGCAATTGCCCCGACCCCCGCGTTCAGACCGGTACCTTTGCAGGAAGCCAGCAGCTTGGATCTTGTCCCCACCATCACGTTCACCGGTTTGCCAGCCT
>CAYZQP010000139.1:10039-10287 GCA_964480545.1 uncultured Mesorhizobium sp. | reverse complement strand
GGATCGCCAGCAGGCCCGCATATTCGCCCTGGCTGCCGGCATTGGGCTGCAGCGAGACGGCGGAGAATCCGGTGATCTCGCAGAGCCAGCGCTCAAGATCATCGGTCATCGATTTGTAGCCCTTGGAATGCGCTTTCGGCGCGAAGGGGTGCAAATTGGCGACGGATGGCCACGACACCGGGATCATCTCGGCTGCGGCATGCAGCTTCATCGTGCAGGAGACGAGCGGTATCATGGTGCGGTCCAGC
>CAYZQP010000139.1:9567-10029 GCA_964480545.1 uncultured Mesorhizobium sp. | reverse complement strand
CATCATCTCGGTTTCCGAGTGATGCTCGTGGAACATCGGCTGGCTGAGGAAGCTCTTCCCGTCGCGCGGCTTGCCGGGCAGGGTGGAACGCGTCTCTGTCGGGATCTTGGCCTCGAAGATGGCGGCAATAGCGTTCAGGTCCTCTTCGGTCGAGGTCTCGTCGAAATTGATGCCAACGAGGTCCGCGCTGACCATGCGCAGCAGACGGCCATCATCCTGCGCCTCCTTGGCCTTGGCTTTCGCCTTGCCCTTGAGCTCGACCGTCACCGTGTCAAAACGCTGGTCGCCCAGCACCTTGAAGCCAGCAGCTTTCAGGCCAGCAGCGAGCCGGGCAGCCAGGCTGTGAACGTTGCGGGCAATCGCCTGCAAGCCCTGCGGGCCGTGCCAGATGGCGTAGGCAGTTGCGACATTGGCCAGCAACGCCTGCGCGGTGCAGATGTTGGAGGTCGCCTTGTCGCGGCG
>CAYZQP010000139.1:0-9557 GCA_964480545.1 uncultured Mesorhizobium sp. | reverse complement strand
AGGCTGGCAGGCGTCTGGGTGACGGTGAGGCCAAGCGGATCGGCAACGAAGATCACCACCGCGCCTTTGGCCTTGGCCTCGGCGATCTTCTTCGAATGGTCACCATAGACGCCGTACGTGTCGGGCCAGGCGACGACCAGCGCTGCGGTCTCATCATCGATCTTGTCGCCGTCCAGTGTCCAGCCGAGCGGCTCGGCGCGGGTGGCAACGACGTCGCGGGTCTGCGGATGCGGGTCATTGGCGAAGGCGATTTTCGTGCGCTTGTCCTTGTGGTGACGCACAGCCATGGCAACAGCTTCGGCCAGGGCCGTGCCTTCATCCAGCAGCGAGGCGGAGGCGACGGGCAGGCCGGTCAGCTCGGTCGCCAGCGTCTGGAAGTTGAACAGCATTTCCAGACGACCCTGGCTGATCTCGGCCTGATAAGGCGTGTAGGCCGTGTACCAGGCCGGGTTCTCAAACAGGTTGCGCAGGATCACCGGCGGCGTGTGCGTGCCGTGGTAGCCGAGACCGACGAAGCTCTTGAGCACCTTGTTTTGCGCCATCTTGGCGGCGAGTTCAGCCAGCGCCTCAGCTTCTGTCGCGGCGGGCGGCAGGTAGAGCGCGCGATCCAGCCGGATCGACTTCGGCACAGTCTGGGTGATCAGCGTTTCAAGCGATGGCACGCCGACAGTTGCCAGCATGGAGCGCGCATCGGTGCGCGAAATGCCGATATGGCGGCGGGAGAAGGGGTAGGCCTGGTCGTTCATGTCCAATCCTCAGCCGATCACGGCCTTGTAGCCAGCTTCATCGAGCAGGCTGGCGAGTTGGGCCTCGTCGGCAACCTTCATCTTCCACAGCCAGCCATCGGTGGTCGGCACCGCATTTATCAGTGCTGGATTGTCCTGCAGAGTGTCGTTGAAGGCAGTGATTTCTCCGTCAATTGGCGCGTAAACGTCGGATGCAGCCTTGACCGACTCGACGACGACGGCGGTGTCGCCCTTTTTCACAACCTTGCCGATTTCGGGCGCTTCAACATAGACAATGTCGCCGAGCTGCTCCTGTGCGTAGTTGGTGATGCCGACGGTCGCTACTCCGCCGTCAACGGTCAGCCATTCGTGGTCTTCGGTGTAATAGGTCTTGGCCATGGGATTTATCCTTTGACGTAGCGATGTGGAGTGAAGGGAAGGGTGTGAACCTCAATCGGAATGCGCGTACCGCGCACTTCCGCGAAAAGCTTGCCGGCACCGGGTTTTGCCAACGCGGTTGATACATAGCCCATCGCCACCGGATGACCGGCTGTCGGGCCAAAGCCGCCTGAGGTGACGCGGCCTGCCGGGTTGCCTGCCTCATCAAAGAGCGGGGCACCGCCGCGAACCGGCTGACGGCCTTCGGGTTTCAGGCCGACGCGCTTTTCCTTGGGACCGGCGGCGATCTTTTCGCGCAGCGCCTCCGCGCCTATGAAATTGCCAGTCTCGCGCAAATCTTTCGGGATCGCCCAGAGCAGGGCGGCCATCGCGGGGTCAGTTGTCGGGTCGATGTCATTGCCGTGCAGACAAAGGCCTGCCTCCAGCCTGAGCGAGTCGCGGGCGGCGAGGCCAATCCACTGCACGCGTTCATCGGCGGTCAGCTTGACGACCAGATCACGGGCATCCTTCTCCGGCAGGCCGATTTCAAACCCGTCTTCGCCGGTATAGCCGGAGCGGCTCATGAACCAGCCGTCGCGCGGTTCACAGCCGGTCATGAACAGAAGGCCGCCGTCGCCGACGCCGACATCCTTCATCACCGCTGACGCTTCCGGCCCCTGGATCGCCAGGAACACCAGGTCTTGCGGCTCGATGACGACGTTGTAGTGGCCACCAATATCACGCATATGCAGTTCGTCGGCCTCGGCATTGCCGGCATTGCAGACCACCATGAAACGGTCTTCGCCGAGCCGCGTTATGATCAGGTCATCGAGGATGCCAGCATCGCCATTCAGGAAGAAGGACAGCTTTGACTGGTGCAGCGGAAGATCGACAGCCATGACCGGGCAAAGCTTGGTCAGCATCGCTGCCGCGCCCAGTCCGCGCACGATGAAAAGCTTCATGTGCGAGATATCGAACAGGCCGACATGCTCACGCGTATGCTGGTGTTCCTTCATCACGCCCAGCGGATAGGTCAGTGGCATGTTCCATCCGGCAAACGCGCCAAACCTGGCTCCGGCTGCTGTATGGATATCCTCAAGGGGTAGGTGTCTCACATCGCCCGTCATGTCTTCTCCAGAATCGCGCACCATCCGCCGCTTTCACGGCAGTTCTGCGCCCCTCTGTCTGAAGCCTGAGAGACTCGCGCTACCGGGCCTCTGCCAGCGACGCTTACACCTTCGGCGCGGGGGCATACCCCGACTTTCCAGAGTGTCCTTGGCGGCAACGGTTCTTTTGCCTGAGAGATTAACGGGCTTGTTTCCCCTTCGGCGGCAGTTTCCTGCTCTCTCCCGCAAACCGCCGGGCTTTTGGCCCCGGACAACATTCGAATATCCCAGCGACGACGTATTGTCACCCCTCAGCGACGTGAATCTAGTGCGGTGCACACACAAGGTTTTGTTAACCTTTCTTAAAGTTCCGGGAATGCAACCTGCGGCAGTATTGAAGCGATTCGGCGCCCAAGGGGGAAGTTGACATGGCCGCACTGAAGACGATTACGCCGCAAGATGTTCTGGATATGCGCCGCGCGAAGTATAACGACATGAACATCTCGGCCGCCGAGATGGAAGCCTTGTTCGCAGTTGCCGAGACTGCCGCACCCGATTCCTGCATCGAGTGGACGCATTTCTTCGCTGAAGCCGGCGTTGACTTTCTGGTGCACCAGCAGGAGCCGGAAGGCTATCTCTCCGAAGCCAACGCCACATGGCTGCTCGACCGGATCACCAGGGATGGCAAGGTTTGCGTCAGAAGCGAACTGGAACTTCTGGTCCGTGTTCTTGAGCGATCGCGCCAGGTGCCGGCCGGGCTGGTGACCTTCGCGCTGCAGCAGGTTTCGGATGCGGTTCTGCACGGTGACGGCCCGCTGGCCTATGGTGGCAACCTGAAACCGGGCGTGATCACAAAGGAAGAGGTCGATCTGGTACGACGCATCATCCATGCGATGGGCGACGACAGCAATATTGGCATCGACCAGGAAGAAGCCGAGATGCTGTTCGTCATGAACGACCACTCGGTGCATGCCGAGAACGACCCGAGCTGGAACGACCTGTTCGTGCGTGCCATCGCCAACTACGTCGTCGGCAACTCGCGCCCGGCAGCGCCCAGCGCTGATGACCAGAGACGCTGGAAAGCGGCGATGGATGACCAGAGCACGCTGGTCGAGCGCCTTGCACGCAGCACACCAAAAAACTGGACGAATACAATTTCCAGGTCAGTGTTCGGAAAGCGCGAGCCTGATGACGCGGGCATCCGCAACATGGTCTACGAAGCGCAGACCAGAGCCGCCGAAACTGTTACCTCGGCGGAGGCTGTATGGCTGGCAGAGAAGATCAACAAGGATGGCGACCTGCACAAGAACGAGCAGGATTTGCTCAATTTCATCAAGGAGATATCGCCAGCTGTTGACAAGAGTCTGGAGCCGCTGATCAAACGCGTGGCTTAAAGCGCTCCGCTGGGCATCGAGTGCATCTACATCCGGAGGCCGAAGACATCCCGCTGATGAAGTGCGAGCGGTATCTATCCACCGCTGGAGATTTGAGTATGTCTGCGATGCCGCAATGGTCGATGCCAGCCAATCTTGCCGATCTGGTCGAGGACGAGGGAGGCGAGTGGCAGGACGGGCGCTGGTCGCCGCTTGTGCTCTCAGTGATGTCGGATACCGAGTATGAGGGCCGGGACATCCCGCTCGCCTGGCAGGTTTCGTTTGAGATCGGTGCCGACTGGCTGGAGCCGGCTGAGGCCCGGGAATTCGGCGCGGATGCCTCGCCCGATGGCTACGATTGGTACGAGGCGATACGCGACGAACTTCTGAAGCGCCATCCTGACCTCACCCCCGCCATGCACGACGACAGCGAGAGCTCAACATTTGTCATGTGGGCGGAGAACGAAGTCGCGGGCAGGGCGTTGACTGAGACCGTGTGGTCGATGACTCAACCCTGAGCCACTTTGATCGCCCGCCGGCACGACTGATCCAGCGCGCTCAGGAAGCGCGAGCGGTCCTGCGGCTGGAAGCCGGCATTGAAACCGCGATCCTCTCCGGTTTCACGCAAATGCTGTCTCAGGTCTCGCATGGCGACCGCCATGCCGATGCTTTCCTCAGTGAACGGTCTGCCCGTCGGCCCAAGCACATGCGCGCCGAGCGCAACGGTGCGCGCTGCGAGCGGGATGTCCGCCGTCACCACGATATCGTTCGCTCTGGCATTCTCGACGATCCAGTCGTCGGCGGCATCGGCGCTCTTTGACACGACGACATGGCGGATCATCGGATCGCGTGAGGGGCGCAGGCCGCCATTCGAGACGAAGGTGACGACAAGGTTCAGCCGCTCGGCGACTTTCACCGCCTCGGCCTTCACCGGGCAGGCATCGGCATCGACGTAGATTTGCGGCTGGTCCATCACGCACCTATGGCCGAGTGCGGCGCAGTCGGCAACCCGATCCTGCCGCAAAGCTGCAAAGGGCCTGCACATCTGTGTCCCGGAGGCAGCGAAAAGTGCGTGCAGGGTTTCTGTCGGCGTATGTCGCGCCGAGGGACATGAATGCTTATCCATCCACCAGTGGGTTATCTCATCGGCGCTGCCATGCGCCACAAATACGGAGCCGTGAGCGGTCTGATGGCTGCCTGTGTCCTCGGCAGCGCGATACCCGACATCGACATGGCGCGGTTCTGGTTCATCGACCATGGCCGCTACAACCATCGCTATTACTTCACGCACTGGCCGCTGTTCTGGCTGGGCCTGTCGATGATCGTTTTGCCACTGCTCTACGGTTTCTGGCGGCGCTGGCTGCTTCCGGCGGTTGGCTTCGTTCTCGGCGTTGCCTCGCATCTGATCACCGACACGGTAATGGGGCCGGTGCGCTGGCTGGCCCCGTTCAGCGATAGAAGCTGGGAGATGTTCCGCGTACCAGCATCCCACGGCCACTGGATACTGAGCTCGATAGGCTACTGGACGTTCCTGCTTGATGTCGGGGCGCTGGTCTTGGCGATTATCGTCTGGCGGTGGAGCTGGAAGCCATCACCTGCTTCAGCGCCTCAAACACCCGCTGGTCACAATACGCGGCATTGAAGCGCATGAAACCGCCGGCAGTTTGCGCCACGCTGAACACATTGCCCGGTGCCAGCACGACCTTCTCGGCCAGTGCTGCGCGGGCAAGTTCTGCTGAATCGACACCATCGGGCAGGCGGCACCACAGGTAGAAGCCGCCGCGTGGGGTCAGCCAGGGCTCGATGCCGAGTTTTGACAGTTGGTCAGCCGCTTCGCGCCGCGCTTTTGACAGGCGGCGGCGCAACTCGTCCATGTGTCGGCGGTGGCCGCCGCCGGTGAGTGCTCCAGCTATCACCTCTGCGGCCACCGGACTTGGGCCGCCGAAATTGGTGGCGACCTGCAGGTCGAGCAGATCCTCGATCCAGTCGGCGCGGGCCGCGATGTAGCCGCAGCGCAGCGAGGCCGACAGCGTCTTGGAAAAGCTGCCGACGCGGATGACGTTTGCCAGCCCGTCCAGTGCTGCAAGACGCACTGAAGGCTCGGGCTCGAAATCGGCAAAGATGTCGTCTTCGATAATGGTCAACCGATGCTGTGCAGCGAGGTTCAGCAGCCGGTGCGCAGTCTGTGCCGACAGAGTTGCGCCGGTCGGGTTGTGGCAGCAGGAATTGGTGATGTAGAGGCGTGGCTGGTGCTCGATCAGCGCCTGCTCGAATGCTGCAAGGTCAGGTCCGGCTGGCGTGTAGGGAGCGCTGACGATCTTCACCTGATGCGCCCGCAGCAGGGCGCGAAAATTGAAGTAGCAGGGATCGTCCACCAGCACCGTGTCGCCGGGCCGCAACAGATAGCGGCAGATCAGATCGACGCCCTGCGTGCCGGATGCGGTCAGCATCAGTTGCGTTGGCGCAACCTCAAGACCTTCCTCGGCAAAGCGCGCCAACAAATGTCGCCGCAGCGCCGGCGAGCCGCGCGTCGCGCCATAATCGACGAGCGGTGCTGCCGGCCCGCGTGCCAGAGTGCGAAACCCTTTGCGCAAAAGGTCGAGCGGCATCCAGTCATCCGGCAGCCAGCCACAGCCGGGTAGGGCAGCTTGCGGATCGGCGTCGAGGGCCTGCCGTGACACCCAGAATGGATCGACCGCACGATCAATCTGCGGGCTGTCGGGCGCCAGTGCCAGAGGCGGCATGGCGTTGGCCGCGACGTAGAAGCCCGAACCTCGCCGCGCCCGGATGAGGCCTTCAGCCGCCAAGCGATCATAGGCCTCCGCCACCGTCGAGGGTGAAACGCGCATGGTTTTCGCAAATGCCCGCACGGATGGCAGCCGGTCGCCGGCGTTGAGTGCGCGGCTCGCAATCCGGGCGCGGATGGCGAGAGTGACGGCGTCGGTGCGGCCGGAGAGATCCAATTGTATGCCTCATCAGAGCAGTACAGTTTTGCAAGATTGTACTGGTTTGTGTCTGTCCTGGGAAGGGGACTTGCGGCATCAGCAAAGTGGGGCTTGCGGTTGCTGCCTCCTCATCCGGCGCTTCGCGCCATCTTCTCCCCGCCGTGAGAAGCTGAGCCAGGGCAGTCCGACCTACTCTCCTGAGCAGGTTGCCGAGCCAGGCGGAGGCCGGATGAGGGGGCAGCATGAAAGCCGCCCTGCGTACAAGGAACATTTCTATGAAATCGCTCGAAGGGTTTGGCAGCGGGCTGCTGGGCGTCATCATCTTCGCTGCCTCGCTGCCAGCAACGCGCGTAGCGGTTGGCGACCTGTCGCCGATGTTCCTGACCTCCGCGCGCGCGGTGATCGCGGCTTTGTTGGGCGCAGCGACGCTGATTGTGCTGCGTCAGCCACGCCCCTCGGCGCAAGACCTCGCCGCACTTACCATCGTGGCGCTTGGCCTGGTGGTTGGATTTCCGCTGTTGACGGCGCTGGCGCTGCAAAGCATCACATCGGCGCGTTCCATCGTCTTTATCGGGTTGCTCCCGCTGGCCACTGCGATCTTCGGTGTGCTGCGCGGTGGCGAAAGGCCCAAGCCGTTGTTCTGGTTGTTCTCGATCCTCGGCAGCGCAACGGTCGCCGGGTTTGCATTGTCGAATGGCGAGCCAAGTGCGCTCAGAGGTGACTTGTTGATGGTGGCGGCGATCATTGTTTGCGGCCTGGGCTACGCGGAAGGTGCTGTTTTGACGCGCCGGCTTGGCGGCTGGCAGGTCATCTCCTGGGCGCTACTATTGTCGTTGCCGGTGATGCTGGTGCTGATGCTGGCGACCTGGCCGCCGGACCTCTCCGCAGTCGCGCTGCCGGCCTGGCTGGGGCTGGCCTATGTGTCGGTGTTCTCGATGCTGGTCGGCTTCATCTTCTGGTATCGCGGGCTGGCAGTCGGAGGTATCGCCAGTGTTGGCCAGCTGCAATTGCTGCAGCCATTCTTCGGGTTGACCCTGGCCGGCTGGCTGCTGGGCGAGCCCATTGCCTGGCAGATGATTGCCGCGACGGCACTGGTGGTGCTTTGCGTCGGCCTTTCGCGGCGCTTTGCCTGAGATTTGCGTGGCAACGCATGACAGTTTACATGGCGGCACATGAGCAGCCCGGCTTCAATCTATGGCAAGTCCGCCACTGGCGCATTCGCGCCGGTGCTGGCCGTTGCCCCGATGATGGATTGGACAGACCGTCATTGCCGGGTTTTTCACCGCCAGATTACGCAACGGGCGCTGCTTTATACCGAGATGGTGGTGGCGGATGCCGTCATCCACGGCAACCGCGACAAGCTGCTGGGCTTCGATGCGGTCGAGCATCCGGTTGCATTGCAGATCGGCGGGTCGGATCCGGCAAAACTCGCCGAGGCGGCGCGCATCGGCGAGAGCTTTGGCTATGACGAGATCAACCTGAATGTCGGCTGCCCGTCAGACCGGGTGCAGTCAGGCACGTTTGGTGCCTGCCTGATGCGCACGCCCGATCTGGTGGCCGAATGCGTCGCGGCGATGCGCCAGGCGGTCAGCATTCCGGTGACGGTGAAGTGCCGCATTGGTGTGGACGAGCAGGACCCCGAGCAGGCGCTGGATGCGCTGGCCGAGCGGGTGTTTGCGGTTGGCGTGGACGTGCTGTGGGTACATGCGCGCAAGGCGTGGCTGGAGGGGCTTTCCCCGAAAGAAAACCGCGATATCCCGCCACTGGATTATGACCGCGTCTACCGCCTGAAGCAGAAGCATCCGCAAAAATTCATTGGCATCAATGGCGGTATTCCGTCGTTGGAGGCCGCTCAGACGCATCTGGTGCATGTCGACGGCGTGATGCTTGGCCGCGCCGCCTATCACACGCCGGAATGCCTGGTTGATGTCGACGCTGCGATCTATGGAGAACCCGCCAGGGCGCTCGACTATGACGCGCTGTGCGAGGCGCTGTGCACCTACGCCAGCGACCATATTCAGCGCGGGGGCAAGCTGGGGCAGGTGACCCGCCACATGATCGGCCTGTTCCACGGCCGCGCCGGTTCGCGCCGCTATCGTCAGATACTGTCGTCGGACGCTTATCGTCCTGGAGCTGGCCCGGAGGTGCTGCGCGCTGCTTTTACCAGTGTGCTTGACCAGCCGGCGCAGGCCGCAGAATAGTTACGCTTTCAGTGCAACCGCGATTTCGGCCGCCAGACGGGCGTTGTTTTCGACCAGCGCGATATTGGTCTTGAGGCTCGCGCCGGAGGTGATTTCCAGGATTTTGCCCAGCAGAAAGGGCGTCACCGCTTTACCCGACACGCCATGCTCGTCGGCTGCGTGTTGCGCCTTGTGGATAAACTCGGCCATCTCGGCTGCCGGAATCTCATGGGCTGCCGGTACGGGGTTGGCGATCAGCATGCCGCCAGAAATGCCGAGCTCTTCGCGCGTGCGCTGGAAGGCGGCGATATCGGCGGCCGTGTCCAGCCGAAGCGGCGCTTTCCATGGCGACTGCCGCGACCAGAACGCGGGCATCGTGTCGACGCCATAGGCCACGACCGGCACCCCGCGCGTCTCCAGCACTTCCAGCGTCTTCTCGATGTCGAGGATGGCTTTTGCTCCTGCCGAAACAACGATCACGGGCGTTCGCGCCAGTTCGTCGAGATCGGCGGAGATGTCAAAACTCTTTTCGGCGCCCTTGTGCACGCCGCCAATGCCGCCCGTAGCAAAAACCCTGATGCCGGCCATGGCCGACGCAATCATGGTTGCGGCAACCGTCGTGCCGCCGGTTTTCTTCTGCGCCACCGCAAACGCGATGTCAGCGCGCGACAGTTTCATCGCGCCCGTAGTTCTGGCCAGCGACTCGCGATCAGCCTCCGACAGGCCAATCTTCAGCCGCCCATCGATGACGGCAATCGTGGCGGGAACAGCGCCGCCATCGCGAACGATCTGCTCGACATTGGCCGCCATGCGCGCATTGTCGGGGTAGGGCATGCCGTGGGTGATGATA
>CAYZQP010000138.1:3022-10339 GCA_964480545.1 uncultured Mesorhizobium sp. | reverse complement strand
CGCTCGAATGGGCCGGCGTCTACCACCACTACCATGCCGCGATGATGCGCACGGTGCTGACCGGCAAGGCATCCAAACGCCATCAGGAACTGTTTGAGGCTGCGCGCGATGCGCTCACCGCCGTCGAGCGCGCGATGATCCCCGGCAACACGTTTGGCGATGTCTTTGACGCGCACGCCAAGGCACTCGACGCCCACGGTCTGGCCCGCCATCGCCTGAACGCTTGCGGCTATTCGCTGGGTGCGCGCTTCACGCCGTCCTGGATGGATACGCCAATGTTCTTCCAGGGCAACGCCGAGCCAATCGCTCCCGACATGACGCTGTTTGCCCACATGATCATCATGGATTCGGACACTGAGTCGGCAATGACGCTGGGTCGAACCTATCTGACCACGGAAAATGCACCGAAGCCCCTATCGCGTCACGAGCTGGAACTCATTGTTAAATAGGCTCATTTGCCTTCACCATGTTCGTCCTTTCTTTGGAATAAAGTCGGGATTCGCAATGCAGCGCTTGCAATGGACGGTAAGCCCGCTAAAAGCCCGCCATAATCCGAGCGTGCGGCGCCAGGGCAATTTCATATGAAACTTTTCGCGGGCAATTCGAACCGGGTTCTGGCAGAAGCCGTCGCCCGGTACCTGAACATTCCGCTGGGGAAGGCGACCGTCAGGCGCTTTGCCGATCAGGAAATCTTCGTCGAGATTCAGGAAAATGTGCGTGGTGAGGATGTATTCATCCTGCAGTCGACCTCCTTTCCGACGAACGACCACCTGATGGAACTGCTGATCATGACGGATGCGTTCATGCGCTCCTCGGCGCGGCGCATTACTGCAGTCGTCCCCTATTTCGGCTATGCGAGGCAGGATCGCCGCGCTTCCGGCCGCACGCCGATCTCGGCAAAGCTTGTCGCCAACATGATCACGCGCGCCGGCTGCTACCGCGTTTTGACCATGGATTTGCATGCTGGCCAGATCCAGGGGTTCTTCGACATCCCGACCGACAACCTCTTCTCGGTTCCGGTCATGGCCCGCGACGTGAAGGCCAAGTACAAGCAGATCAACAACGTTATGGTGGTCTCGCCGGACGTTGGCGGCGTTGTCCGCGCGCGCGCCATGGCCAAGCGCCTTGATGCGCCACTGGCCATCGTTGACAAGCGCCGTGACCAGCCGGGCCAGTCGGAAGTGATGAACATTATCGGCGAGGTTTCCGGCAAGGACTGCCTGCTATTCGATGACATCGTTGATTCCGGCGGCACACTCTGCAACGCGGCTGACGCGCTTCTCGAAGCCGGAGCATCCAGCGTCACCGCCTATATCACCCACGGCGTCCTGTCGGGCGGCGCAGTCGCACGCATCGCCGGTTCGCGTCTGCAGGAACTGGTCATCACCGATTCCATCCAGCCATCACAGGCCGTCCTCGACGCGCCGAATATCAGGGTCGTCTCGATTGCCGACCTGATAGGCGAGGCAATTTCCCGCACCGCATCGGAAGAAAGCGTTTCCAGTCTGTTTGACTGAGTACTTACGGCTTCAGGCGGCAATCTAACGACCTGCGATACCGAATATAAACATTAGTGCGTCATGATAGACGCATGAGCGGGATGCCCCCACAGGTCACATATGCGCGCAAGGCGATGCAATCGTCCTTGTTCGGGCGCGCTGTTGCCTGGCTTTCTACCCCTGCGCGCCCTGAAGACGCACATCTGCGTGACCAGCTTGCCGCAAAGCTTCTGGACCGTCAGGCAACGCTTGTTATTTCGGGCGGCAGCACTCTTGTGGCGGCCTCGACTGCCTGGATCCTCACCCACGCCACCTGGACAATCTTCTGGCTGATCGGCGATCTGATCCTCTCCGCCACCCGTGTACTCGCAATGGAGCACGCCAAGCGTCACCCGGAAATCGACCGCCGGCGCTATCTTCCGACACTGATGCTGACAGGGCTCGTCTGGTCGATCTTCAGCGGCATCATAGGGGCGCTTTGCATGGCCAGCGCCAATGCGGTGGTCGCTGTGCTCGGCGCGGTTGTCACCGCCGGTTACGCCGGCGGCATCGTCTCTCGCAATGCTGCCGTTCCCCGTTACGGTCTCATCATCATTGTCTTTGTGCTGCTGCCTATGGCCATCGGCGCGGCCTTCTCGCCCTACCCGGGCATGGCACTCGCCGGCGCACTCATCCCCATCTGGGCACTTGGTACGATTGGCATAATGCGCCAGAACCATGCCATTCTGGTGCGAATGATGCGCGCCGAGATGTCGACCCGCCAGATCGCCCTGACTGATCCGCTCACCGGACTGCACAATCGCCTCTACCTGGAAAACAAGCTCAACGAACTATGTGCCGTCGCCAGGGCAAATCCCGCGCAAACCTTCTCTGTGCTGCTCATGGACCTCGACGGCTTCAAGCAGATCAACGATACCTATGGCCACCGCGCCGGTGATCAATTGCTGGAAGCTGTTGCACGCCGCCTCTCGCTTGCTGTGCGCTCGACCGATTTCGTCTGCCGCCTTGGCGGCGATGAATTTGTCATTGTCCTGCCCGGGGACACCGGAGAGATGGTTCAGCCGAAGGCCCAGCGCATCATCGAAATGGTATCCAAGCCCTATGAAATGGGCATGGGAGATCGATTCCATATCGGCGTCAGCGCCGGTGGCGCCCACTGCCCGACCGAAGCAACCGACCCGCACGAGCTTCTGGCTGCTGCAGACAGCGCACTCTATTCCGCCAAGGCTGCGGGCAAGGGCATCTATGTCAGTGGCCGCCAGTCAGTGACGCACCTCGTGCGTCTCAGCGCCTGATAGGACGCTGGGGTTAACCAGCCGCACCTCTACCTGTTGCTCTCGAACGCGCTTGCCTGTAGGGACGCGCAACATCCGCGTCCGGCGCATGCCGTAGCACGCTCCATCTCGAAAGCACTCAATGACCGAACTTTCCGCCATCGCGCAGCCATTGGCCGCTGCCCTCGCCGCGCGCGGCTATGAAACCCTCACCCCCGTGCAGCAGGCCATGCTGGGCGACAACGCCCAGGGCGCCGACCTGCTCGTCTCCGCGCAGACCGGCTCCGGCAAGACCGTCGCCTTTGGTATCGCAATCGCACCATCGCTGCTGGACGGACAGGACCGCTTCGATGCACCCGGCGCGCCGCTGGCGCTCATCATCGCGCCAACTCGTGAACTGGCCATCCAGGTCAAGCGCGAACTGGAATGGCTCTATGCCGATGCCGGTGCCAAGCTCGCGACCTGCGTTGGCGGCATGGACATGCGCAACGAACGCCGCGCGCTGAGCCAGGGCGCACATATCGTCGTCGGAACGCCAGGCCGCCTTCGGGACCACATCACGCGCGGTTCGCTCGACCTGACTGCGCTTCAGGCCGTGGTGCTCGACGAGGCCGACGAGATGCTCGACCTCGGCTTCCGCGATGACCTCGAGTTCATTCTCGCCGCAGCGCCCGAAGAGCGCCGCACGCTGATGTTCTCGGCCACTGTGCCCAGCGCCATCGCGCAGCTTGCCAAGCGCTTCCAGCGCAGCGCCGTGCGCATCTCGGCCACGAGCGCCGGCGAGCGTCACGCCGACATCGAATACCGCCAGATGCTGGTTCCCCCGGCCGACCGCGAGAACGCCATCATCAACGCCCTGCTCTACTACGACTCGCAGAGCACGATCATCTTCTGCCACACCCGCGAATCCGTAAAACATCTGGCCGCACGCCTCGGCAACAGGGGCTTTGCTGTCGTTGCCCTGTCCGGCGAACTCAGCCAGGCCGAACGCACGAATGCCCTGCAATCCATGCGCGATGGCCGCGCCCGCGTTTGTGTTGCAACAGACGTCGCCGCGCGCGGCATCGATCTGCCCAACCTGGATCTGGTCATCCATGCCGACATCCCGTCCAACCCGGACACGTTGCTGCATCGCTCGGGCCGTACCGGCCGCGCTGGCCGCAAAGGTGTCTGCCTGCTGGTCGCGCCGTTCCATCGTCGTGGCGTTGTCGCCCGTGTGCTGAAGCTGGCCAGGCTGGAGGCCGAAATCACTCAGGCCCCGACCGCCGACATGGTGGACCAGAAAAACCGTCAGCGCATTCTGGAAGATCAGGCGCTCTCGCGTCCGCCGACGGAGAACGAGATTGCCTTTGTGCAGGAACTGGTCGCAGCGCACGGCGCAGAAAACCTCGCCGCCGCCTACCTGCGCATGCAGCTTGCCTCGCGCCCTGTCCCGGAAGACCTGATGGACGCTCCAATCTATCCGGAGCGCGAGAAGAAGCAGCGCAAGGAACGCGACGCCAACTACACGCCCGACAGCGAAGGTCCGCGCGACCGCGCCGATTTTGTTGGCGGCGCGTGGTTCCGCGTCACCGTTGGCCGCAAGCATCGCGCCGAGCCGCGCTGGCTGCTGCCGCTGATCTGCAAGGCCGGCGAAGTCGGCCGCAAGTCCATCGGTGCGATCCGCATCTTCGACGCTGAAAGCCAGTTCGAGATTGCCGGCCCCGAGGCCGAAGCCTTCGCTGCTGCGGTAAAGCAGAACGGCACTGGCGAGAAGGGCGTGAACATCCAGCGCATCGACAGGCCGCGCACCGACGCGCCCAAGCCCGAGCGTGGTTTCGACAAGCGCAACGGCCCCCGCCACGACAAGCCGCGTGGCGAGAAACCGCACTACGACAAGCCTTGCTACGAGAAGCGTGACGACCGCCCGGATCGTTCAGAGCGCCCCGCGCGCGCAGATGGCCCAGCCCGCTCGGATCGTCCTGACAAGGCAGCGAAATTCGGCAAGCCCGGTGGCTTCAACAAGCCCTTCGCCAAGAAGGACGGCAAGTCGAACGACGGTTTTGCCAAGCCCTTCAAGAAAAAGCCAAAAAAGGACTGACATCGCGCCAACCCTCCCCTTCAGGGGGAGGGTCGCGAACGAAGTGAGCGGGGTGGGGTGATCTTCTACTGCCTGCTACCAGCCCCCCGCATCCATGCCCGTGGAGCGACTCCCAGAACACGCCTGAACATTGTCGTGAAGGCGGGTGCGCTGTCATAGCCGAGATCCAGCGCCACCCGGGTGATCGGCTCGCCTTCAGCGAGGCGCGGGAGCGCCGCAAACAGGATCGCCTGCTGGCGCCAGGCCGATAGGGACACACCGGTTTCCTTGAGAAAGCTGCGGGTAAAATTCCGGCGGCTCATGCCTGCCCGCTTTGCCCACACATCGATGGCTACGACCGAGGATGGTTGCGCGACAAACTCCAGACACAGCGCCAGCAGGCGTGGTTCAGCCGGCATCGGCAGGTCGAGCGGGCGCACCGGCAGCCGGGCAATCTCGTGCAGCAAAAGCCCGACCAGATAGCCGTCGCGCCCTTCGAATTGCCGGTCGTCGCGTAGTTTCAGCGCCTCCAGCAGCAGGTGCTCCATCAGCGCCGTGACACCATAGACAGTCAGTACCTCGGGCAAATCCGGCGCAGCACCCGGTTCGACATAGATCGAGCGCATCGTCACATCCCCCAGCATCTGCACGGAATGCTCGACACCGCCCGGCACCCACATCGCGTGGCCCGGCGGCACGATCCAGCGCCCATATGGCGTAACCACCAGAAGCACACCGGACAGCGCCTGCATCAACTGCGACCGGCGATGATGGTGATCCGGCACGCGATATCCGTCGGGGTAATCCGCCTGAAATGGAAGCAGCGCGCCCTTGGCTTTGTCCAGCCAGACCAGTCGCGACCCATGCAGAAGGTCCAGTGCCTCGGCACCGTGAACCGTGGGATTTGCTGCCGGCATTTTTGGCCCACTCTCGAAAGAAATGTAGATAACCACGTAAGCAGGTGCTCTGCAATCAGCCTATAAGGCCTGCAATCGCCTGGCGCACCACGCCAGCAGGAGCTTTTCTGATGTCCGATACCACCGCCGCAACACCTGCCGAGGGCGCGCCTGTCGCCGCAAAGGCTGCCAGCGCGACCACGCTTGCCGTGATCCTGATGGTCAGCTTCGGCCATATGGTCAACGACATCATGCAGTCGCTGCTTGCGGCGATCTATCCGCTGCTGCAGGCCAACTATAATCTGAGCTACACGCAGATCGGCCTTTTGACGCTGGTGTTCCAGGGCACAGCCTCGATGCTGCAGCCTGCGATCGGCTTCTACACCGACAAGAAGCCGCTGCCGTTCTCGCTGCCCTGGGGCATGCTGTCGTCGCTGCTTGGCCTCGTCGTGCTTGCCTACGCCGGCCACTACTGGATCCTGCTGATCGGTGCCGCGATGATTGGTATCGGCTCAGCCGTGTTCCATCCCGAGGCCTCGCGCGTCGCCCGTCTCGCATCTGGCGGGCGCTTTGGTCTTGCACAGTCCCTGTTTCAGGTCGGCGGCAATTTCGGCCAGTCACTCGGGCCACTGCTGGCCGCCTTTATCGTCGTGCCATTCGGTCAGTCCAGCCTTGTCTTCTTCACGCTGATGGCCGCCCTCGGCATATTTGTACTCTACCGCGTCGGCGGCTGGTACGCGAAATATCGCGCCGCAGCCGCAAGCCGGCCCGCGCCTGTCGCGATGCCCTCTCGCCATTCACGCGCCACCATCGCCTGGGCGATGGTGATCCTCACCATCCTCGTCGCCTCGAAAAATGCCTACATGGCCTCGGTGTCGAGCTACTACACATTCTACATGATCGACAAATTCGGCGTCGGCGTGCAGCAATCGCAGGTACTGCTGTTTGTCTTCCTGGGCGCGATTGCTGCCGGCACCGTATTGGGTGGACCGCTGGGCGACCGCATCGGCCACAAATCGGTGATCTGGTTCTCCATCCTCGGCGTTCTGCCGTTCACGCTGGCCCTGCCTTACGCGAACTATGAGTGGACGATCATACTGTCGATTATCATCGGCCTGATCCTCTCCTCGGCCTTTTCCAACATCGTTGTCTTCGCGCAGGAGCTTCTGCCCGGCCGCGTTGGCATGGTGGCCGGCATCTTCTTCGGCCTCGCCTTCGGCCTTGGCGGACTGGCTGCTGCGGGCCTCGGGATCATTGCCGACAGGGAGGGTATCGAGTTTGTCTACAAGCTCTGCAGCTACCTGCCGCTGGCCGGCCTGCTGACTGTCTTCCTGCCCGGTTCCACCCTCAAGGCCAGAGCCGGCTGAGCTTGCGCAATCCGGCGGCTTCCACTATAGAGCCGCCACCTGCGTAGACACCCTTGGAGGCAACGCAGATGAGGGCGGCAGCGCCCGCATGATCCCAAGAAGTGGTTCAGCCGGTTTTTGGATCAGACCATGCACAAGGTCTGCCGCTTTCGACGTCTGGGAACCACGGTTCTCCAGGCGCTCCAAACAACCGTGAAAGGAAATGCCATGAGCAAGTCTTAT
>CAYZQP010000138.1:0-3012 GCA_964480545.1 uncultured Mesorhizobium sp. | reverse complement strand
CTTATGAGCTCACGGCCGAGGCGCGCGAACGGGTCGGTAAGGGGTCCGCCCGTGCAGTTCGCCGTGAAGGCAAGGTACCAGCAGTTATCTATGGCGATAAGCAGCCTCCCCTGGCCATCGCCCTGTCCTACAAGGAAATCTACTACAAGATTCACGGCGGCGGCTTCCTGACCACCATCGCAACCATCGATGTTGGCGGCAAGAAGATCCAGGTTCTGCCGAAGGACTATCAGCTTGATCCGGTCAAGGACACGCCGCTCCACGTCGACTTCCTGCGCGTCTCCGCGACGACTGAAGTCACCGTCGAAGTTCCGGTCCACTTCATCAACGAAGAGAAGTCCCCAGGCATCAAGCGCGGCGGCGCCCTGAACATTGTGCGCCACACCGTCGAGTTCATCTGCCCGGCCAACGCCATTCCGGATTCGATCACCGTCGATCTCGAAGGCCTGGACATCGGCGCTTCGGTGCACATCTCGGCAGTCAAGCTGCCCGCCAAGGTCAAGCCGGTCATCTCTGACCGCGACTTCACCATTGCCACCATCGCTGGTGCCGGCGGCGCTCAGGAAGAGGCTGCAGAGGCCGCTCCGGAAGCCTGATCGGCCGATCAGATTTGAAGATGATGCGGGCCGGCTCAGACCGGCCCGTTTCTGTTTTGAGTATGCGGCCTGAGACTCATCAAGTTGAAACACCACGCGCATCCGATTAAAAGCCGTCATCCTCGGACTTGACCCGAGGATCTGCCGCGCTCTCAAAACACGCGCAGGAACTCAACGGTCGTTAGATCCTCGGGTCAAGCCCGAGGATGACGCGAGAAAAGCAATTACCCGGAGCCACTCGCAAAAATGCTTCTCCTTGTTGGCCTCGGCAATCCCGGCGCGAAATATGCCGGCAACCGGCACAATGTCGGCTTCATGGCAATCGACGCGATCCAGCGCCGGCATTCCTTTTCGCCATGGTCGAAGAAGTTTCAGGCCGAGATTTCCACTGGCGATATCGCCGGCGAAAAGGTGCTGCTGATCAAGCCGCAGACCTTCATGAACCTGTCCGGACAGTCGGTCGGCGAAGCCATGCGCTTCTACAAGCTCACGCCGGACGACGTGACGGTGCTCTATGACGAGATCGACCTCGCGCCCGGCAAGCTGCGCATCAAGACGGGCGGCGGCGCAGGCGGCCACAATGGCATTCGCTCGATGGACCAGCATATCGCCCGGAACTACCGGCGTGTGCGCATCGGCGTCGGCCACCCCGGCGTGAAGGAACTCGTGCACAACCACGTCCTCGGAGACTTCGCCAAGGTTGACCACGAGTGGCTCGACCCGCTGCTTTCAGCCATCGCAGACAATGCCGACATGCTGGTGAAGCGCGACGATGGTGGCCTGATGAACAAGGTCGCGCTGGCGGTGGGTGGGCCGTCTGGCAGCGGCTCAGGTGGAGGATCGAAGGGCGGCGCTCCTGGTGTCGCGCGCCCTGGCGACATGCCCGCAAAGAAAGCCCAGAGCCACATTCGTCAGGCTCGCCCTCAAACACCGCAGATCAAGGTACCGGAAAGCGGTCCGATGGCCGTGATGCTGAAGAAGCTGCTGGGGAAAGAATAGGGATGAGCTCCAACGAGGTTAGTGACGTTATCCAGCGCGTGCGCGACACCTACGTCCGCTATTTCCATGAGACAGCTGAAAAGCTCTCACTCGGCACTCCCTTCCAATCTGCGACCGAGGTTAAATTCTCCAATCTCCACGATTTTTTCGGCAATTCGATCGCCGTGGATTTTGTCGCCAACGCGCCTGACGGACCAGAAGCACAGTTCATCAACAGCGATACCTTCATCAGGTTCAGTCCGTCCATTTCCGGTCAGGTAGGCAGCCTTTCGGTAGTCATCGAGCCATTCACCTGGGACAACGTCTGCGTTGAGTTCGAAACTGCCGATCTCGATCAGGATGCTTTTGAAGAGTGGTTTGAATCCTGGTTCGACGATGCTCGCCAGCCCGACAATTCTAACCCAGGCGCCATCCACAGCGTCGAGCTGCGCACGGACGCGTTGATCATCGACTTGGGTACATCGCCGGTTGACGCATTCTGGCATTTGCTGTCGGTATTAGATCAATCCGGCATCACGTTAGTTACTGTCCGCACCAATGAGGTGGCGTTGCCGCTGAACTGATCGATCACACAACTGCGGTGGCGGCGCAGTTCCATTGAGGTGTGCCAATGTCGGAAGTCATCTACATGTTCGCTATGAGTCTTGATGGCTTCATTGCGCGCGAAAACGGCAGTTATGACTGGCTGGAAAACTTCCCCGCAAACGCTGATTTCGATTTCGACGCCTTTCTGGATTCGATCACCGGCATCGTCATGGGACGTGGCTCCTATGAGGCCGCACGCGAAGGCGACCGCTGGGACTATGGCCGCTGGCCCTGCACCGTCGCCACCAATCGCCCGGTCAACAACCTGCCAGACAAGGCCGAGGCGCTCGCCGGCTCACCAGCAGAACTGCTCGCCAACCTGCGTTCACGCGGCGCAACCGGTCGCATCTGGATGTTTGGCGGCGGCGATCTGGTAAAGCAGTTCCTGGAGGCAGGCGAACTGACCACCATCGAGGCCGGCATCATTCCGGTGATCCTCGGCTCCGGACTGCCAGCCTTCGGCGGCGCGCAGCCGGACCGCTGGCTGAAGCTGGATTTCGCCAGGCCGCTCGCCAATGGCGCGATCCACGCCCGCTATTCTGCGCAAAAACCTGCCAAGCCTTGACGTCCCCTGCCCCTATCCCGCATAGCCCGCGCAACAATCATTCCCGTCAGGACTTCATCATGGGTTTCAAATGCGGCATCGTTGGCCTGCCGAATGTCGGCAAGTCGACGCTCTTCAATGCCTTGACCAAGACGGCCGCCGCCCAGGCCGCCAACTATCCCTTCTGCACTATTGAGCCGAACACCGGCGAAGTGGCCGTGCCGGATGCGCGCATGCAGGCCATCGCCAAAATCGCCGGTTCGAAGGAGATCATCCCGACCCGCATCA
>CAYZQP010000137.1:2573-10388 GCA_964480545.1 uncultured Mesorhizobium sp. | reverse complement strand
CCAAACAAAGGCGGGTCCGGATGCAACTCCTCGAAATAGCGGCAGATTGCGACAGACTCGGTCAGCACCGTGCCGTCGTCCAGTTCCAGTACCGGCAGTCGCTGCAGCGGGTTGCGTCCGGTCACCGCATCGCTGCGATGCTCCATCGCGCCCATATCGACGGGCACCAGCGGCACCTCTATACCTTTTTCCGCCAGGAATATCCGCACCCTGCGCGGGTTCGGTGCCTTGCCGCCATCAAACAGTTTCATCGCGATCTCCCTTCGCGATGACCCTACGCCCGGCCGAGCAGTGAGGACAACCACGAACGAAAGCGATCCCATAGGCCAGAGGGCAAATGGCGGGGCTCGCTTGCATCGCCCTGTCTCACGCGCCAGTCGCCAGGCCGGTCAAACTCGCCGGCCCAGATACCGAGGCGCTTTTGCCGGGCCTGTGCTTCCTCAGCGAGATAATCTCCAAAGGAGACGGCCCACCCTGCAGCCACCTGTGCTGCGTTCAGGTCGACATCGCCGACGCGGCAAACCGCCAGCAGACGACCGTAGCGATCCGTGTCGCGGCCAACGCAACTGACGGCACGTCCGCCGACCAGCTTCTGCAGGGCCGCTCTGGATTCGCGTCCACAGGGGTATTCGCTTCCATTCCGCGTGCAGGACTGCATGTATTCCGGCGCATCAATCCCGCGCAATCTTACCCGCAGCCCGCTCAACGTGATGGAATCGCCATCATTGATGATGGCGACACCGCGGGCAGGCTCAGGCTCGGGCCCTTCCAGCGAAACCGCCACCATCAAGAGCAGGAACAGCAGCATTCCGGTCAGCAGATAGTCGAGAATTTTGCGGACGCGCCGCCGGGCGTTTCCTCGTCCCGAGCCAGATCTGGCCATAATGGCAAACACACTCTTAAGCTTTGGCCGGTAGCGTTGGCCACCCAATCCCTGTTCCAGAGTACCACAATCCCCAATGTCGCTCCAGGCAAGCGAATCGCCGGACAAGTTCGTTGTGGATCGCCGCAAGGCGACCCGCAATACGGACGTCGCAAAGGCTGTTCGCAAGACCCGCGAGCGGCTGGCCCAGACTGCAGGTAGCCCGGCCTATGATGCCGAGTTGATCAAGCTGCATGCACGCGGCATCGCAAACAACGTCGCTGCAGTCCCTGTCCTGGCCATTGCGCTGGGCCTGGTCGCGGTTTTCCTCGGCGGCAACATTTCATTGCTGCTCTGGCCGCTTGTTACATCGCTCTGCTACCTCCCGTTGGCGTTCATCGCGCGGCGCTACAACAACACAGGTCTTGGCGAGATTGTGCCACGATCTGCCGCCATCGAGTTTCTCGCGGCACATTTCGTCACTGGCCTCGGCTGGACGTATTTTGCGACGCTCGAATGCTCGACATGCGGTCCGGACAGCGGCGTTCTGATCAAGGTCGTTGTGCTGTTGATTGTGATCGCGGCAACTGCGGTAGCAGCGTCTGCCTTGCGCGGTGCGGTGCTTGCGACGTTCATTGTCCCGGTGCTGGTTTTCGGCGGCGTTGCGTTTGTTGCAAGCGACGCAATTGCGGTGGTGCTTTTTGTGCTGCTTGTCGTTGCCCTCGTCTTCCTCAACTACATCGCCGGAACGATGCACCAGTCATCCCTGTTGATGCTCGCTTTCCGAACAGAAAAGGATGCCCTTATTGCGGAACTCGAAACCGCCAAGGCGATATCTGACGAAGCGCGGTCGCGCGCCGAGGAAGCGAACATGGCCAAGTCGCGCTTTCTGGCCTCGATGAGCCACGAGCTGCGCACGCCATTGAACGCTATCCTCGGCTTTTCGGAGGTTATGTCCAACCAGATTCTGGGTCCGATGCCCAATGACACCTATCTGGAGTACTCGAAGGACATTCACGAATCCGGCCGTCACCTGCTTGATCTCATCAACGAGATTCTTGATCTCTCACGCATCGAGGCAGGGCGTTACCAGTTGAACGAAGAGCCGATCAACCTTGTCCACGCCGCAGAAGAATGCTGCCACATGATGGAGCTCAAGGCGCGCAAGAAAGATATCCGCATCGTAACCCAGTTCGAGGAGGGTATGCCGAAACTCTTCGCCGACGAGCGCGCGATGCGCCAGATCATCCTCAACCTGATGGCCAATGCGGTAAAGTTCGCGCCAACCGGCGGAGAGGTGCGTGTGCGCGTCGGGTGGACGGCAGGTGGCGGCCAGTATGTCGGCATCAAGGACAACGGCCCCGGCATTCCAGAAAGCGAAATCCCTGTCGTGCTCTCGACTTTCGGCCAGGGATCGATTGCCATCAAACATGCCGAACAGGGAACCGGGCTCGGCCTGCCCATTGTTCAAAGCCTGATTGCCGTCCATGGCGGCGAGTTCAAGTTGATTTCCAAGCTGCGCGAGGGAACGGAGGCGCTGGCTATTTTCCCGGCGGCCCGCGTGCTGGAGGCCCTGCCCGCAATGCCGACAAAAAAGGCCGGGAAAGTTAGTTGATCAGCCCGTTGCGAGAACTGCTGCGGCCTTGAGCGTCGACAGCGCCATCGCACCATCCAACGGCCCCTGCCCGACCTCCCCTGACCACTGACCCGACACTGAAACGAGTCCTATACTCCCGGCCAGAGCGTTCAATCGTGATGTCGGCAAGGGTGCGGCAAGCCGGCAATGATCCACAGCCCCGGCCCTGGCCTTTGCCAGCACAACTGCCGCAGCAAATGCCGGCAACCCGTCCAGAACGACCGGCACCGACTGAAACCGGGCGGCAACAATCGCGCCGGCGATGGCGGCGAACTCGCGTCCACCAAGCCGCGCCATCGCCTCGAATGGCTCACCCAGGTGGTCACCATGGAATGCGAGAGCCGAGGCGATGGCGCTCTCGCGCCGCGCCGTCACCGCGCCGTTCGCAGCCATCGCCCACTCGTCAGCCTGGCCGCCATTGAGGGCCATGATAATGGCTGCAGAAGACGTCGCGCCGCCAACACCAAAAGATCCCAGACACACAAGGTCGGTGCCATCAGCCAGTGCCTCCATGCCGAACGCCATGGTCGCTGCGCAGTTCTTCTCATCCAGCGCCGGCGCAACGGTAAAATCCGCCGTCGGCAACTCAAGTGCGAGGTCAAACACTTTCAAACCCAGATCCAGCCCGAGGCAGAGCCGGCTGACCGGTGCCTTGCCGGTGGCGCAGTCATCGACCGCCTGGGCTGTCGCCGAGATCGGCAGGCTCGAGACGCCATGCGCAGCCACGCCATGCGTGCCGGCAAAAATCGCCACGAGCGGCTTCCTGAACTGAGGCCTGGTCTTGCCGGTCCATTTCTGCAGCCACCGCGCCATCCCGGCGAAATTCGTTGCTGTCTCTGTCGGCCCGGCAGGCTCGGGCAGTTTGTTCAGAAGGTCGCGAAAATCGTCGAGGGGAGATGCAGTCATGGTCCGCGCCGATTACAGCGCCGGAGCAGTCGTGGCAACCGCGCTTGCATCGTGCGGGGCGATACCCCATCTTCACGCACCAAGGAGATATCGGCGCAAATTATGGAATCGCCCTGCATACTCGTCTGCTCGATCGATGACCGCACCGGATACTGCTTCGGCTGCGGAAGAACGCGGGCCGAGATCGGTGGCTGGATCAGCATGACGTCCGAGCAGCGCAGGGAGATCATGGCCGGGTTGCCCGCGCGGCTCGAAACAGTCGAGCGGCGTCCGCGACGCGAAACACGGCGGGCTCGTATGGCCCGCGAACGCAGCGAGGCAGGTTGATGCGATCTGATCATGTATTGTGGATTTTGCTCGGCATTCTGGCCACCGCATGCTTGCTTTTGATGCTGAACAACGACGCCGGCCAGTCATTCGGCTTCGACAATTCCGACATCGCACGCATCGTGACCGCAATGCTGCTGCTCTTTTTCATCGGCGGCGGTTTGCTGATGCGCAGCAGCGGCGGTGAATTGCTGCGCAATTCGGCCATCTGGCTGGCCATTATCGTGGCGCTGGTCGTCGGCTATCGCCTCTACGAAGGAGAGCCTGTGTTCCCGACCGGCCAGCCAGCCGCAGTTGAGTCAGGGACAGGGGTTTCCATTTAACTGGTGGATAGCGTTAACCGCCGCCTCCATCTCCGGCGTCCAGACGACATCGGCCGCGCGGATCGCCATGTCCAGCTGCTCGATTGATGTCGCCCCGATGATGTTCGACGCGACGAATGGCCGACTGTAGACGAAAGCGTTGGCAAACAGCGCCGGCTCCAGTCCAAACGAGCGGGCGAGTTCATTATACGCGAGCAGGGTTTCCGCCGCATTTGGCTTCTCGTAGCGCTGGCCGCGATTGAACAGCGTCGAGCGCGCACCCTCAGGCCGCGCACCGTGATCGTACTTGCCCGTCAGATAGCCCTGCGCCAGCGGCGAATACGGGATCAGCGAGACCTCCTCGCGGTCGCAGACTTCGGCGAGGTTGGTCTCGAAGGTGCGGTTGACCAGGTTGTAGGCGTTCTGCAGCGTGGCGACGCGCGGACCGACGCCCTTTTCGCTCTCGGCGATGAAACGCATGACGCCCCACGAACTCTCGTTCGACAGGCCGAGATGGCGGATCTTCCCGGCCTTCACCAGTTCGTCGAACACGCCGAGCGTCTCGGCAATCGGCACCTCGTCGGAATCACGCGGCGCAGGCCAGTTCTCCACGCGCGTCGGGTTCGAGCCCCATGGCACCTGCCGTTCAGGAAAATGGATCTGGTAGAGATCGATGTAGTCAGTTTTTAGCCGCGCAAGCGACTTCTCGACTGCCTCCATGATATCGGCCCGAAGCAACCTTGAGATGCGACCGCCACGGAACCAGTCCATCGTGGTTCGCCCGACAACCTTCGTGGCGAGTAAGACTTTCTCGCGATTGCCGCGGGCCTTCATCCAGTTGCCGATATAGGTTTCGGTGCGCCCCTGTGTGTCAGCCTTCGGCGGGATCGGGTACATCTCCGCCGTGTCCATAAAATTCACGCCGCGCTCGAAGGCGTAGTCCATCTGCGCCCAGCCCTCGGCCTCGGTGTTCTGCTGGCCCCAGGTCATCGTTCCCAAGCAGGTGTGAGACACGATGAGGTCGGTCCGACCAAGGCGGTTCATCTTCATGGCTGGATTTCTCAGGAACGATTTCGGAGCTTCCGGATTAGGCCGGTGGACGCCGAACCGCAAGCAGGAGCAGAGAATGAAGCGTATTGTACTGGCCATGCTGGCCGCTGGTCTGACCGGAACTGCAGCCTGCGAGCAGGATGAGTATCCCTATCTCGACAATCGCTCCAGTGCCGCCTCGCTGGTCGAATCGCTCTACAACGCGATCAATCGTAAGGAATACGGGCGCGCCTGGTCCTACTATGCCGACAAGAAGCCGGCAGAGAGCTTCGAGAGCTATGTGAAGGGCTTTGACGACACGACGCGCGTTGACGTGAAACTCGGCGAGGCCTCCTCCGAGGGGGCGGCCGGGAGCTTTTACTACACCATTCCTGTTGCGATCGAGACGCATGGTGGCGAGACAAAGGTTTTTGCCGGTTGCTATGTGGTCAGGCTGGCCAATCCCGACATCCAGGCGGAAGCCTTCGTGCCTATGCACATTTTCAGCGGAAAGCTGGAAGCGATTGAAAAGCCACTGGCGGAATCGGTGCCCACCACCTGCCCGCCGCAATAGCTGCTACCGCGCCAGCATCCAGTTCAGCGTGGCGCGCCAGTCGGTCATGCGGATTGGCGTGCCGTGCGTGCCGCTTTCGAAGCGCACGAAACGCGCCGGGTAAGCACCTGACTTCCCTCGAACTTTTTGATAGAATGCCTCCTGCCTGGCCACCGGAAAAACCGTGTCCTTGCTGCCATGGCCGAAGAACACAGGCACTTTTGCCTTGTAGGCCGGGCTCTTCAAAAAGCTGTCGTCCCAGAGCGAGCCAAGCAGCAATAGCCCGCCCAGCCGGGATGCCATATCGGGGTTCTGCGCCAGCTTCCAGCACAGCATACCCCCCATCGAGCCGCAGGCGACAAACACCCGCGCACCGGGCGACTTCTCGGCATAGTGCTGGATGATGGCCGCAATCTGCCCTGCGCCCCGGTCGCCGAAATCCGGGAAGTCTGGTGAGATGTACAACCCGCCGGCCTTCACCACGAGGTTCTTCACGCGGTTGAAATTGCCGCCGAAGGTCATGTCGTTGACGCCCTGCAGCCGGTTGCCGCCCTGGCCGTGCAAATAGACGACGATCATTGACGCGCCGGCCTGTTTGCCGACCGCCACGAAGCGGAGCGGTCCGACGGGCGAGTCCAGCTTGAGCTCCTTCTGGCTGGAACGCACGCCCAGCGAGACATATTGCTTGCGTGCGCGGCGCTCGGGCACCTCGTCGCGCTCGTTCACGTCGCGCAACTCGCGATAATCAACGACGCGGTACGCACCGCCATCGGCCTCCGACAGCGTCGCCGGATAGGCGAACAGCTCGTCCTTGTGCGCGCCAAGCGTCTGGGCTGCGGCGGGAAGGGCAAGAATCGCCAATAAAAGAATGGCAAGTAACCTGACGAACATGCGGCGACTTCCTATCACAACCCGGTCGAGATTCGGCTATCACTTGTAGGTGGGTCATCGATTGCCACCAAGGAGATCAAGTAACCAGGCGATGAAGCTTATCATCCTTCCAGGCTTTGACGGTACCGGGCTCGGTCTGCGCCCACTCATCGACGCGCTTGCTCCCGGGATCGATGCAACTGTGCTAAGCTATCCAAATGACAGCGCTTGGGGTTATGAAGCGCTTCGCGACTGGGTCCGACCGCACCTGCCACGGGCACCCTACATCCTGCTCGGCGAATCCTTTTCCGGTCCTCTGGCCCTGCAACTTGCTGCTGACCGGCCCGAAGGTCTTAGGGCTGTCGTGCTTGCTGCCAGCTTCGCACGGCTCGACCTACCGCTGAAACCGCTGTTTGCGCTTAGTGCCCGCTACGCGCCGCCGCGTGCTGCGCCAATAGCCTTGCTCCGCTTCTTACTTACCAATGGTGTGGTCCGTCCAGACCTCGAACCTGCTCTCAAATCTGCGATACGGTCGACACCACCTGACGTTTTGCGGGCGAGAACGCGCGCCGTGCTCGCAGTCGATCTCCCGGCGGAAGCTATGCGGGTGAAAATGCCGGCGCTCTATCTGCAAGCCACACGAGACAGGCTTATTCCAGCGGCGGCGCTCGAAAGCGTCAGGCAGATAGCGCCGCAGCTAGAGGTCATCGACGTCGACGCTCCGCACTTTCTGCTCCAAACGCGTGCACATGATTGCGCGGCAGCGATCAAGGACTTTGTCGGCACATTACCTGCGCTTACTACCCCCTGAGTACACCCCCTGCCCGTTCCAATGCATCCGGCGTGTCGACATCGACGGAAGCAGCAGCGCCGATCTCCACATCAACCACATCTGCAAGACCTGATTCCACCAGTTGCCGCGCGCCTGTGTCACCCTCCAGCCGCGCGACTGCGCCAAACAGGCTGCGCGGCAGAATGACGGGATTGCCCCGCTTGCCGCCATGCGTTGCGCGTACGATGGCGCTGCCGCCGGCGTCCTGAAACGCCTTGATCAGCCGGTCGAAGTCTGCTGATGAAACGCCCGGCATGTCACCGAGTGCCACCAGAGCGCCAGAGGCGTCGGCGGGAAGTGCCGCGACCCCGGCCTTCAGGGACGATGCCAGGCCGGTTGCGAATTCCGCGTTGAACACGACTTTTGCATCTACACCGGCCAGTGAGGCGATCACCCGATTTGCCTGATGTCCGGTGACGATGACGACCCCATCGGCAGAACTAGCAGATACACGCTCCACCGTGCGGCGCGCCAACGGCTCGCCGTCGAACTCGCCGA
>CAYZQP010000137.1:0-2563 GCA_964480545.1 uncultured Mesorhizobium sp. | reverse complement strand
CGAGCGCGGCCTCGGCCGCGATCCGCACCAGCGGCCGCCCGTTCAGATCCTGCATCAGCTTGTTTGGCCCGCCCATGCGGCTGGAGCGCCCCGCCGCCAGCACCACCGCGTAGACGCGGGCCTGCGACGCAGCCTCGGCCTTTTCGCGCGGCTGAGGGCGGGTTGGTATCTCCATCAGCAGCCCGCCAACGCCCATGCCCGCAATGTCGCGGTCAGTGACCTCCAGGCCCGCCAGCAGGCGGTCGAGCACCCAGTCAAACCCGTTCTCCTTGGGGCTGCGCGCGCAGCCCGGCGCGCCGATCACCGGGCGGCCATCGATCTCGCCCAGCACCAGCAGATTGCCGGGATCGACCGGCATACCGGTACGGGTAACGCTCCCGCCAGCCGCACGGATCGCAGCAGGAATGACGTCATCGAAATCGCTGACCGCCGATGCGCCGACCATCACGACAATGTCCGCCTTGCTGGCCTTGCCTATGGCCTGCACCAACGCACCGGCTTCATGCGGGACGCGTTGCTCGCCGAGCACCGAACTGCCGGAACGCACCAGCCGGTCGCGCATCACCTTCACGGTCTTGTCGAGCACGCTATCCTTCACGCCGGGAAGTGTCGTCTGGATCATCGCCAGTCGTGCCGGACGATACGCATGAACTGCGAACGCGTTATGACCTTTGGCGCAGGCAACCGCGCGAGCCAGCACCTCGCCTGCAACTGCGTAAGGAATGATCTTCACCGTCGCCACCATCTGCCCTGCCAGTACGGGCGCGTGCTGTGCCAGTGTGGCGATGGTGATTGCCGGATCGACCGCGTTGATCGCGTCGATCAGCCCGGCATCGACAGTGAACACGCCCGACCCGGTCGCATGAAGGTTCACACGTCCGGTGGAGGGAGGCTTTGCCTCGATGCCCGCGAAACCCAGCGCCTTGACCAGTGCCTCGGCCGCATCGTTCTCATCAACATCGCCCGGTGCCAGCACTGCCGCGATGATTTCATGAATACCCGCCCCGCGCAGAGCCGCGATATCTTCGGCACCAAGCCGGTGCGCCTTGCGGAACCGTTTGTCGCCCACGGTCAAAGAGTGCGCGAGGATCGCGCCTTCGGCCGCTGCGACGGATATTGGTCCGAACTTCACGCCGCCGCCTTGCCTTTGGCGGAGAGCCCCCGCGAGCGGAACGCCTCGATGACTTGCGCCAACACGGCCACCGCGATTTCAGCCGGGTTGGCCGCGCCAATATGCAGGCCTATTGGAGCATGTATGCGCCCAATCTGCGCCTCGCTCGCCCCCATGGCCAACAGGCGTTCGACGCGTTTGGCGTGGGTCTTCCGGCTGCCCAGCGCACCCACATAGAAGCACCCGGCATCCAGCCCCGCTTTCAATGCGAAATCATCTATCTTCGGATCGTGGGTCACAGCTGCCAGCGCTGTATAGCCGTCGAGTGGCCGTGCCTTCAGCACGTCCTCCGGCCATTCTGCTGCCAGCTCAACATCCGGGAAGCGCTCCGGTGTGGCAAACGCCGTGCGCGGATCGATGATCTCCATGGGAAATCCTGCAATCTTCGCCATCGGTGCGAGCGCCTGGCTGATATGCACCGCGCCAATCACCACGAGGCGAGGTTGCGGCAGATGCACATTCAGGAAGAATTGCCGCCCCATCGCCTCCACCGAGGTCGACACGCCCGTGCGCAACGCCTTTCCGATTGCTTCCCCAAGTTCTCCGGCAACCGTGTCGCCCTCCTTCACCACGCGGTCGCGCCCGTCACCAAGGTCGGTGACCAGCACAGCGGCCCGTCGCGCCCGGCGCTCGGCATTCAGGGTCTTGAGGGCGAAGGGGTCCACTTAGCGCCGCCCTCCAAAATGGGTCAGGGCGTGACGAAAATGACGGTTGGCGAGAACCGGAGCGCAGCGTACATTTTCGTACGTGAGCACCGGAAGCGCAGGCAACGTCATTTGCAGGCCGCCCTCACGCATTTTGCTCAGCCCAATCTCTCGACATAGACCCGTATACGCCCACCGCAGGACAATCCAACCTGCCAGGCGGTTTCGTCGGCGACGCCAAAATCCAGCATACGTGGCTCGCCGTCAGCGATAACATCAACCGCCTCTGCAACGACTGCGCCCTCGACGCATCCGCCGGACACCGAGCCATGAAAATTGCCGTCGCTGTCGATGACCAGATGGCTGCCGGTCGGGCGCGGGGCCGAGCCCCACGTCTCGACGACGGTGGCAATCGCACAGTCGCGGCCTTCCTTCATCCAGCCTTCGGCGATGATCAGCGGATCGCGTTCCGCATCGAGGTGGGTGGCGTTCATGTCAGCTTCCTTCCCTCAGTCAATATGGTCACGCAGCGCGCGGCTTGCCAAGCGCCATGAAGCGGCGCGGGTCGGCCTGGCGGCTCGTTTTTTGATCCAGCGAGGCGACAAGATCGGACAGCGCCGCGAGATTGTGGACCGCGCGAAACTCGTCAACATGCGGCAGCATCGCCCGCACACCGCGGGCGCGGGCCTCAAACCCGTCGAAGCGCAGCAGCGGGTTCAGCCAGATCAGCCGCCGGCAGCTTTTTGAC
>CAYZQP010000136.1:2879-10416 GCA_964480545.1 uncultured Mesorhizobium sp. | reverse complement strand
ACTCAATCACTCGATGCACGACCTGCTGCTGCGCGACAATCCACCGGCACCCGATACCGGGCGCGTCAGAACCCGGCCGTTCGACTTCCAGATCAAGCGCTACAGCCAGTCGCACGAAGGCGTTGTTCCGTTCATCGAACGGATTCGTATGCTTTGCGACGAATATGGTGCGATTCATACTGTCGCGGAGGTCGGCGGTGATGAGGCGATCGTCGAGATGAAAGCCTACACCGCAGGAGATCGGCGGCTTAACAGCGCTTACGGCTTCGACCTGCTCTACGCGCCGGAACTCACGCCCAAGCGCGTCGCCGATACCATGGCGCGCTGGCCGGGGCTACCGGACGCCGGCGGTGAGCGGGAAGGCTGGCCCAGTTGGGCTTTCGAGAACCACGATGCTCCCCGTGCCGTCTCGCGCTGGTGCGCGCCGGAGGAGATGGAGCGTTTCGCACGTGTAAAGCTGGCGTTGCTTGTCGCGCTCCGGGGCAACATCATCATCTACCAGGGTGAGGAACTGGGCCTTGAGCAGGACGACATCCCATTCGAACTGCTGCGGGATCCCGAAGCTATCGCCAACTGGCCGCTCACGTTGTCGCGCGATGGGGCCCGCACGCCGATGCCGTGGATTTCGGCGGAACGGGGCGGATTTACGCTTGGCGAACCCTGGCTGCCCCTGAGCGAGGCCAATCGGGCTCGTTCGGTCGATCAGCAAGAGGACGATCCTGATTCCCTGCTGAACCTCATGCGATCGCTTTTGCGCCTCAGGCGGCGGTATGCCGCCCTGCGGCTGGGCAGTTTCCAGCTATGTGACGCCGCCGGCGGCCTCCTGTGCTTCGACCGGCAGTATGAGAACCAACGCATACGCTGTCTTTTTAACTTGTCGGATCAGCCAGTAACCATCGCCGGCCTGCCGGAATCCGCAGAGATTGTCGCATCGGTCAACGAGGCCACGACGGCGGATTTGTCAGCCTTCTCTGCAATTTACGTACTGTTGAAGACAGGGGATGGCGCTTAAGGAAGGGTACTGTATACCTGTTTAACCCAATCTGATTTACGTGCCATCAAGGGCGCATGGAACGGAACGCCCCTCAGAAACAGCAATTCAACAGCCTCATCCAGATGATGAGGGCGCTCCCTGATGAGCAGGCGGCAATCGAGCACTTCACCGACAGTTCTTTGCATTTCGAGCCAAAGGAAGGATGACCGGTTTGGAAACACGAAACCTGAACACCCTGATCGGCAGCGAGGTGCGGGCTGACCTGGATGCGTTGATCAGCGGCACCTTTGCCGGAGAGCTTCGTGCCCTTCTCGTCGACCGCGGGGTGATTGTGTTTCGCGATCTGGACATCACGCTCGACCAGCAGCGCGAGATCACCGCGACGCTCGGCAGGATACGGTCTGACGAAGCCGGGGTCGAACTGCAAAAGGTTACGATAGACGAGCGGGAAAGCGCGGAATACGCAGCTTACTTTGCCAACACCCTGTTTTGGCACATGGACGGCTATCATGGCCAGACAGTGCCCTGCTTCGGCGGCTCGTTCCGGCCCGTACGCCTGGCTCCGGCCGGCGGAGAGACCGAATTCCTCAACGCCTATGCCGCTTATGAGGGATTGGAGGAAAGCGACAGAAACCTCATAGACGGACTGCGCGTCGTCCATTCGGCCATGACTTCAGGCCTTTCCGCGATTCCGGATGCGACCGACGATCAGGTGGCAGCCTGGCGGAGCCGTCCGCGAGCATCACAACCGCTCGTTTGGCAACACGCGTCCGGTCGGAAGTCGCTCATGCTTGGCGTAGCGGTTTCCCACGTCGAGGGAATGCATCCTGCCGATAGCTACGATCTGCTTTGCAGGCTGAGAAACCATATGAGTAGCCCGGATTATGTTTATCGGCACAGGTGGCGTCCGAACGACTTGCTTATCTGGAACAACACGGGGACGTTGCACAGGGCCAGGCCGTTCGATCCGAACTCCGGTCGGCTCCTTCACCGCTTTACGCTGGATGGAGAAGAGCCGATCCGTGCACCAGGCGATTGAAACATAAGGATAACAGATGTCGCGCCGGTCGCCCGAAGACATCATTGCGACGCTTGTTCAGCTATCTTTTCGAGCTTCGCCTGGATGTCCTTCTCGGCGAGCCAGTGTCCACGCAGCATCACGCCCACACGGCGCTGCACATTGGCAACGTCGACCAGGGGATTGGCTTCGAGCAGAATGAGGTCCGCGCGCTGTCCGGGCGTGATGGTCCCACCCCCATCGGGCTCATTGAAATAGAGTGCGGGATTGCGTGTCCCTGAGACGAGCACCTGGTACGGCGTCAGCCCCGCTGCCGCCATCATCCTCATTTCGTGATGGATGGAGAAGCCGGGTACGTTGAAGAACTGCGGCGCGTCCGATCCGAGAGCGATCGGCGCACCCGCCTCGTGCAGCGAGCGGAGCAGCTTGCGCCGCAGTTCGACGAAACGGCGGGCGGCGGCGGGTTGAAAGCCGGGCTGCGCCTGCAGCTTGCGCTTGGCGCTAACCCATTGTTCCAGAACCGTGTGCGGCATGTAGCGCATCTCTGGCCACTTGATCATGTCTTCCGGCGCTTCCGATGACGCCAGATGCTCGACCAGGCTCAGGGTCGGCACGTTCCAGGTGCCGGCTGCGAGGGTGCGGCGGATCGCTTCCGGAATGCGGCGCTCGTCGGCAAGATGGATCCAGCCGCTGCCGAAGAAGCCGCGATCGAGTCCGTCGGTGTCCGCTCCCTCGGGGACGAGAAACTCGACATACCGATCGAGATGGTCGATCGACAGCTGGCGCGCATCCAGCGCGCCTGTCAGCCCCACCTCTTCAGGGATGTGCCCGCCGAATGGCATGCCGATCTCGTGCGCCGTGTCCGCCATGGCGCCGTATGCGCCGCGGGAAATGCTGCCGAGCTTTATGAGATCGTAGCCCGCAGCCTTGTAATCGCGCACCGTCTGTCTGGCTTGCTCCGGTGTGCCGGCCACACCGGGATGAAGCCAGGGGCTCGCAGTGTAGAGCGTCGGCGCCAACAGTTCACCTTTGGCGATGCGGTCACGCAGGGCGAGGTGAGACGGGGCGCCTGCCATGTTGCGCACCGTGGTCACCCCGTTCGCCACATAGAGGAACAGCACATTCTCAAGATATGCCGGGTTGTCCGGTCCCGGAACATGACCGTGCATTTCGGTCAGCCCCGGCATCAGCCATCGTTCCTTTCCTTCGATACGCCGAGCGCCCTCGGGCACTTCGGACCGAGAGGCCGGCGTGACCGAGAAGATTTTGCCGTTGCGAATGATGACGGTCTGATCTTCCAGTACGGTGTCACGATCCATCGGGATCACGTTGACGCCGACAAAGGCGGTCACGGCGGACGCATCGTCGTCCCGGGGCTGCGCGCACGCGGAATTGGTGAAAGCAAGGACGAGACCCACCAGAGCGATCAGGACCGATGGAGGGCCGCCGGTCCGCAACCTCGAAGTATGTGGCATCACATTCTCCCGTTGGATACTACGAGAAATGGACAGCAATCCCCAGAGCGTAACTGGCGCGGCGCGGATTGTCAGGGGAAAGGTGAAGTTGACCCTACCAGAAGTGTCCAGCATCCTGCTTTCGTACATCTGGGTGCGTCCGCCGGCACCGAACAGGATCTCTGGAAAAGCCGCACTTGCACCCTATCTAATAAAGCATGATGAACCTAGTTATCGGCCTCTGCTTCGGCGTAGCTGCGGCTGTCGCACTTGTGGTCATGTGGCGCATGGCTGAGCAGTTGCGCAAGGAAGTGCAATCTCGGGGCAATCAGCCTGCCGAAGAGAAGGCGCCGGGTCTCACAGATACGCCTGGCGATGGCTAGCGCCGACATTCCGGCCGTTTGGCAGTGCAAGCCAAGCGGCCGATAGCAGCCTTCCATTCAGATAGCTCACGCGCATCTGTGGTCAAGCTATCTAACCTTGGCGACAAGGCTTTCGAACAGGTGGCTTCCGACCTATGCTGGCAGTTCACAGGAGGCAAAATGAATCAGCGGCGCAGATTGACACGGCAAGAACGGGATGAGGCTGGGGCGGAGACGCTCGCACAACACCCTGACAAGCGGGTGTTCGTGCAGGAATGGACCGACGCCGACGGCAAACCAATCATTGTAACAATTTTGGCAAATTAGCTGCCTGCTTTGCTGCGGCGATAACTTTGCTCGTCAGAGGAGCTTCGCGTCCAAACTGATTTCCGCGTTCAGTAGCTTCGAGACTGGGCAGCCGGCTTTGGCTTTTGCCGCCAATTCCTCGAACTGGGCCGCGGTCGTGCCGGGGATGTGTGCTTCCAGCGTCAGGGCGGAAGCGGTGATCGTGAAGCCGTCGGCTGCCTGGTCCAGGGTGACCACCGCCGATGTCTCCATCCGCTCGGCCTTGAGCCCCGCCTCTCCGAGAATCAGCGACAGCGCCATCGTGAAGCAGGCCGCGTGGGCTGCGGCAATCAGTTCCTCCGGATTGGAGCCTGCGACCCCCTCGAACCGACTCGAGAAACCGTATGGGTAGTCGGTGAGAGCACCGCTCTGCGTCGTTATCGCGCCTTTGCCGTCCTTGAGGCCGCCGGTCCAGACTACCGATCCGCTACGATTGATCTTCATGGAAACCTCCTGCGCTGATTGTCCGCCGTGAAGCTTGCCGCGAGCCCTGCCATCCCCGTCCGCGATCTGCGGTGTTGAGCCAGGCGACTGTGCAGGGCGCGACATAGAGGGCACAGCCTGCCATCGTCTCGGAACTGCACGAAGATGGGAAGGCAAGTTTCCCTGACGCCGGGTTGGGGGGGAGGGGGCGTCAGGGAAACCCACAGGCATTCATCTCAGCGCCCCTCTTCCAACGACAAGACGCAGAGCATGCCTCGCCCACCCGGACCCACTCTAAAGTCGCGTTGTGAGGAGTCGTATGATAAGGTGCATTCGTTACTATAACAACAACTACATCGGTACTTGCTTGTTTTATTAGCTACACTTTATTTAGTGAAGTTGCGCGTCTCTGTCGTCGGAATCCGACACGAATGGGTCTGGCATAATTGGATCAATCAATCAGGCGCGACGTTAAAACGTGACCATTGCAAAGCAATGCCAGCTGTCGTCAGGACAGGCGAAATCGAGCAGGGAAGCCGCTAACAAGCCCGCGACATCAAATATCGAATAGCTGGATGGAGCGACCCCAATTGCGGTCATTTCAGGCAGCGCCAAGGCAGCCGAAAGCTGCCTTTAGCCGACGCAGCTTACCTGCTTGCATGTCATCCAATGGATTCCGCGCAAGGCACCGGGGCGATTGCTCAATACTTTATGTCTCGGCCCTGTTGACGACCGTCCTGCTTGGCCCCTCGCTTCTCTTGGCGGCAAGCTGCATTGCTCTGCTGATTGGCTTGGCGGCAATCGACTTTCGCTTCACGCGAATCTTGTCGAGTGTCTTGCCGTACATCGCGAGCTTCGCGGCGTTGGTCGCCTTGCGGAGTAGCCAATGCTGGGAGTGTCGCAGCAAACAACCCTGCCGTGACGGTCACACAAGAAGCGAGAGTGCGAAGGTGCTTGTTCCAGCTTTCCATTGGAAAGTCCTTTCTGCCCCGTTTGCAAGATACGGGCCCCAGATAGGGGGAGCAAGCTAATTGTGGGACTGTCGCCAAGGGGGCGTAAATGGCAACACGGGTGCCGCCTTGAAATTCGGCAAACACTTTGATCGGCACGCCGTTACTTCATCAGACGAAGCGTCTTCGGATCGAAATGGATGATCTCGAATGTCTGCTGGTCCTTTCCCAGGACAGCCACTTCGCGCGCGGAATCAATCGCGATGACGGTCAGCGGTGCGCCCGGTTGCTTCGCGCCTGCCGCGTGATGGTGGTTGAGCAGGATCGTGCCGATTACGCCCGAGACGGTGTTGCCGCCGGTTACACGCTTTTGCACGTCGGCGCAGGTCGCTGGTTCGATCTCGGCCAGCAGGGCGCGCTCGAAAGCGGGGGAGGTCTGGGCCAGTGCCGGCGCGGGCCTGACCAGAATCAGGCATCTCCTCCCCGGCGCCCGCGGCGGCCCCCGCTGCGCCGGGTGACGCTCGCCTGCAGGTTACCGAGCGCTGCGACGCCATCGGCCAGAGCGCGGCGAAGCAGTGACTGCTCGCGCATCTCGCGCAGCATCTCGCTCCGGACGAGCGCGCCTTCCTCCCTTACGATCGCCATGCGATGCAAGGCGTAAAGGCCGATGAGCGCCGACAACAAGAAATAGAAGTCCCAGGACTGGACCGACAGGTGCATCACCTCGCCTTTGAAGCGTGGCCCGCTCCACTCCAGCGCCAGCGAGAAGCCCCGGACCGCGAAGAAGTCCTGACAGAAGCCGCCAATCAGGGGTGCCAGGCCGGCCGCGATCGCGGTAACGAGGGCGTTGGTCGCGATATAGGCCTGCGCCTGACCTTCGGGAGACACCTTCATCAGCATGTTACTGGAGGCGAGGTTCACGCCCGCCGACGCCATCCCCAAGAGGAGGTGAAGCACGACCAGATAGGCACCCGTGATCGTCGCCGATCCGAATTGCGAGGCGCCGACCATGCCGAGTATGCAGAGCAGGAAAGTTGGGGCGGCGACGTTGAGGATCGACTTGCTCTTGTAGCGGTCGAGATAGGTGCCCCAGCGGCTCACGGTCAGAAGCCCGGCGATCTGACTGATCATGCTCAGAATGATCACGAAGCTCATGCTGAAGCCGAGGCGCTGCAAAAAAAACAGGGTGAAGAAGGGCTGGGCGAGATTGATCGCGAATTGCCAGCTCCCGATGAAGGCAAGCCACTCCCGGAATTTTGGATCCCGGAACGTCTCGCGGTACATCGGTAGCAATCGGGTGTGGACGGTCTCCGACAGCGGCATCTGCGGCTCAGGGGTGCGGGCAAGCCACAGCGCGCTGAGCAGCTCGGCGACGAACGCCGTGGCGAAAAGCCCTGCGAACGTCCACGACCGCTCGATCGAGCCTTGCGGATGGAGGTCGATCAGCGACGCCGCGAGGAGGCCTCCGGCAATGCTCGTCGCCATCGCCAGCGTGGAGCGGCGGCCGAAGAAGCGACCCCGCTGGTCATCCGGCACGATGTCGCGAACCCAGGCGATCCACGCGCACCCGGCAATCGCACCGGAGCCGCCATAGAGGACGATCAAGGCGATCAGCATGTAGCGCGAGGTGAGGGTCGGTGGCGCGAAGGCGAGCATCGTCATCAGCAGCGGCGCAGCCGCCATTCCCAGGCTGCCCGCGACGGCGATGAGCTTGCGATTGCGCAATCGGCCGACCAGCAGCGCGCCGGGGCCCTGGAGCAGCTGGTTCCAGAAGATGACGGCGGCCAGAATACCGATGCCGGCGCTGGAGGCGCCGAGGTGGAGCGCGAAGGCTGTCAGTATCACCCCTCCTACCAGCGCGTCGGCAAAGGTTGAGAACACGACCTCGCGCGACATCAGGCGCATGCCCCGCTCGCGGCCCTCCTCGTCGAGCTGCCTGAGCGGAGCCAGCAGCATGGAGGCCCGCCGCGGCATGCTAGTGCCTGTTGACG
>CAYZQP010000136.1:0-2869 GCA_964480545.1 uncultured Mesorhizobium sp. | reverse complement strand
ATTGGACATCCAGTCCCTCATCGTCCGGTCCTTCGCTTCCTCGGCCACGATGGTTTTGCCGCGGCGCGCCCCCGCGGCCCATAGGGTGTATCCCGGTGTGCGCATCGCAAAGAGGCTGTGCCGGCCGGGGAACGCGTCGGAGCTGGACGTCGATGAGACCCAGCGGCGCGACGGCTCGGCGAGCTCGTCGGACGTAATTCCAAGGTCAATGCCCATCTCTCCACAATCGCGGCGCGACGTCATCTCCTGGTGATCTTGCCTGCGGTGGCGCGCTAGTTGCGGTTATACCCCCGCTCGCTAAAGGCGGCCGCTTTGCGCCCATCCTCGCCGTTCAGCGACCGAGTCGCCGATCCTGGAAGCTGCCGCAAGTTCATGTTCGGCAGCCTGCCCGCATAAATGACCGGGCTGTCGGGCCTTTGCGACTGTCCGGAATCAAGAACCGGGTCGCGGTAAGCTGCCGTTGAGTCTGCCGCGCGGAAGCTGCCGGAGGGCGCACGTCGAAATCAGGACCAGTATCGAGCAGTGGCAGCGCCCGGCGGTCGATTACTCGTGAGGGTTCCTCGTGAAGGGCACGAACGCGACCGGCAGGATGTGCTGGGTTCGGGTTCGGCCCTGCCGGTCCTTTTGAAGAAGCACCAGCTGTTGATTGCCGGCCGAAGATCCAACGGGGATAACAAGCCTCCCTCCGGGCTTCAGCTGATCGACGAGCGGCTGAGGGATGTGATCCGCACCGGCGGTTACCATGATGGCGTCAAACGGCCCCGCTTCCGGCCAGCCCATATAGCCGTCCCCCTGCTGCACGGTGACGTTTCCATAGCCGAGGTCGGAGAGACGTTCGGCCGCTTCCGCCGCGAGCGGCGCGATAATCTCGATCGAATAGACATGCCGGACAAGATGCGAGAGGACCGCGGCCTGATAGCCTGAACCTGTTCCGACCTCGAGTACGACATGATCGGGCTCGGTAGCCAGAAGGTCTGTCATCAAGGCCACGATGTAGGGCTGGGAGATCGTCTGTTGATTGCCGATCGGCAGGGCCCGATCTTCATAGGATCGGGCTTGCAACGCTTCCGGGACGAACAGATGGCGCGGCACTTGCCGCATCGCTTCGAGAACCGATCTGTCGATGTGCTGGCCTCTATCCCTGACGAAGGCGTCATGTCTCTCGATCTGCCGGATCATTCGTTCGCGTGATGTCGCCCAGCCGTCGTTAGTCTCCGGGCTGGCGCAGCCCGGCGAAGACAAGGCTCCGAAGAGGAGCAGCAAGGGCCCAATGATCTTGCGCATGGGTTCATAGTCGGAACGCTCGAGAGGCGAAGCCGTTTCACGCAGATCACGCTCAATAAGGGATGGGGCATCGGCAAGGCAACGAGAGATGATAAAATGGGCAGTCATTCCTGCCCTTGCGCTGATGATCGGGTGCTCCGAGGCTGTTCCCGAGAGTGCATCTCCCGCTACGCTTGAGCTTACGCGGTTGCGCGAACCCGACGTGCGGTGCGAACCGACGCCTCTCCGGCTTCCGGACCAAACGAAGCGCCACACCATGAAGCCGGTGCGCTGTGCCATCTACACGCGCAAGTCGAGCGAGGAGGGGTTGGAGCAGGACTTCAACTCGCTCGACGCGCAGCATGCCGCCTGCTCGGCCTATGTCGCCAGTCAGGCCAGCGAGGGATGGACGTGCATCAACGCCCGCATTGCCGGGCGAAGTGTCGAATATTATTATGCATATCAATATGCTGAGTGTAGTTGGCGGAGACAGAGGGTGCCATTTTACGTTGATAAATAAATATAAAACCATTTTAAATGGATCAAGCCATAGTTTCAGCCATATCTTTGACGGCGACCTACACGGAACTAATGCGGTCGCTGACGAATACAGATGCTACACCTGACGCGCCAAGTTCACTGCCTCAGCCTCTGTCGCAAGCGTACCGGTGGAAGCGTCGACCCGGCCAAACCCGCGACCGTGCTCAGATCGGAGGACCGGCGCAGGGTAGACTGGCCGCTTGCGGCAATGGGGCGGGCACAAGGTGCAGGCATTCGAGGCAAAAGCCGCTGGACTTCAATACCGACGTGCGGACGACCCGCTACATGCCCACCTCCGCGAACTTCTCGGTCGTTCCCGACCTGGGATTATTGGCTTCATAGCTGACATAGGTTCATCGGCTGAGGCGCATAGGCCGGCCCATTCGTTGCCGATGCGGGCAAGCGCGGCCATGCCGGGAAAAGCGAGTGAGATCGCATTTTGAGAGGAACCGCCCTGTGCGCCTCACCAAACGCAGGCGTCGGCTGATCAAGACCCAAGGCTGACGAACGACCTGGCATCTGGTTTCATCCGCCGTTTCGCCTAAGGTGAACGCTTGGTTCGCCATACCGGGCGCAAGGGGATTTCCATCATGACCGTGGCTCCGCAGGGCGTCGAAGCATTCTATCTCCTCGTCGCCAACGTCAGCGACTTCGTCTGGGGCGGCGTCTGGGAGGGCGAGACCGTCCTGCCCATCCCGCCCATGGTGACGATCCTGCTGGGCGTGGGCGCCTGGATTATGATCGGTCTGCGCTTCTATCCCATCCTCAAACTGGGCGAGGCTTTCGCCGGGCTGTTCAGGAAGGAGAAGGGCGCCGAGGCCAAGGGCGAGATCTCGCCCTTCGCGGCCCTGTCCACCGCCCTGTCCGGCCAGGTGGGCACCGGCAATCTCGCCGGGGTCGCCACCGCCATCACCTTGGGCGGCCCCGGCGCCCTATTCTGGATGTGGATCACCGCCCTGTTCGGCATGGCCCTGGCCTTCGCAGAGGGCTCCCTGGCCATCCGCTTCCGCGAACAGCGCGCGGACGGAACCTACCAGGGTGGCCCCATGACCTACATCCGCAAGGG
>CAYZQP010000135.1:10102-10472 GCA_964480545.1 uncultured Mesorhizobium sp. | reverse complement strand
ATCGCAGCCAGCGACAGATTGGCCTCGTCCTCGTCATCGTCCTCTTCGACACGATTCTCGCCGCCGACATTGGTGATATCGTCATCATCGTCACGCGAGACGCGGCGTGCAGCGCGCGGATCGTCTTTCGGCTTCTCTTCCTCGACATGCACAACCACCGGCGCCTGCTTGGCTTCCGGCCCGGCGTATGTCGCCTCGAGATCGATGATCTCGCGCAGCAGGCCCTTGCCCTCGTTCAGGTCGTCGCGCCAGATAATGATGGCCTGGAAGGTCAGCGGGCTTTCGCACAGACCGGCAATCATCGTCTCGCGGCCGGCCTCGATGCGCTTGGCAATGGCGATTTCGCCCTCGCGCGACAGCAGTTCCACCG
>CAYZQP010000135.1:5470-10092 GCA_964480545.1 uncultured Mesorhizobium sp. | reverse complement strand
CGCCGCCCTGCAGCACGATCTGCGAATTGTCGACGATGCCGCCATGGGCCGCCGTGTAGGTCGCTTCGAGATCGATGATGTCGCGCAGCAGCACGCGCTCCTCGCTCAGTTCCTGGCGCCACACCATGATGGCCTCGAACGTCAGCGGGCTTTCGCACAGTCCGCGGATCATCGCGTCGCGGCCGGCCTCGATGCGCTTGGCAATGGCGATCTCGCCCTCGCGCGACAGCAGCTCCACCGAGCCCATCTCGCGCAGATACATGCGCACCGGGTCGTCGGTGCGATCGGTCGGCTCTTTTTTGGCAACGGCAGCTACGGCAGTGCCGGTCTGCTCGGCCAGTTCGTTGGCGTCTTCCTCGGCGTCGGACTCGGCCTCTTCCTGCTCGCCGGCCTCGTCATCCTCGACGACGTTGATGCCCATATCCGAAAGCATCGCATTGATGTCCTCGATGCGATCAGGATCGGTTTCTTCCGAAGGAAGTACGGCATTGAGCTCGGTCAGGGTGACATAGCCGCGCTTCTTCGCGGCCTTGATCATCTTTTTGACGGCGTCATCCGAAAGGTCGAGCAGCGGACCATCAGTCGTGGTCTCGCGTTCGTTTTCAACCTCTTCCTTATCCTTGGTCGCTTTTGTAACCTTGGGTGCCTTGGTTGCCATTCTTTATCTTCCTGGGCAGCGCGCTCTGGCTGACCTGTGCCAAAGCTGCTCCTACTTGAACGCGTTGCGGAGGCAAACGATCCGGCCTCACCGGCATACTCGGCCGGGCGCTGCGGATCTTGCCTCCATTAGGTGGGGTGCATGGCCTGTTAAATCCAGTATATGCGGCATTCCTGCCCACCCCATATATGGCGTGGACGACCATCCCCGTCGAATCGAGGCGTTGAATCCATCGAATCTGCGGAAGGTCAAGTGTTAACAACTGATTCGGGTTAAGAAATCGAATCATTTGGTAACCATGTCGGCGATGCTGCGGGCAATCACGCGCAGTTGACTGCACGAAACTTGCGCAAACTCGCCCTGTCGCGGTCCATTCACGCCATCAGGCTGAAGCGACCTGCATCAGGAGCCCCCATGATCCCGACCATGTCCCATCCAGAAACCCGGCTGACCCTCCTCGCCGCAATTGCACTGCTCGTTGCCGTCCCTGCGTCTGCAGACCCCCTGCCCTTCAGCGATTTCCGTCAGGGTGATCTGGTCTTTCAGGAAACAACCGGTCGGCAATCAGTCGCCGTACGCGCAGCGACAGGCAGTGCCTATACACATATGGGCATCATCAGAATGACCAGCACCGGACCGGTGGTGATCGAGGCAGGCCGGGTTGTCATGGAGACCGGCCTCGATGAATTCCTGTCACGCGGAAAGGACCGGCGCTATTCAATCTACCGCATGCCTGATCTCCCGCCGGCCACCGCTGACAGGATCATCCATGCGGCCAGCAAGGATATGGGCAAGCCATACGATCTCTATTTTCGCCTTGCAGACGACGCCATCTACTGCAGCGAGTTGCCATATCGTGCCTTCAAGGCTGCAGGCGTCCCGATTGGCACAGTCGAAAAGGTTGGCGACCTGAACATCAGCGTCGCCAGCGCGGTGGCGCTGATTGACCGTCGTTGGGAGAAGCACCCGGATTGCAAAGGTGGTACGAAAGAGGCCTGTATCGCCAGGCTGAACAATCAGGACATCGTCACCCCGGTCAGCATCGCCCGAGACAACCGGTTGACTCAGGTCTTCTCCAATTTCTGAGCCACCTGTCCCTAGGTGAGCGGCATACTCGACTTGATCAGTGCGATAAGCTCGCCCTGACGATGCGTGTTGGTTTTGCGGAAAAATCAGCTCCAGGTAATGGCGCGCTGTCGAGAACTGGATGCCCTGATCGGCCGCAGCCTGCCGCAGCGCCTTGCCGGCAACCAGTGCTGCGGTGAGCTTCGCCTCGGCGGGTGTGAGATTGAACAGTCCAGGCAAGGCACTCACCAGTTCGCCGGCCGGCCTCACCGCGATCTCCCGCACCATGATTGCAGCGCAGTCCTGCCGGCTGAGACCATAGATGCGGCTCGGCGGCAAACGCGAGACCGTGACGCTGAGCCTGAGACCGGCGACACCCCTCGCATCGGCAAGAATGAGCCCGCCGCCGGCATCGGAACTGCCTTCCAGCGGCGCTGCACAACATTGGGCAACAAGCTTCATCATAAGGTCAGCATCGCGACGCGTTGCGGTGACGAGACGTCCGGCCCTGAGCGTCAATGGCGAGTCGGCCCGGCACAGGAATGCTTCAGCACTTGGATTCATATGGCTTACGTTCAATGCAGTATCGGCCACAAGCAGCCCCAGCGGCACGCTCCGATAGATCGAATCCACCGCGAGTGTGCCGTCAAGAGTCTCGCCGATCTGCCCCGCGCGGAGAATGTGCGGAACCATAAGCTGGAGCAGGTTCATTTCGTGGGCGTCGAAAGCACCGAAACTGCCCGGCCGCGACACATCAAGCGACCAGAACTTGCTACCCAGGATCACCAGGTTGCAATTTGCTGCCTCGTCCATCTGCCTTGGCCGCATCCAGTCCTGATAAAGCGACCTCTGCCTGAACGCGTCCTCATCAACAATGTCGCGCCGGCGGTAAACCAGACCCGCCGTTTGCGCCTGCATACGGCGCACAAGCGGATCGAGCGCCTGATCGTCAGTCGCCGCCAGCGAGCCAATCTCGGGATCATGGTATGACCCCACGGACTCACTGAAGCGCGATCCATCGGGGTCCGAGGCATGGCGGACAATGCAGGCTCTGGATGCCCCAAGCAGGTTGCCAACCGACCGTAGGGCCTGTGGCCAAAGCGCCTGATTGTAGGCAGCCTCGTAAACCGAGCCAACCGCTTCAGCGATCAGTTCTGCAGAGTGTCTCTCCATCCGATCCTCGAAGGCGAACCCGCACCACCCTCAAAAACTGCAGGCCACCGGCAATCTTGTAAACTGAAAAAACGCGAGTTTACGGATTGGCGACAAACTGTATCCCCGTCATTTGACAGGGATCGCCAGTGAACGGCGCCGGTGGCCTGCATGTTTCCCCGGCAAATGCCAGCTACCCGGTGCCGCAAGACCCGGCAATATGCCCGGACTCGTCTGCTCGGAAGCCACAATGACCTTTTCAAACATGAACGCCGCCAGGATCGCGCGCCCGGCCATACGCGCCGCTGCAACCAGCGCGCCTCAATCCCTGCTTCCGGGCATGTTGAGCCTTGCCGCAGCCGGTCTTCTGACCACCGTCCTGCTTGCCCCTGCCCCGGCATTGGCCGGCGATTGCGGCGACGGTGACGACAACGGCAACTTCAACTCCTATGCCTGCGGCAATGCCGCAAAGACCGTTGGCGGCCAATCCACTGCGCTGGGCTTCGGCGCATACACTGGCGCAAGCTCGGATGATCGACCCGGCGACAGCAACCTTGATACAGCGGTGGGGTACAATTCCAACGCGTTCGGGCAGAGCCTTGCGGTCGGGGCCCTCGCCAGAGCGGGCGAGGACAATCAGATTGCGCCCAACCGATATCATACTGCAATCGGCTCGGGCGCAGAGGCGGGTCTCGGCACCAACGGCCTCGAGCTCTCGACCGCAGTCGGATACCTGGCGCAGGCCAACAACTCCTACGCGACGGTGATTGGGGCAAACTCGACGGCCAATTTCATCGGCTCGGCAGCGATTGGTGCCGGTGTCCAGACGTCGCGCGACAACCAGGTATCCCTTGGCAATGTGAATAACAGCTACACACTCGCAGGCATCAATTCGGACGCCAGCAAGGGAGCCCAGTCCGGCACGAAATACCTGGTCACCTCTGATGCCAGCGGCAATCTGGCAACCTCGACCTTCAATGTCGCTACACTCGAAAATCTGCCGCAGCAGGTCCAGGCGCTGAACGGCGCTGTGACCGGCCTGCAGAACACGGTTGCCAACCACGGAAACCAGATTCAGGGTCTGAACCAGACCACGCAGGGTCTGACGACGACGGTCGGTATCCAGGGCAACCAGATCCAGAGCCTGAACCAGGCGACCCAGATCATTGCCGGAGCGGTCGTTCTTCAGGGCGACAGGATCACCCAGACCGAGCAGAAAAACATCGAGCAGGACGAGACACTGGCCGCTCACGACACCCGCATTACCTCAAACACCAACAGGGTTGCGGCAGTCGAGACCACCACCGCGACCCACACCACCCAGATCACCTCGCTCTTCTCGCTGACCGCCGAACACACCGGGCGCATCCTCGATCTTGATGCCCGCACGACTTCAAACACCAATGCGATTGCCGCGCTGGACAACCGCGTTACCGGCCTGCAGGCAGATATGAACAGCGGCTTCAATCGCCTCGACGGCCGCATTGACCAGGCCTTCGAGGGTGCTGCCATGGCGATGGCGATGGCCGGCGCCGGCCTGCCTGCCGACAAGAACTATGCCGTGTCGCTGAACTGGGGTGGCTTTGAGGGCGAGAACGCTTTTGCCGGCACAGCGCAGGCAAGGCTGAGCGAAAACTTCATCCTGCATGGAGGTCTTGGCGTCGGCGCGAGCCAGGGCACCGTCGGTGGCCGCGCGGGCATGACCCTTGCCTGGTAGGGTCAAACCTGCAACGGCCCGCGCTGCCTT
>CAYZQP010000135.1:0-5460 GCA_964480545.1 uncultured Mesorhizobium sp. | reverse complement strand
GCTGCCTTGACGGCGCTGGCTCTCGCCCTGTGCGCCCTGCCCCTGGCGTCCAGCTTTTCGCCAGCCAGCGCCCAGAACAGCGGCAAGAGCCAGCGTGCCGCGAAGCCCGCGCCGCAAAAGGCACCGGTCCCGGCCAATCTGGACAAGAACGCCGTCCTGATCCTTGTTCGCTCGACGCTTCTTGCGCTCGATCAGGCAAACAAGTCCGGCAACTACACCGTGCTGCGCGACCTCGGCGCGCCCGGCTTCCAGGTCAATACTGCTGCACGACTGGCCGAGATTTTCGCCGGCCATCGTCAGCAGCAGATCGACCTTGGCGGCATCGCGGTGCTTGAGCCGCAGCTGACGCTGCTTCCCCAGATCGAGCCGAACGGCATGCTGCACATGGCCGGTTTCTTCCCGTCCGTGCCGACCCAGGTGAATTTCGAGCTGTTGTTCGCCCCAGCCGACCGCCAGTGGAAGATTTTCGGCATCTCGGTCAATCTGTCCAACGGTGCCCCGCAGGCACCGGAAACGCCTGTGGAACCACCGCCGGTTGCCTCGACCGAGCCACCGGTTGCACCCTCGGTCGAGATCAACCCGAGGCGCCTCGCAGACAAGCCGCAGGGTTAGTTTTTCCCCGCCCTACCCGAGCCTACCCCAAATCCCTCGATCAGCGCTTCGGCAGCCTGCATGTCGCGCAATTGCTGCTGCACGGCCACGAGGTGCCTGAAATTCTCTTCGGTAGGTTCGCTGGCCACCGCAGTCTCTGCCGACTTAAGCTCAGCTTCAAGGCTGCGCGCGCCAATATGCAGCTTCAGCACCTGCACAAATGCGTCATGCGCATCCTCCAGCGACGCACCTTCCAGCGCGGGCCACTGGTAGCTGTTTTTCACATGCTCCTGCGCGCGCTCCCATACCGGCATCAGTTCAGCCAGCCCGATCGCCGAGAGCATCGCCTCGCGGCCATGATCCTCGCGGTGCGCCAGCACGTCGACCACCACATCCAGCACCTGCCGCAACTCGCGGTGCGACAGATCGAGGCTCTCGACATCATCGAAATATTGCTCGGCCAGCATCGTGTAATTGACCAGCGTCACCACCAGCACCGCCTCGCGCAGTGGCATCGGCCCGCCGGCGCGCTTCACCAGCGCCGAACGCGCCAGACTGTCCGACACCGCAACGCGCTCCTTCGCCTGATTGTTTCTGCCCTGCGGTCCGCCACGCCCATCTCCCTTGCGCCCGGCCTGACGCTGTGCGCCGCGCGTCGAGCCAAAGAAAACATCGACCCGCTCGCGCAACTCCTGCTGGTAATGGTAGCGCACGCTCTCGTCGCGAATGCGGCTGGCTATCTCGCGCAGGCGCTTGCCCAACTCCGCGCGCTTTTCCGGCGTGTCGAACACACCGCCTGCCGTCTCGCGGCTCCACAGCATATCGACCATCGGGCGTGCATCTGACAAAACCGCACGAAACGCCTCCGGTCCGCCCTGCTTCACCAGATCGTCGGGATCCTGCCCTTCCGGCAAAATCGCAAAGCGCAGCGAACGGCCAGGCCCGATGGACGGCAGCGCCAGATCGGCAGCGCGCTGCGCAGCCTTCAGTCCGGCCGCATCGCCGTCATAGCAGAGCATCGGCTCCGGCGAGAGCCGCCAGAGCAGCTCCAGCTGGTTCTCGGTCAGCGCTGTGCCGAGCCCCGCCACGGCCTGATCAAAACCGGCCTGCGCCAGCGCGATCACGTCCATGTAGCCTTCAACGGCGATAACGGCACCGCCCTTCTGCAGGGACTTGCGCGCCCGCACATAGTTGAACAGCACGTTGCCCTTGTGGAACAGCTCGGTGTCGGGCGAATTCATGTATTTCGCCATCGCATCGGCCGCCATGGCGCGCCCGCCAAAGGCGATGATCTTGCCGCGCGAATCCGGGATCGGGAACATGATGCGGTCGCGGAAATAGTCGTAGGACACAGGCACATCCGGCCCGAACCGCACCAGCCCGCAGGCCTCGATCTGATCCTTATCCACGCCCCTGGCAGCCAGATGTTCCTTCAGCGCATTGCGACTGTCCGGCGCGAAGCCCAGCCGGAACGCAGTCTGCGTTGCCGGGGTCAGCCCCCGCTCACGCAGATAGGCGCGCGCCCTCGCTCCGGCGGCCGATTGCAGTTGCTGCTCGAAAAACTTCGTCGCCATTTCCATGACGTCGGTCAGCGTCGCCCGCTGCTTTTCGCGCCGCTCCTCCGCCTCGTCGCGCGCCGGCAGCGGCACACCCGCCATATCGGCGATCTTTTCGACAGCCTCGGGAAAGCTCATCCCGTCAAGCTCGGTCAGGAACCGGAAATGGTCACCCGTCACCCCGCATCCGAAGCAATGATAGCGCCCCTTCTTGTCCTCGCAGTGGAAGGACGGGCTTTTCTCGCCGTGAAACGGGCAGCAGGCCCAGTAATCGCCCCGCCCGGCATTGGTCTTGCGCCTGTCCCAGGTCACGCGCGTGCCGATCACCGATGAAATCGGCACCTTGTCGCGAATCTCGTCGAGGAAGCTTGGGGTAAAGCGCATGGTCTCGTGCTTATTGGATATTTTCGGGCTTTGTGCTATATAAACGGAGTGGATGGACGGATTGCTCCGCCCATCCGGTTTCTTAGAGCCTTACGTTGACCCGGAAGCAGATTTGCCAGCCGCTCCGGGTCCAGCCTTGGCGTCATTCCGGGGCCGCGTAGCGGAACCCGGAATCCAGAGATGTGACTTCTGAACACTGCCACAGACGGATGTAACTATCTGTTTTTATTGTGAGGCCCTCTCCCTCACTCTGATCGCTTCAGACGGATTATCTCTCTCGTAGCAAGTCTCATAAAGGTCGGCCCATTCAGCGTTGAAACTCTCAACAAGAAAGAGCTTCCACGAGCGCCTCCATTTCTTGAGCTCCTTCTCGCGCGAAATCGCCTCGACAATATTGTCGTGCCGCTCGTACCAGACCAGCAGCTTGCACCCATACTTGCTGGTGAAACCCTTGACCTCCTCTGACCGATGTTCGAACGCGCGTCCCTGCAAGTCGCTGGTAACTCCAACGTAGATCGTCCCATTTCGCCTCGACGCCATGATGTACACCCAGCCAGACATCCGAATTGCATCGCCTCGCCCAACAACCACCCGTACAGCTCTGGTTTCCGGGTCCCGCTGCGCGGTCCCGGAAAGACGTCAAACGCAAATAGCACAAAACAAGAACGCATACCATCCTGGCTTTAGCAAAACTTGAGGCTGGCCAAGCACATCTGGATTGCAGCACGACCCGCAAAATGGTCTAGCGGCGTCCCATCCGGAATCACGTCCATGCCCGCCCTCTTCGCACTGTTTCTCGCCGCCTTCGCCTTCGGCACCACCGAATTCGTCATCGCAGGCATCCTGCCGGATGTCGCGTCGGGTCTGAGCGTCAGCGTGCCGACCGCCGGCTATCTCGTGTCGGGCTACGCGCTGGGGGTCGCCATTGGCGGGCCGCTGCTGACGATCTCCACCGCCCGCATCCGCCGCAAGCCGCTCATCCTCGGCCTGCTCATCGTCTTCATCGCGGGACAGCTGGCCTGCGCGCTGGCACCTGACTTCGCCTCGATGCTGGCGTTCCGGGCCGCAACGGCAATCGCACATGGCACGTTCTTCGGCGTCGCCATGGTGGTCGCCACCGGCCTTGTGCCACCGACCCGCCGCGGCATGGCAATTGCGCTGATCCTCGCTGGCCTCACTGTCTCCACCGTCATCGGCGTACCTGTGGGGGCTGCGATTGGCGCGAGCTTCGGCTGGCGCGCCACCTTCTGGGCGATGCTGGCACTGGGTATTGTCGCAGCGCTGGCGCTGATCGCGCTGCTGCCAGCCAATGTCGGCCCGGCTCACACGCCGGGCGGGCTGGGGCGCGAGGTGCGCGTGCTTGGCCGCCAACAGGTCTGGACCTGCCTGATCCTGATGCTGCTGCTGATGATCGGCCAGATGCTGCCCTTCACCTATATCGCGCCGCTGCTTGGCCAGGTCACCGGCCTTACGGCATCGCAGATCCCCTGGGTGCTGCTGCTGATCGGCGTCGGCTCCACCATCGGCGTCTTCCTCGGTGGCCGTATTGCCGACTGGAGCCTGATGCCGGGTCTGATCACGCTGCTGGCCATCCAGACGCTGACGCTGTTCGTCATGTACATGGTCAGCGCCACGCCCACGGCGATGATCGGCGTGCTGATCGTCTGGGGTGCGATGAACTTCGCCATTGGCGCGCCGATCCAGACCCGCATCATCACCTGGACTGCCGACGCCCCGAATCTGGCTGCCGCCCTCATCCCGTCCGGCTTCAACATCGGAATTGCGCTGGCAGCCTCGCTGGGTGCCGTGCTGCTCGATGGCGGCATGGCCTATGCGACCATCCCGCTGATTGGCGCAGCCGCCTTGCTGGTCGCAACGTCAGTCGCGGCTCTGTCTTACTGGGTCGAACTGCGCGCCGGCCGCATACCGCCGGCCCCGCTCGCGCAGCCGGCCTGATATCAGTTGCAGCGGTCGAGGAAATTGCCTTCGTCCAGCGGCTGACCATTCACGGTTAAAACCGAGCCGTCGTCCTGCGTCAGCGACCCATTGATGAAGCTGCCGAAGGCCGAGACGAGGCAGTCCCTGGGCGCGCCCGTCACGGCAACGTCGCCGCGCAGATTGACGGTCGGCCCGAGGAAATGCAGCCCGGCCTCGCCCGCATTGCTGATCCGCATATTGGTGAAGCTGGCATCCTTCACCGGCCCACCGAGGAACTCCCAGTCACTGCCATAGATGAACGCACCATAGGTGCCCGGATTGGCGATGCTCACATTGCTGAAATGCACGTCGCTGACCGGGTTCAGGAAGATGCCGGAATTGCTGGCATCAGAGATCGACAGACCGTCAAAGCGCACGTTGGTTGTCGTCGTCGGCAGCGTCGTCGAGGCCACCAGCATCAGCCCGTTTATGCCGCCAATCAGCGTGATATCCTTTGCACGCACGTCCGAGGTTCCCTGCAGCACAACCAGATCCATACTGCGCTCAAGCGCGGAATTGTCGATGCGCACCCGGTTCATCGCCACATCATTCGCCGCGACCAGCAGAATGCCCTCGCGCCGCGATCTGGTGATAGCCACATCCTCGATGGTGATACCGGACGCCTCGTTCGCCAGTACCGGCGGCCAGTCGCTCTCATCGATGCGGCTGCCCGCAAATATGCCATAGGTAACGCTGTCGATAGCAGTGTTGCGCACCGTCAGCCCGCTCGTGCCAAGCGCGCTGATTGCCGCATATGGCGCGACATTCGGGTTATTGATCGAGAATTGGCACTGTGTGCTGCTCTCGCACATGAAGAGATCGCGGATAGAACTGTCTGTAATCTCTGCGCCCGCGACATTCTCCAGCCGGATGCCGTCGCTGGCGCTCTGGCTCACGGCAACCTCGCGAACCTTCACATCGGTCGTGTCCTTGCTATAGATCCCCGCATCGC
>CAYZQP010000134.1:10157-10573 GCA_964480545.1 uncultured Mesorhizobium sp. | reverse complement strand
AACATCGCCGGCAAGACGGGCCTTGCCGACATGGTGCGCGACAATCCGGTGCTGGTTGCGATCACCAACTGCAACTCGCCACTGGTCTGGGACACGACGATGCTGGACGCAATGCGCGTCTATGCGCGGCACAACCAGCCGCTGATCCTGGCGCCGTTTGCGCTGTGTGGTGCCTCCACTTCCGCCTCATCAGTCGGCGCAGTTGCGCAGGTCAACGCCGAGGCGCTGGCAGGCGTTGCCTTCACCCAGCTGATCCGCCCGGGCTCGCCGCAGATTTACGGCCAGTTCATGGTCGCCGTCGACATGAAAACCGGCGCGCCCATGGGCGGAACGCCGGAGGCTGCACAGATGATGTATCTGATGGGCGCGCTGGCGCGGAAATACCGGCTGCCCTGGCGTACCTCAGGTTTCCATGT
>CAYZQP010000134.1:0-10147 GCA_964480545.1 uncultured Mesorhizobium sp. | reverse complement strand
TCGGCTCCAAACTGAATGACGCGCAGGCCGGCTATGAGGCGAACATGCTGATGCATGCCGCGATCCTCGCCGGCGCAAATTACATCTGGCATTCCGCCGGCTGGCTCGAGGCAGGGCTGACCTGCAGCTATTCAAAGTTCGTGACTGATGGCGAGCAACTGGCCGGCTGGTACAAATATGCCGGTGGGGTATCCTTCGATGATTTCAAGGACGCGCTTGCAGCTATCCGCGAGGTCGGTCCGGCCGGGCATTTCCTCGGCACCCAGCACACTCTGGACCATTTCGAATCCGCCTTCTTCATGCCGACCTCGATGGACTTCAACTCCTATGAGCAATGGAACGCCGAAGGCGCAAAAGATCACGAGACGCGCGGGCGCGAAAAGGCGCGGGCAATGCTGCGCGAGTATGAGGAGCCAAAGCTCCCCGATGATACTGCGGAGGCACTGCGGGACTTTATCGCGAGGCGCGAGCAGGTGTTGCCGGATACCGTGAACTGAGGCCGTGCCTCACAGACACCCGTCATAGCCGCCGGAGCGCGAGGCACGCGCCTGGATGCGGCGTGACAATGGCTGCAACTCCCGCGGCAATACCTTGGGGTTGCGCGTTGCGGGATTGGGCAGCGCAATCGTCAACAGCGCAGCCTGCCGGGGCGTCAGGTTCTTCGCCGGCACCTTGAAATAGTGCTGCGCAGCGGCCTCGACGCCATAGATCCCGTCGCCCCACTCGGCAATGTTCAGGTAAATCTCCATGATGCGCTGCTTCGGCACAATCAGGTCGAAATAGAGCGCCAGCGGGATTTCCGCACCCTTGCGAATGAATGAGCGGCTGTTCCAGAGATAGAGGTGCTTCACCGTCTGCATGGTGATGGTGGAAGCGCCGCGCGTCGATTCGCCCGACAACGCATCCTGCACCACGCCCTTCAACTCGCCGAGATCAACGCCCTTGTGGGCACAGAACTGCCCATCCTCGGACATGATGACGGTGCGCGCCATGACCGGCGCGATATCATCATAGTCGACCCACTGGCGGTCATAACCCTTGAGCGTGATCAGGTCGCCCAGCATCAGGGTGGAGACCGGCCGCACGAAGGAAGGCACGTACAGCAAAGTCAGCAGGAAAGGCAGCAGGATGAGTATGCACAAAGCGACGATCGCCCTGCGCAGCCATTTCCTGAACGTCCCTGTTCCCTTACCCGGTTTTCGTGGCGCTGCCACGTTTCGCTCCACCTGAGGCTCGATCAGGCCCGGAAAATCCAAAACCGGCTCAATCCGTGTCTCGGTCAACCTGCCCTTCCCATCTTGTTGTTCCGGATTAACGAGACGAAACGCATATGGCAACGATGTGACGGCATCACGGCTGCTTGACCACAGGACGCAATGCCGTAAATGCCTCAGCCATGGTGCAGATGACGGATCAACTGTTCGAACTGGCGCTTATGGGCCGCGCGGCTCAGGTCGAGTCGCTGCTGGATACGCTGCTCGGCACAGCCGCCGATGATGGCGAGGTGGAGCGTCCCGCGCATCTGGTCGCCGCGATGCGCCACGGCGTGCTGAACGGCGGCAAACGGCTACGACCCTTTCTGGTGATGGAAAGTGCGGCCCTGTTTGGCGGCGATGATGAGCTTGCCGCTCTGCGCGTGGCCGCCGCGCTGGAATGTATCCACTGCTACTCGCTCGTGCATGACGATCTGCCGGCCATGGACGACGATGATCTGCGCCGCGGCCAGCCGACGGTGCACAGGGCGTTTGACGAGGCGACCGCCATCCTCGCTGGAGATGCCCTGCTCACGCTGGCCTTCGACATTATCGCCGATCCGGCAACGCGTCTGCGCAGTGACCGCAAGGTTGCACTGATGCTGGCATTGTCGCGCGCATCAGGCCTTGGCGGCATGGTGGGTGGGCAGGCGCTTGACCTCGCTGCCGAAAAGAACGCGCCCGATGAGGCCGGCATCATCCGGCTGCAGGCGATGAAGACCGGCGCGCTGATCCGCTTCGCCTGCGAGGCCGGGGCGATCCTGTCGGGTGCCGAAACCGGGGATCGCGAGCGTCTCGCCGAGTTCGGTTCGGCCATCGGTCTGGCCTTCCAGCTCTCGGATGATCTGCTGGATGTTGTCGCCACGCCACAGGCAATGGGCAAGGCTACAGGCAAGGACGCTGCTGCCGGCAAGGCAACGCTGGTCGGCCTCTATGGCCAGGATTGGGCGCGGGCGCAGCTTGAAGGTCTGGCACGACAGGCAGACGACCTGTTGTCCCCGTTTGACGAGAAGGCAGACCTGCTTCGGGCTGCTGCCCGATTCATCGTCGAACGGAAAACCTGAACCTCAGCCAGCACCGGCGCGTGGCTCTGGTTGCGGCTCCCATTGCCGGTCGCCTTGCCGCCTCCGGCTGGCAAGGAAACAGACAGCATACCCGAAATAGGAGGCAGTGATATCGTGATAGAAACCGATATTGAGCAACCCGTCTGCCGCCACAAGCAATGCATAGAAGATAGCGATCTGGCGTAGATGCCGTGGCAGCCCGGCGCTCGCTATAAGTGGGGTCAGGAGCACGGCACAATAGGCAAGCAGACCAGCTATTCCCGAGCCGACCGCATCGGAAAGATACGCATTGTGCAAATGCGTGAAGCCATACTCGGGGTCATCCGGGAACTGGTCGTTTGCGGCCTGGATCACATGTTGACGGCCGTAACCGACCACCGGATTCGACATGAAAGCAGACACGCTGGCGCGCATCAGGCTCAATCGAAGTGACGTCGACTCTTCCGGGTTCTGCCCGGCCTCGCCTGTAATCGTGTCCCGGAAGTGCTCGAACCTGGACTCCACGATCGTGAAAGCGCCGGCCCCGTAAAGGGCTGCCAGCAGGCCGCCAATCACCGCCACATTCACAGCCGCCAGGCGAAACGCCCTGACCCCTGACCGGCGATAATGGTCGATCATGTTCAGGAACACGATCAACGCCACCAGCAGCGTGATGATCAACAGAATGCCGCGGCTGCCCGACAGGACCACTGCGATGTAGGCGAACATCGCGGCCAGAAGGAAGCCCGTACGCACCTGGTTTCTGCTGACGCTGGACAGGATCAGATTGAACAGGACCAGAGCGGCACAAAGATAGGCGAACAGCAACGCATTGCCGCTCAGCGCCTCGACACGCAGGGGGGCGTACAAAGCGGCATAGCCTATGGCGAAAAGTCCCGCGCAGACGCCACCGGCAATCAGCCCGATGGCTACCCATCGGTCCCAGTAGTCCTGATAGAACTCACGCAAGGCCGGCATGAGTGGAAGCATCAGCACCAGTGGAAAGATTTTCTGCGACACGTTGAGCGCACCGAACGTGTCCGGACGCGTGAACGAGAAGGCGACGACAACCAGGAAATACGCAAGGCAGATGTAGCTGATCAGCCGCTCCCTGCGATTGAACGCAAAACGCTGCGGGTCGAGCAGCCAATAGGCAAGCGCGACCATCCCGCATCCAATGGCCAGACTGGAGCCAATCGTTCCCGCAAGTGCCGTGAACCCGAGGACGAAGGCCGAGCAGCCTGCCCAGCGCCAGGAGACGCTCGCGTCACTTCTGTGCAGCCATGTCCAGAAGAATTTGCTGAACCAGCCTGCTCCTGGCGGAAAGGGATCGCGGGACTCTGGAGTGTTCATGCTGGCGATAGACGCGATTTTCGCATTGCGATCAACAGCTAACGGTTCCGCGTCACAACGCAGGCACCCCCGGCGCTGCGCAGTTGCGCACAGATCTGGTCGGCGCTGGCACGGCTGTCGACGCCAATACGCACCGCATAAATGCCGCGGCGGCCGATGGGTGAGCGCACCCGGCTGACCACCGGCTGATACTGGCGCAGGATCGAGAAACGGGCCCGCTCGCGGTTCCATTGCTGCATGGCGGCAGCACGGCGGAAATTCCCGGCCACCTGAATGCCCCAGGCCTTCTGTTTGACGCGCGACATCGGCACGGTGCGCGACATGATGATCGGCAGCTTGCGGCACGCCCCCTTGAACTCCAGCTTCTTGTCGAGCGGGCGCGACGTGCCCTGATGCCCGCGCGCCATGAAGTTCGAGGCGTCCTCGCCCATGATGTCGAGCACGTAAAGCTCGGTCTCCAGTGGCAGGAACCCGCCGGAATTCAGCCAGCGCCCGATGCGCCCCTCGCCGGCATTATAGGCTGCGGCAGCAAGGCCGAGGTTGCCCATATTGCGACGCAGCTCTGCGAGATGTTTGGCAGAGGCGGGAATGGCCTGCTCCTTGTCGAACGGGTCGGCCAGCCCGACCGCTTTGGCAGTGGCCGGCATGAACTGGGCAATGCCCTGCGCACCGACCGGGCTCACTGCCTTTTCATCGAAGCGCGATTCCTTCCAGATCAGGCGGGCGAAATAGTCACGTGGCAGGCCGTTGGCTTCGGCATGGTGCTCGATCAGGTCGCAGATGCGGTCAATGGGTTTGGTGTCCGCCGTCCTGGGCGGCAGCTTGGGCTGGCCAGGGAGCTCGGTGAGCGGGGTCAACTGCGGCAGCGGCGGCGGCGTGAAGGGTGGTGCGGGCTGGGCCAGCGCGGGTGACGTGATTGCCAGGGCAGTGAGCCAGGCAGCCACTGTCCAGGCCCTACTCCGCAGCAACCTTACCGCCCTGGCCGAAGCGCTGTTCGATATAGTCGCCCACCATTTTCTCGAAATCGGCGGCGATGTTCGGGCCCTTGAGCGTCGCCGCCTTCACGCCGTCGATGAAGATGGGCGCGGATGGTGTTTCACCTGTGCCCGGCAGCGAGATGCCAATATCGGCGTGCTTGGACTCGCCGGGACCGTTGACGATGCAGCCCATGACTGCCACCTTCAGCGCCTCGACGCCCGGGTATTTCTCGCGCCAGATCGGCATGTTGCGGCGGATATCTTCCTGGATGTTCTGCGCCAGCTCCTGAAACACCGTCGAGGTGGTGCGGCCGCAGCCCGGGCAGGCCGCGACAATCGGGATGAACTGGCGGAAGCCCATCGTCTGCAGCAGTTCCTGGCTGACCTGCACCTCGCGTGTGCGGTCGCCATTTGGCTCCGGCGTCAGCGAAATGCGGATCGTGTCGCCAATGCCCTGCTGCAACAGGATGCCCATGGCCGCCGACGAGGCGACAATGCCCTTGGAGCCCATGCCGGCCTCGGTGAGGCCAAGATGCAGCGCGTGGTTCGAGCGTTTGGCGAGCTCGGTATAGACCGAGATCAGATCCTGCACGCCTGACACTTTTGCCGACAGAATGATCTTGTCGCGGCCAAGCCCAATCTCCTCGGCCAGATTGGCCGACAGGATGGCCGACTGCACGATCGTCTCGCGCATGACATCAAGCGCCGACATCGGCGAGCCGTTCGCCGCGTTCTCGTCCATCAGCCGGGTCAGCAATTCCTGGTCGAGCGAGCCCCAGTTGACGCCGATGCGCACCGGCTTGTCATGCTTGATCGCCATCTCGACGATATCGGCGAACTGCTTGTCCTTCTTGTCCTTGAAGCCGACATTGCCCGGATTGATGCGATACTTCGCCAGCGCCTCGGCGCAAGCCGGATGGTCAGCCAGCAGCTTGTGGCCGATATAGTGGAAGTCGCCGACCAGCGGTACGAATACCCCGACGCGCTCAAGACGCTCGCGGATTTTCGGCACAGCGGCGGCGCTCTCGTCACGGTCGACTGTGATGCGCACGATCTCGGAGCCGGCACGGTGCAAGGCGGCGACCTGCGCAACCGTCGCGTCGATGTCAGCTGTGTCAGTGTTGGTCATCGACTGCACGACAACAGGCGCGGTGCCGCCGACGGTGACGCCGCCGACATCAACGCCGACCGATGCGCGGCGCGGGAAGGGAGATGAGAAATATCCGGACATTGCCGGTGGCTCCACTGGCGATACTGGTGTTGAGGTGGCGGATGGCCTGGGAATTGTCAATGTCATGATTGCGTCAGGGTTTCACAAACGCATGACGCAATCATGGCTGAATGTCGCAGCCTATGTGGGTTTGCAGTCCCCCATGATGGTCGTCGGGGCGTCATAGATCAGCAGGCCGTTGGTGGTGAACATCGGAACAAGCACCACGGTCAGATTGTCTTTAACCTTCCAGACGCTGCGCTCGCCATTGCTGCACGCCGCGTCCTTTTCGCCGTAAGCCGCTGCAAGCGCCTGACGCAGGCGATCAAGCGCATACATGTCAGTTGTGCCGGCAAAGATGCTTATGCCTGATGGCCGCGATTCCGGGCCTGGCGGACAGGTCCGCAATGTCACCATAAGCGTGTCCAGACCCGGCAGATGAGCAGTCTCAGGCATATAAATGTCGGTCTGGCATTCCACCGTTGATGACTCGCCGGTGCCGTAGGGCTTGACCCACTCGGCCATCTTTTCGGGATCGTTGAAAGGTGGCGGCTCAACGCTCAGGCGCTTGAAGAAAGCCGTGGACTTCTCGACATCGACCAGCCTGTCCTTGCCGCTGGAACTGCGCCCGCAATTTGCATCGAGCGGGTCGGCACCGCGCAGCGCGAAGGTTGCACCCGCAGCACCCTTGAAGTCTGTAATCTGCAGCCGGAGCGAAAGGCCCTCGCGCGGCGACCAGTGCGCTTCGGTGGCGTTGGTGCAGGCAGGGTCAGGCGCGCCGAAAGCCGCGCTCACCTGATCGCGGAAACTGTCTGCGGCAGCCAGGGTGGAGAAGTTCAGATCAAACACGCTGTCTGTGCCCCTTGCCGACTGAATGGTCAGCGAAGAGATCCCAGGCACAGCGCCGGGAGCATCCTCAAGATCGGCCCCCAGCGGCATCGGGCGGATCAGATCCTTGAAATGCGCAAAACGGGTTGCGCTGTCGCCAAGCGCCTTGTCGCTGTCCTTGAACAGTTCGATGATGCGCTTGCCGTCGGCCTCACTGAGCGAACCCGGATATCCCGCGTCCTGTGCCGGGGCCGCACCTGTGCCCAGGCAGATCAGGCAGGTCAGTAGAGAAAGGCGTACCATCGGCATGCTCACACTCAGTTTGTGATCTCTTCCTGCCGTGGTTGCGCCGGGAGCGCAAGGTCGACCGGAAGTTGCTCGCCCGGCATATCTGGGTCGTAGCAAATGCCCGCGCCCTGACGATCAGACGCGATGCGGGTCTCGACCTGCCGCGCCATCGCCTGCAGGTCGCGCTCATGGCCGGAGAGCTTTTCTATAGCGGCCAGGGTGAGTTCAGGCGCGATCCAGTCCGGCTTGTGGCCGAGGTTCTCGATCCACAGCAGCTCCGCACCCTCGATGTCGCGGGCGAGGCCGATGGAGTGCAGTTCCTCATAGACGACGGTGTCGCGATTGCCGGAGATCACGACAGTGGGGGCGGTGATCTCGGGATAACGCGCAGCATTCTTCTGCGACCACGGGTAGAGGCCATAAACGTCAATTGCGTTCGCCCGAAACGCCGAAGGGCGCAACACCAGCTCAATCGAGGCGCGGCGCAGATAGTTTGGCGGCGTCGCGTTAGGCGCGAACACGCAGCCGGTCGCGGCGGCGATGCGCCCGAGGCCTGCCGGCAGGGTGACCGTCTGCGAGAACAGCCAGCCGATAACCGGCTTGGCGGTCAGTTCGTAATACCAGGAGGTGCGACCGCCATCCCACGGATGCGTGGCGGCGGCGACAAGCACCAGCCCGGCGGTCTTGTCGGGATGCCGGAGCGCAAAGGCTGCAGCAGTCGATCCACCAAACGAATGCGCAACGATGATCGCGCGCCTGATGCCAAGCTTATCCATCAAGGCGGCGATTGTGTCGGCCTGTCCGTCCTGGGTAGCATTGGCAGTACCGCCGCGCGTTGACCAGCCATGGCCGGGACGGTCGAAGAACAGCATTTCTGCCTTGCCTTCCAGCAGAGGGCGCAACGGCAGCATCTGGTCTTTGAGGTTGGAACTCGCGCCATGGATCACCACGACCGGCAGTAGGCTCGCGGCGGCCGGAGCCGGCACCTGCACATAGTGGATGCGTGCGCCGCCAACTTCCGCAAACGCGCCAACGGGCGGATTGCGGCGTTCGATCAGCCAGACCCCGATACGCGTGACCCCAGCCAGCACACAGGCCAGCGCGAGCAGGAACAGAAAGGCGGCGGTGATGAGGTTCATCGACGAGTTGTTTTGCAGCCTTCGATAGCTGTAGCCGGGCCACGAAACACGAAAACAAACATGTAGGGCACCACTCCAAGCTTGGTCGCAAATGCCCCAAACTCGTCGGACAGTTGCCAGACTTCCAATTCGTCTGTGCTGCAGTATGCGAGTTTGGGCCCGGCCAGCGCGGTGAGCCCGTCCGAAATCTTGCGCCAGGCATACATGTCGGTCTCACCGACTGTGAAACGCAACATCGTTTCGATTTCATCGGATCCACAGAGCGAGAGTGTCGCGCCTATTGAATGCACGCCGGGCAGGACCTTGACGCTGGAAGTGTCAATATTTGCCCGGCATTCGGACCGCTGCACCCGGCTCAAAGGCCCGAACTCGCCGATCAATTTGAGCATATCCTGAAAATCGCGGTTGGGCAGCTTTCGCGCATTGGTCTGCTGGATCACCTGCATCAGCCGGCCCACATCCACCAGCTGCGCACCGGGAGCTGCGACGGGGCAGTTGGCGTCCTGCGGGTCGGAGGCACTCAGTTGCAGCTCGACCTCCAGCGGGCCCGACCGGTCAATGCGCTGTCATGTCGTCACTGCATGCGGGCTCGGGATTGCCCAGCGCTGCGGCTAATTTCTGGCGGAAGGCATTGGCCTCGGGCTGCCCCCCGAACCTGAAAGAAATGGTGGTCTGCTCCAGGCCGTCAAAATTGCTGAGGTCGATGCGCTCAAGAGCAGAAACCTTCCCTCGCATTGTAGTGAACCTGTCGTTCTCCACCACCGGCGGGCCGGCCAGCGACGAGAAATGCGCAATGCGGGCTTCGCGGGCACCAAAGGCCTGATCAAAATCCTTCAGGAGGGGAATGACGAGTTCGAGGCCATCGGCAGCCGGTGCCACTGCTGCCTGCTCCTGTGCAGCAACGGGTGCAGCCAAGCTTGAAAGCGCTGTCAGGGCAGCGAAAGTAAGAATGCGCAGCATGGAGCCTCCGGTCAGGAGTTCATAGCGCGAACCTGTTAAACAAGCCTCTTGGGTTCAGATCGTCTCGCCTGCCAGCTCTTCCGAAATCGAGCCCACTTCGATCTGCGCCTCGCGCATGGCCGGATAGACGTCGAGTATCCGGGTGTAGATCGCCAGTGCCATTTCCTTGTTGCCCCGCGCCTTGAGCATTTGCGCCATACCGGCCAGCGCGCCGAAATGCCGTGGCTCGATGCGCAAGGTGCGCTCGATGTCCGACATCGACTTGGCAAAATTGTTCATCATGAAATGCGCGGTGGCGCGGCGGTTCCAGCCCTCCGCATATTCCGGCCGCATCACGGTAACCTGGTCGAGGAAGTCGAGCGCAACGTCCCACTTCTTGTCCTCGATTGCCTTGTTGGCCCACTGCATCATCAGATCCACGGATGCGCTGCCGGAATTGTTCCAGCGCTCCGTGATGCGATTGGCGACGCGGCGGGCAGCCGCCTCGTTACCTGATCTCTTCAGTTCGACGAAAAGCTCATCGACGCGCTGCTTGTCAGTCTTGTCGATTGTCTGGACCGGCGCGCCGAGACGCTTTTCCTGTGCCTGGGCAAAAGCCGGGGTCAGGGCGAGGGTGAGGGCTGCAAACAGCAAAACGTTCCGCATGAGCCCGAATCTAGTCCGGTCCAGCGAAACGTCAAACTGAAATATTGGTGAGCGCAGTGCCAACCCGGATGGATCAGCCGCTTACTTCCTGTCGCATGATATCTGTCCAGAAAGTCTGCAACTTTCCGGCATCATGCGCACGATCAACCCTGGCGAGCCTTGTAGCGCGGCGCAGTCTTGTTGATGATGTAAATGCGGCCCTTGCGGCGAACCAGACGGTTGTCGCGGTGACGGGCCTTCAGCGCTTTCAGCGAATTCTTGATCTTCATTGTCGTTACCCGATGGGAGAGGCCCTGCGGGCCGAAATGAAAGACGCGCCGATGAGGGCGCGCCAGACGTTGGCCGGGTCAATACCCGAGGTCCCCCGGCGGTGTCAACCGGGAAGCTGCCTTCAGAGAAGGTGCTGTGCTGGAAGGTCGGCGACTCGTTCGTGAAGGTCTCCGGCCGAGAC
>CAYZQP010000133.1:4463-10599 GCA_964480545.1 uncultured Mesorhizobium sp. | reverse complement strand
GTCCACGGCGACACCGACAAGGTGCAGATGGGCATGGGCACCTACGGCTCGCGCTCGGGTGCGGTTGGTATGTCGGCCATGGTCAAGGCGCTCGACAAGGTCGAGGCCAAGGCGAAGAAGATCGCCGCCCACCTGATGGAGGCGGACGAAGGCGACATCGTCATCGAGAATGGCGCGCTGAAGGTCGCCGGCACCGATAAGAGTGTACCGTGGTTCCAGATGGCGCTTGCCGCCTACACCGCACACAACCTGCCGGCCGGGATGGAGCCGGGCCTCAAGGAAACCGCGTTCTACGATCCGGCCAATTTCACCTTCCCGGCCGGCTGCTACATTTGCGAGGTCGAGGTTGATCCGGACACAGGCGCGACTGACATCCTTCGCTTTGTCGCGGCAGACGATTTCGGCAATCTCATGAACCCGATGATCGTTGAGGGGCAGGTGCATGGCGGACTGGCGCAGGGTATCGGCCAGGCTTTCGTCGAGAACGCGCACTACGATGCCGAGGGCCAACTGCTGACGGCGAGCTTCATGGACTATTGCATGCCGCGCGCTGACGACCTGCCGTCGTTCGAGGTGTCGCACCAGTGCACGCCGTCGCCGTCCAATCCGCTCGGCATCAAGGGTTGCGGCGAGGCGGGAGCTATCGGCTCGCCGCCGGCGGTGATCAACGCGATCACCGACGCGATCGGCAACAATAACCTGACCATGCCGGCTTCGCCCCAGAATGTGTGGGCCGCGATCCAGGCGGCGCCGTGAATGGAGAATAGTGAATGGTGAATGGACTAAAGCAAGCCGCTGGTTCCATTCACCATTTTGCCATTCACCACTCGCGTTTCGAGATTTACTCCGAGCTGAGGAGATTTGAAAATGTACGCAGTCAACTATCACCGCGCCAAGTCGGTTGCCGAGGCGGCGAAGCTCGCCAGGGGCGACGCCAAGCTCCTCTCGGGCGGCATGACGCTGATTCCGGCGATGAAGACGCGGCTCGCCGCGCCGTCCGACGTCATCGACCTGACCCATATCGCCGAGCTCAAGGGCGTAAAAGTGTCAGGCAAGACGGTCACCATTGGTGCTGCCACCACGCATTACGACGTCGCCAACGATTCTAAACTGAAAGCTGTCTGCCCGGCGATGACCTACCTGGCTTCGCTGATCGGCGACCCGGCGGTGCGCCATCGGGGCACGATCGGCGGTTCGATCTCCAACAACGATCCGGCAGCCGACTATCCGGCAGCGCTGCTGGCGCTTGGCGCAACCATCAAGACCAACAAACGTGAACTCGCTGCTGACAAGTTCTTCAAGGGCCTGTTCGAGACGGCGCTGAAGGATGGCGAGATCGTCACCTCGGTGTCCTTCACCGCGCCAGCCAAAGCTGGTTATGCCAAGTTCCCGAACCCGGCCTCGCGCTACGCCATGGCAGGCGTGTTCGTCGCCAGTGACAAGACCGGCGTGCGGGTGGCAGTCACGGGTGCAGGGGATGACGGCGTTTTCCGCGCCAAAACGATCGAGGCCGCGCTGGCCAAGAACTTCGAGGCGTCAGCGCTGGAGGGCCACACGGTGAAGTCCGACAGCCTGATGGGCGATATCCACGCCTCGCCGGAATATCGCGCGGCACTGGTTGTGGCGATGGCCAAACGCGCCGTTGCCCAGGCCAACGGTGCAGCACCGGACAAGTCAAAGAAGTAGGGTTGCGTGCTCAGGCGGGACAGGCACCTGTCCCGCTTCACATAAATTATGCACCACCCGCGACGTGACGCGCCAGACTGAGCGTCACCGACGAGACCTGTGATTCAGGATCTGGCCTGCATTCGACGGGTTAACGGCCTCTTTGCGCGTGTGGGCTATTGTCTTGCAATGACAGAGCCTTACCCCGGAGAGTTAGCAACGCCGTCAGACCTCCTGCGACTTGCCGATGAGTACCGGCGGGCGGCTGAGGCTCTCCGCGGGCTTGGCCGACACGGTGCCGAAGTTTCGCTTTCGCCGTTCCGTTTTGTTTCGATTCACGCAATCGAACTCTATCTCAATGCGCTCCTTCTGGCTAACGGGATGAAGGCAACCGAGATAAGAGGGTACCATCACGATCTCGCAAGGCGGGCGGAACGTGCCCGTTCCTACGGCATCGTCTTCAGGCTCAAGACATTTGAGCACCTGAAAAAACTCTCGGAGGAGCGGGCTTACATCGCCGTCCGCTACGAGCCTTGTATGACGTCATCTCAAATCAATCGAATGACCGCGACACTGGGCGAGGTTGCCACGAAAGTCCGGACTTTGCTCGGGAGGCCGCCGGTGCCAACCCCTGAGCCTGCGCCCGCACGGGTTGCATGAGCGTCTGCCACTTGCGGGGAAGGTGAAAGATTGGCTCCCTGAGCAGGACTCGAACCTGCGACCATTCGATTAACAGTCGAACGCTCTACCAACTGAGCTATCAGGGAACAGCTCTCTTCGAGAGGCGCTGCCTATAACACCGAGGTTTAAGCTTTGCAAAGACGTCATCGCATTTTTTTCGCATCCCCGTGACAATCTGCCCGTCGATGCTCATATGAGGCCTCTGTGCGCCTGGATATGGTGCATAAGTCGCCTTTGGAGACATGCTCGCCACGATGACGACACCTGAACCGAATGATCTGGAGCCGCAGGAGGCTCCCCCCCGCGTTATCAGGATGTTTGGAAGAGAATTCCGGCTGCCTCGTTCGCGTGGCGTCAGAATCACCATCGGTGTGTTGCTTTGTATAGGCGGCGTGCTCGGCTTCCTGCCGATTCTCGGTTTCTGGATGGTGCCGCTCGGATTGCTGGTGCTTTCCTATGAGTTCGCTGCGGTCCGGCGGTTTCGCCGCCGAACAGTCGTGTGGTGGGAAAGGCGGCGTCGCCCGAATGGCGACGCAAGCCGGACCTGGGAGTAGACTGGTGCCAGTTTTTTGGCGCAGCGCTTGACGCCCAATCGGGTGCAACCTATTGGGAGCAGCGCAAATCGCGTTGAGGCCTCGTGGCGGAATGGTTACGCAGAGGACTGCAAATCCTTGCATCCCGGTTCGATTCCGGGCGAGGCCTCCAATTTTCGGTCGGCGCTTGACCGCGCGAGATTAATTCGCAACAGATTTCTTACCGACAGCAGGGAACACGCCAATGACGATCGACTACGCCGCGCAACGCGTGAAAATGGTCGACGGTCAGGTACGCACGACGGATGTGACGGAGCTTCGGCTCCTGTCCGCAATGCTTGAGGTGCCCCGCGAAGAGTTTGTCCCGGCCAGGGTCAAGGCGCTTGCCTATGTGGACGAGGACATCGCACTGGCCCAGCCTCAGGCCGGCCGGCCTGCGCGATATCTGATGCAGGCGTCCCCCTTTGCAAAACTGGTCCAGCTTGCAGGCCTGCGCGACAACGATGTCGTACTCGATGTCGGATGCGGCCTTGGCTATTCTTCAGCGGTACTCTCGAAGCTGGCAGGTCAGGTTATCGCGCTGGAAAGCGAGCCGGCGCTTGTTGCCGGTGCTGCTGAAACACATCAGCGCCTGGGATATGACAATATTGCCGTGGTTGAGGGACCACTGCACGATGGTTTCTCGGCAGAAGGCCCCTATGATGTCATCTTCATCGGTGGTTCGGTCGAACAACTTCCGGATGCGCTTCTGGACCAGCTCAAGGATGGCGGCAGGCTTGTCGTCGTCGAGGGGCAGGGAAACGCTGGCGTGGCGAAACTATACACCCGCGCTGGCAGCAGCGTGACGGGCCGTGGCGTATTCAATGCGGCAATTCGGCCACTGCCAGGCTTTGAAGTTGTGCAAGAGTTCCAATTCTGAATTTGTTTTAACTTGCAACTGTCCGGGCGACGTGGTCGCTTGAATCCTTCAGAAGTCCGTATGTGTACGGAATTCCTTCCGGGGCTTGGGACGGTAAGGTTACAAGGATTGGGTCTTTGGTGTCAGTTCGCAAATGCGCGTTCGCGTGCTTACTCGCAGTTTCGACAGTTGTATCGTCCCCGGCATGGGCTGAAACGATTTTCGGTGCGTTGGGGAAGGCCTACCAATACAACTCTTCATTGAACTCGGCGCGCGCCGGCGTGCGGGTAACCGACGAAAACGTGCCTTTGGCCAAATCGACATTACGGCCGCAGGTAGATGCCGAGATCGGCACTGGTCTTTCAGCGACAACGTCGCACGGTCGCTCCAGGACCCAGGCGTCGTTTGGAATGTCCGTGGGAGTTCGCCAGATGTTGTTCGACGGGTTTCAGACCCGCAACAATATTGCTGCTGCCAAGGCGCAGGTCCGTGCTGCGAACCAGAGCCTGAGCAATACCGAGCAGACCGTCCTTCTGGATGCTGCAACTGCTTACATGGACGTGATCCGCGACCGGAAGATTGCGGCGTTGACCGAACAGAATCTCGGCTTCCTGAACGAGCAGGTACGCGCCGCGCGAGCTCGCCTCGAGGCCGGCGAGGGCACGCGCACCGATGTCGCGCAGGCAGAGGCCGAGCATGCCAACGCAGTGGCACTGCTGGGAGAGGCGCGGGCGCGCATCCAGATCAGCTCTGCCACCTACAGGCAGGTGATTGGCGGAGACCCGGGCAAGCTCGGCGCGGCCTCGGCTCTTTCAAAGATGATGCCAAGGTCCAGTGGCTCGGCGATTCAGATCGCGGAAGCCGAGCATCCCGGAATTCTTGCGCGCAAGCATCTCGTGGATGCTGCCGATCATGGCGTGCGCTCGGCTGAAGGCGCGCTGCTGCCGCAACTCGGTGCCAGTGCGGGCGTATCTCAGGACCACAATTCCGTTAATCCGGACCCGACAGGCTCGAGTGGCTGGTCGAGCTCGGCGAATATCGGCGCAACCCTCTCCATACCTCTTTACAGTGGTGGTCGGCGTTCGGCGCTGGTGCGCCAGAGCAAGGAGCAGCTTGGGCAGGCTCGCATCGATGTCGACGTGACGCGCGACCAGGTCCGTCAGGCGGTCAGCTCGGCCTGGGCAAGTTACGTTGCTGCCACACAGGGCGTAAAAGCCAACAGAACGCTGGTCAATGCGCGCCGCCTTGCCCTTAATGGCGTTGTTGAGGAACGAAACGTGGGCCAGCGAACCACTTTCGACGTGCTGCAATCGCAGGCGGCGGTCATCTCCGCGCAAATAAACCTTGCGTCCGACGAGCACGACGTTGTCGTGGCTTCCTATGCCGTGGTGGCGGCGATGGGCCGTTTGACAGCAAAGCGCCTTGGACTGAAAGTTCAGCTTCACGACCCGAAGGAGCACTACAACGCGGTCAAGGACAAATGGGGCGGCTTGCGCACGCCCGATGGCCGCTGACGCACTTTAAGGTGAGCAATTTGTGCGTTTCGCACGATGCTGTTTCTGCTAATCTGCTGGCCAGTGACGACGAGAAGGAAAACGCCATGAAGAAAGTATGGGCCAAGCCCCAGATGCAGCAGGTTTCGGCGAGCTTCGAGATTTCGCGCTACCAGTCCTGCGAATTGAAGAAGAAGTAACCCTGCGCTGGCACAAATGCCGGCGCAAAACTCTGGTGACGGTTACGTGTTGAACATCAGGGTGGTTGGATCGGCCGCCGGCGGTGGCGTTCCGCAGTGGAACTGCAATTACGATTACAGCCGGCGCGCCCGCGCCGGTGACCCAGCGGTGATGCCAAGGCTGCAATCCAGCATCACTGCAACGATGGGCAGGGGCGTCGTGCTGTTCAATGCCTCGCCCGATATTCGCGAGCAGATCGCCCGCACTCACGAACTTCAGCCGTCCCCTGATGCGCCGCTACGTTCCACGCCAGTTGCCGCTGTGGTGCTGACCAATGCCGATGTGGATCACATCGCCGGGCTGCTCAGCCTGCGCGAGAGGCAGCCATTCTTCCTCTACGCCACGGCCCGTGTTCTTGACGTTCTCGCGCAAAACCCGATCTTTAAGGTACTCGACCCTGCCTATGTGCGCCGCATCGAACTGCCGATGGACGCCGAGATCGAAATCGAAGGTCCTGCTGGCAAGACGGGAGTTATTGTCACCCTCTATCCTGTTGCGGGCAAGGTTGCGCTGTTTATGGAGACCGGCGCCAAGGCTGATTTCGATGCCGGGGCAGGGGATACGGTGGGCGTCGCGATCCGTGAGCGGGACCAGAAGGCAACTGCCCACTATGTGCCGGGTTGTGC
>CAYZQP010000133.1:615-4453 GCA_964480545.1 uncultured Mesorhizobium sp. | reverse complement strand
GACGAACTGCGCGCCCGGCTTAAGGGGGCGGACCTCCTTCTGTTCGACGGCACAGTGTTCCGTGACGATGAGATGCGCCAGGCCGGCGTTGGCGAAAAGACCGGGAGGCGCATGGGACATATGCCGATATCCGGCCCGGATGGATCGGTGGCGGCTCTGACAGATACAAGCATTGGCCGCCGCGCCTTTATCCACATCAACAACACGAACCCGATCCTTGATGACAACTCGCCCGAGCGCGCAGAGCTCGCAGCAGCGGGCTGGGATGTGGGATATGACGGCATGGAGTTTTCGCTGTGAGCCGCCCCTTTGCCGTCGAGCGCATGCTGTCTGAGCCGGAGCTGAAAGCGCTGCTATTGTCCGTCGGCGAGGAGCGCTACCACATCAACCACCCATTCCATCACCTGATGGTCGAGGGCAGGCTGACCAAGGGCCAGATGCAGGCCTGGGCGCTCAACCGCTACTGCTATCAGGCGGCGATCCCGGTGAAGGATGCGATCATCCTGTCGCGACTGGATGATCCTGCGATGCGCATCGTCTGGCGTGAGCGCATTATCGACCACGACGGTAGCGCGGGCAAACCCGGCGGTATCGAGCGCTGGATGAAGCTCGCCACCGGGCTCGGGTTGAACGAGGCAACGGTTGCCGCACGGCAGCTGGCGCTTCCCGCAAGCCGCTTCGCTGTCGGCGCTTATCTCACGCTGGTGGAAAAGCGCTCGCTGCTGGAGGCGGTCGCCTCGTCGCTGACCGAGCTGTTTTCGCCAAAGGTGATCGGCGAACGCGTGCCAGCCATTCTGGCGAAGTATGATTATGTGACGCCCGACACGCTGGCCTATTTCGCGCCGCGCATGACCCAGGCCCCGCGCGATGCTGAGTTCGCGCTCGATTACGTGCTCAAACATGCCCGCAGCGCCGGGCAGCAGCAGGCGGCGGTGGATGCGCTCATCGCCAAATGCGATATTCTCTGGGCCATGCTGGATGCGCTGCACTTCGCCTATGTCGCCCCGGGGCTGATCCCGCCGGGCGCATTCGTGCCGCAGGATCACCCGGCATGAGCCGGCCCGTCGCAACACCTGCCACGCGACCGCGTCTGCCGCGCCATGTGCGGCTACACTTTGATCCGCTGCGGCAGGCCTGGGCGCTGCTCTCACCCGAACAGGTGCTATGGCCAGATGAAGTGAGCCTGGCGATCCTGCAGCGCTGTGATGGAGCGACTGATATCGCGGGAATCTCCGCGGAACTCGCGCGCGAATACGAAGCGAGCCCGGCCGAGATCGAGGCGGATGTGCTGGCCTTTGCGCAGGACTGGTCGGACCGCATGGTGCTAAAGCTGTGACCGCGCCTGGACCGCCCATTGGCATGCTCGCCGAACTGACGCATCGTTGTCCGCTACAGTGTGGCTATTGCTCCAACCCGCTGGAATTGCTGAAGGCCAATCGTGAACTGGATACGCGCCAGTGGCTGGACGTGTTTGCGCAGGCCGCTGACCTTGGCATCTTGCAGGTGCATCTGTCTGGCGGCGAGCCAACGCTACGCCGGGATTTGCCTGACCTGGTTGCGGCGCTGGCTGCGCGGGGCATCTACACGAACCTGATCACCGCAGGTGTCGGTCTGCGCGAGGGGGCGATTGAGGCGCTGGCAGATGTCGGGCTGGACCACGTCCAGCTGAGCTTTCAGGGTGCAACTGCGGTTACCACCGACATGATCGGCAACCATCCGGGCGCGTATGAGAAGAAGCTGCAGACGGCCCGCCAGATATGTGCAGCCGGCCTGCCGCTGACCATCAACGCCCCGATCCACCGCAAGAATATCGACGAGGTCGAGCGCTTCATTGCGCTGTCTCTGGAACTGGGCGCCGAGCGGCTGGAGATCGCCAATGTGCAATACTACGGCTGGGCACTGCTCAACCGGCCAGCGCTGATGCCGCCGCGCGACAAGGTGTTGCGCATGAGCGAGAAGGTTGAGCGCGCGCGAGAGGATTTGCGCGGTGTGCTCGCCATCGATTTTGTCGCGCCGGACTATTACGCGCAATATCCCAAGGCCTGCATGGGCGGCTGGGCGCGCGATGCGTTCATGATCGCGCCTGACGGCACGGTTTTGCCCTGCCATGCCGCCGCCAGCATTGCCGGACTGGAATTTGCCAATGTTGCGCAGACGCCTTTGGCCGAAATATGGGAGGTCTCACCCGCCTTCAACGCCTATCGCGGCTTCTCCTGGATGAAAGAGCCATGCAGAAGCTGCGAGCGCCGCGAACTGGATTTCGGCGGCTGCCGCTGCCAGGCAATGCAGTTTGCAGGCGACGCATCAGCGGTTGACCCGGCCTGCGCCCTGTCGCCGCTGCACGGGGTGCTGGTCGCGCTCGCAGAAGCCGAGTCGGCAAAGGACGAGGGCGAAATACACTTCCGGCGGATCGGGTTTTCCCCATGAAATCGACGGAAGCCTGTTGATATTAAGCAACCCAACATATTGAGGATTCTAACCGGTGCGCGGCTCCGCTAGCCTAGCACTGGTGATTCGCGCGTGACGCAAGACGGAGTCGGGACAAGCATGGCACAATCGAGTAACGCCCAGCGCGATCCTTCCATGGAAGAGATCCTGGCCTCGATCCGTAAGATCATCGAAGAGGGCGAGGAGAGTGCGCCCCGCATACCGACCCGTGACCTGAACGACATACCCGCCATGGGCCCTGCCGCAAATGACGTGGCGCGTGCACAATTGCGGGCCGAGGCTGCGCCGCTCGTGGAACTGGAACTGCCGCCGGCGCCTGCGCCGCGCCCGAGCACTTCGCGCTCCGGCGTTGATCTGGTCGCGGAATTCCGCCGTGGCCGTGACGTTCCGCCAGCTCCGGCTCCTGAGCCGGCGCCAGCGCCTGTGGTTGAGCCAGCCCTTGATGCCGCGACGCTCGCTGCACTGGAGGCAGCGACCGCTTCGTTGACGACGGAGCATGACCCGGACTTGAGGATTGAAGATTTCGAGATGGAACTCGAGGAAGCCGTTTCCCAGACCATGATGCCCGCAACCCAGGGCCGTGGCGGCAGCATCCTGTCTGAAGCCGTCGGTCGCCAGGTAACTGCCTCGTTCAGTGAACTGACAGATGCGCTGGCCAGCCGTCAGCGTCCGTTGGAGCTCGTGGCCGAGGACGTGCTGCGCCCGATGCTGCAGGACTGGCTCGACAACAACCTGCCGACACTGGTTGAGAAACTGGTGCGCGAGGAAATCGAGCGCGTCGCCCGCGGCGGGTAAACTCGTGGCTGATCGGCCACTTATCTACAGCTACCGGATACGCCGCGAGATCGCTATGCTCAGCGACGAGGAGTTCTCGGTCGTTTGGCCTCCGGAAACGATTGAGAGAATAAAGCGACATCGCGAGGCCACCGGTGACAGCCTGCCTGATGCACAGGCGGCGGTCTTCGCGCCGGGCTTGGTGAAATATCGAGAGTTTACGGGCAGGGACCTCAGCAGAGCCGGAGATCTACCGTTCGCTCGCCGCTCCGATTGAGGTCCCGATTGCCCCGACTGCGGCAAGCCCTACCGCACACCACGCGCGAAATTCTGCGCGGAATGTGGCCATGGCCTCGTCAAGCCGTCTTCCTGACCCTCGCACGATTGGCTCAATCCGGAACGGTTGACTAGGCGTCGGCGTTTCGGTTTACACGCAGCACAAAGACCCAAGGCCCGCTGGACCCATCATGCTTGAAAAAACCTATGACGCGCAGAGCGTTGAACCCCGCATTGCAAAACTGTGGGAGGACGTTGGTGCGTTCAAGGCAGGCGCTGGTGCCGAGCCGGGTGCTGAGCCCTATTGCATCGTCATCCCGCCGCCGAATGTCACCGGCTC
>CAYZQP010000133.1:0-605 GCA_964480545.1 uncultured Mesorhizobium sp. | reverse complement strand
GCATATGGGCCACGCGCTCAACAACACGCTGCAGGACATTCTGATCCGCTTCGAGCGCATGCGCGGCAAGGACGTTCTATGGCAGCCCGGCATGGACCATGCCGGCATCGCCACGCAGATGGTGGTCGAGCGCAAGCTCTTGGAACTCCAGCAGCCCGGTCGGCGCGAGTTGGGCCGTGACGCATTCATCGACAAGGTATGGGAGTGGAAGGAAGAGTCCGGCGGGCTGATCTTCAACCAGTTGAAGCGCCTTGGCGCATCCTGCGACTGGTCGCGCGAGCGTTTTACGATGGACGAGGGGCTGTCGCAGGCCGTGCTCGAGGTCTTCTTCACGCTGCACAAACAAGGGCTAATCTATCGTGGCAAGCGACTGGTCAACTGGGATCCGAGGTTCGAGACGGCAATCTCCGACATGGAGGTCGAGAACAACGAAGTCGACGGACATATGTGGCACTTCAAGTACCCGCTGGCCGGCGGCGAGACCTATACATATGTCGAGAAGGACGCTGACGGGAACATCACCTTCCAGGAGGAGCGCGATTACATCTCGATCGCCACCACTCGGCCCGAGACAATGCTCGGCGACGGCGCGGTCGCGGTGCATC
>CAYZQP010000132.1:9641-10662 GCA_964480545.1 uncultured Mesorhizobium sp. | reverse complement strand
CCTTCCGCACCGCCTTCGTGCACGACCCCAAACGCAAGCTGCTTCTGATGTCGCACGAGGGCTATGGCTTCGTCGTCACCGAGTCAGAGGTGATGGCCAACACGCGCAAGGGCAAGCAGGTGATGAACGTGAAGTCACCCGATGAGGCTGTGAAATGCGCGACTGTCGCTGGCGATCACGTCGCGATCATCGGCGAAAATCGCAAGATGCTGGTGTTTGCGCTGACGGAAATTCCCGAGATGACGCGCGGCAAGGGTGTTCGTCTGCAGCGCTACAAGGATGGCGGTGCGCTGGATATCAAGGTGTTTGACATGGCGGGCGGGCTGACCTGGACCGACTCTGCCGACCGCACCCACACCCGCAGCCGCGAGGAACTGGCCGAGTGGATCGGCAATCGTGCCGGTGCCGGACGCATGGTGCCAAAGGGTTTCCCGCGCACCGGTAAGTTCGGCTGAGTTTTCCGCACTGCATTCGGGCAGTGGCGCGGACATGCCGCCCGCGCCACCGCACCGCTGCCGCTGGAGGTCAGGCCGTCGGCGGGCGGTCTTCCGGCGCGGGCTTCGCGCCGGGTATGGGTGCCGCCGGCGGAGCCAGATCATCAATGTCGCCACCGGTGATGTAGGGCACCGCTGCGCCCAGCCCGCCCGGTGAACGACCAAGACCCTTCAACTCGGCGCTCGCATGGAACGGATTTGGCCCGAATCGCCTGGCAAAGAGCGCGTCATTGAGATAGTCGAGCTTGCGGATGACGCGCGATTTGCTGCCCTCCACGCGCACCAGTGCCTGGTTGTCTGTCAATCCTTCAACTGTGCCGGGCCCGACATCGCCAAAGACTTCCGAAGCGAGGGATTGCGCGCCGCCCTTGTAGGGGCCGAAGGTGAGCAGGGTTCCGCAATTTTCGACAATCGCCTCCCAGTCTTTGGGGTAGGCTGACTTGGCCTGCGCCAGCGTCTGGAAAACCCACGCCACCTTGATGCCATAGCTACGTCCGAGCGTGGTCGCCATCACCAGATCGGGCACC
>CAYZQP010000132.1:0-9631 GCA_964480545.1 uncultured Mesorhizobium sp. | reverse complement strand
GCAGATCCACCTTGTGCCGGCGGCGGGTCATCAGGCGCACAATGTGGGACAGGTAGATGCGCATAAGTGCTGCATGCGACTCCAGCGCATCCGGCGGCATCACCAGATAGATTGTGAATGGCTTCCCCGAGATGATCCAGTCTGCATCAATCGAACTGCTGGCCAGTGACTCTCTGACACTTTCGCTGTTCAGCATCCGGGTCTGGTGGTTGACCGTGGCTGCGACACCCCCGCGCGTCACATCCGGCAGATCGTAGAACCGCTGGATCACAGAATGGGTGAAAGGGTGACGGGTTTCATCGTGCCGCGGGTTGAGCAGTTCCAGCATCCTGTTCTGGCATTGCATCAACTCGTAGACATGCCCGAGATTGCGATCCTCGGGCCTGGCCGAGGTTGCGACCTGGGCAATCAGACCGGCGAACACATCCGTTCCGCTGTCCTCCCAGAAGCGCCCGTCCTTGGCACCGAACGCGTTCTTGTCAGCAAACAGATCGGCGATCCTGTAGGCATCGTCGATGAAGGCCGGCCGCTTCGGGTCAACCAGTTGCAGCGGATTGAGCGCTCCGGGTGTGGCCTTGGTGTCGCGCAGTGGATCGATGACCAGCACCGGCCCAAGCTTTTGCCGCCAGGCGGCAGTTGTGGCGTAGAGTTCCCCCTTGATGTCCACCACGACGGCACTTCCCGGATAGCTCAGCAGGGTCGGTATCGCAAAGCTGCGCCCCTTGCCGCTGCCAGTCCCCGAACATACCAGAACATGGCTGTCCGGCTTGTCGTGCACGGCCTCTCCGCAGCCGCGTTTCTTACGCTTTTCACGCTGAACAAAACCGAATCCTGTCTCGTCCCGGGACGCGTCATCGTCCCAGCCCAACATTAGACCTGTCATCTTATCCACCTTTTTGTTATAAACGGAAAGCTTAATGAAATCAGCATGTTGATGCTGATCCAAGAATATGCCCCGCTCTCCGTATGCCTTGATTAAAGGCAGGTCACAGACTCCGCGTCAACACAATTTTCTCGAAATATTTGATATTGATTCATTGACTCGCTCAAGTGACTCTTTTGCTTGGAGAATTACTTCAGACCTTTTGGCGAGGTCGGGAATCCAGCCTGTGGATGACCGCCGCGGATGGGGCTGAAATCAGTTCCCGGCTCAAGGAGTTTTCATTTGTGCGGCCCTTCCGGTAGAAACGGCGAGCAGCTATTTGAGAGATGTCATATTTTGTCAGAGGGCGAAGGTCAGACTGACATGCGCCGGCTCGCAGACGAATAAAGGAAACTGTTCTGACCACCACATCACGCATCGCGGCCAAAGAGTCACCCATGATGGGCAGGACCGCCTCTGCGCGCGCAGCGCTGGTGCCAACACTCAGCGCAGCGCGCTGGCTTTTGCTGGTGGTATTTGCCGCAGGCATCTATTTCTTCCATGGCTTCCTGGTGCCTGTGCTCGGCGCACTCGTCGTCGCCTTCGCAAGCTGGCCACTTTATCGCCGCCTGGTCGAGGCAATCGGCGGAAGCCGCACTCTGGCGGCGGCGATTGCCATCATCATGATCGTCGCTTTCCTGATCGTGCCGCTATTCTACGCGGGTAGCTATGCGGCACACGAGATCCGCGTCTGGGTGACATGGGCGCTGGAGGCAAATCGCGAAGGTGAGCCGACACCGGCCTGGGTTGTCGCGCTGCCTGGCGTCGGCGAATGGCTGAACGAGCAATGGATGCGCCATGTTGGCCGCCCCGGCGGGATTGGCGAGATCGTGCAACTGGTCAGTGGCGCCAATATTGGCAATATTTACCGCACGGTGGTTGCGGCGGGAACCAGCGTCTTTTCCATCCTTCTGACATTGCTCTTCCTGCTGATCACCCTGTTTTTCCTCTACAAGGATGGCGAAACCTTTGCCGGGAAGCTGGATCTTCTGGGCGAACGCATCCTGCCACATCGCTGGGAGCGGCTGTCGCGGGTTGTCCCGGCAACGATCAGTTCCACTGTCACCGGCATGACCCTGATCGCCATCGGCGAGGGTATTGTGCTCGGCATCGCCTACTGGGTCGCCGGCGTGCCATCGCCCGTAACGCTGGGCGTCATAACCGGCTTCATGGCGATGATCCCTGGCGGGGCTCCGCTGTCCTTCACGCTGGTCTCACTCTACCTTGTTGCCAGCGGATCGCCGGTTGCCGGCATTGCCCTGTTCCTGTGGGGATCGATCGAACTGTTCATCGTCGACAAGACACTGCGCCCCAAGCTTGTCGGCGGGCCGATCAAGCTGCCGTTCCTGCCGACGTTCTTCGGCCTGATCGGCGGCGTGAAAACCATGGGGTTCATCGGGCTCTTCATCGGTCCGGTGCTGATGGCGCTGCTGGTCGCCATCTGGCGCGAGTGGCTGCGCGAGGCTGAAATTGCCGAGAGCACGGATGCTGTTCTGCTGGAGGCTCCGCCTGTCGATCCAGCGTTGTCGAAGCGCGTGGACGTCGCCGCAGCGGGGTAGCACGCTGCGATCAGTCGGGTCGCCTCAGCGCCTGGGTGGCCTTGCGTTGCCGGCCTTGGCTGAGTTGCCATAGCGAATGGGAGACCAGCGCTATGACGATGATCGAGCCGCCGATCAGCGTGTTCCGCGTTGGCGCCTCATAGAAGATTATCCACACCCAGATGGGCGCAAGCACCGTCTCGAGCAGGTAAAACATCGCAACCTCTGCACCCGAAATGTACTTCGGCCCTGTCGCCAGGCAGAAGAAGGCGATCGGGATGACGATCGCGCCGTTGAACACGATCCACCATGGTGCCTCGATCTGGTATTCGCCACGCATCAACACGATCACCGCGGCAACCGATAGCGGAAGCACGACCCCGACCAGCGACGCCAGTCCCATATCCTTGCCAGTCGCCCGCGTGATGGTGATCGCGGCAGCAATTACCAGCGCCGAGGCAAGCCCGGCCATATCGCCGGCAAAATTGCCGGTGCCAAGCGAATCCCGGACAATGATCGCCACGCCAGCCACCATCGCAGCCATGGCAAGCATGGTGCCGGGACGCGGCCGTTCCTTCAGGAATATCCATGCAAGCAAAGCTGCAAACACGGTGTTCAGCGCCAGCATGAACACCAGGTTGGCGGTCGAGGTGTTGTACACGCCGTAGATGAACAGCACCGAGCCGATACCGTAAAGCGCCGCGACATAGAGCCCGGTGCGGCCTGGAATGAGGGCAGGGGCATTCTTGTCGAGGGCGCGCCAGACCAGCCGGGCGAGCAGACCGGCACCCAGCGTCATGATGCAGCGCAAGAGCAACACCGACCAGGCTTCGCCATTGGCAAGCTTGATCAGCGGAATGTCAAAGCTGATGGCCAGTCCGCCAATGGCGCACAGCATCAGTCCCTTTGCGTGTTGGTCTGATGACAAGCAGAACCCCCGAACTGGCTCCTGCTGTAGGCGGGATTTGGAAAGCCTGCCAGTGTCCTGGCCAGAAAAGCGTTCAGCCAGTTGGCTCAGCCGAACCCGTATAACGCTCCCAGCCCTTGGCGCCGAGATGCTCCTGCGGCTGGAACCGCACCTTGTAGCTCATCTTGGGCGAACCTTCGACCCAGTAGCCGAGATAGACGTGCGGCAGCCCGGCTGCTCTTGCCCGCTGGATATGGTCCAGGATCATGAAGGTGCCGAGCGAACGGTCATCCGCCTCCGGGTCAAAATAGGAATAGACCATGGAGAGGCCATCGCCCATCCGGTCGGTCAGCGCCACGGCGATCAGTTCGCCCTGACCGCGTCCGGTAATGAAGCTGTCCGGTCCCCGGCGGCGATACTCGATCACCTTGGTGTCGACATGCGAGTCCTCGACCATCATCGCATAGTCGAGCACGGTCATGTCCGACATGCCACCTTTGCGGTGGCGGGCGTCGAGATAGTGACGAAACAGCGAGTACTGCTCGGTGGATGGCTCCGCATCATGCATCGCGCCGATCAGGTCGGCGTTGCGATGCATAACCTTGCGCATATTGCGCGTCGGCACGAACTGGTCGGTCAGAATACGAACCGATACGCAGGCACGACAATTCTCGCAGGCAGGGCGGTAGGCGATATTCTGTGACCGCCGAAATCCGCCCTGGGTCAGCAGATCATTCATCTCGGGGGCCTTGTTGCCCACAAGATGCGTAAACACCTTGCGTTCAAACTGCCCGTCAACATACGGACACGGCGACGGGGCCGTGAGGAAAAACTGGGGTGTATGAGTCGTGTGCTGCGTCATGTCGGGCAAACAGGACTATAGCGTTCACATTTCACATCGCAAAGCGTGTTTATCACGATGCGACTGTGAGCGCCCTTAAGGCTGGTTGCGGATGACCGCTGTGCCCAGAGGCAGACGGTGCACGATCTGCCGGTAGTTGGTGAACAGCGCAGCCAGCAGGACCAGCGGTGTGAGCACGACATTGCCCGCCCAGAACAGCACCGAATGCAAGACCGCACTCATGCCATCGATCGGCATGCCGTCAAGTCGCACCAGTTTGATGCCCATCATCTGCATCCCGAGCGTGGCCTGGTGGCGTCCACCGAGGGTCATCCAGACGTAGCCGAGCACCATCAAAGCGAGCAGCGGCCCCCAGACAAAGTACAGCAGCCAGCCCAGGCCGAGAGTGAGAATGCCAAAGAGCGCAACGCCCAGCAGCAGGGCGACAGTCATGCCGGCCAGAAGGATGAAGTCGATGCAGAATGCGATCACGCGGCGCGTCAGCACACCTTCGAGTTCCCTTGCCGGGATCAACGGACGGTCAGTCGATCTGAGCACTTCTGTATTCATCGGAATCGTAAACTCCAGTCACCCGTGATTTGGTGCTTCGAAAAGCGAAGTCAAGTGAACAAAATTTGTGCACCGCAAGAATCTGCAGGCTAATCGGTTGTATCGGGAGCAATTTTGGAATTAGCTTGAGTGCGCTGCAACATTGGAGGGGTCCATGGATCGCGTCGAAATGCTGGTGATCGGGTCAGGTCCATCGGGCCGCCGTGCTGCGGTGCAAACTGCCAAGCTTGGTCGCTCCGCACTTGTTGTGGACAAGGGCCGGCGCCTTGGCGGAGTCTCGGTACACACCGGCACGATCCCGTCGAAAACCCTGCGCGAAACAGTGCTCAACCTGTCGGGGTTTCGCGAGCGCGGTTTCTATGGCCGGGGCTACCGGGTGAAGCAGGAGATTTCCGCCAATGATCTGGTGCAGCGGCTGCACAAGACGCTCGATCACGAGGTCGAGATTTTGCAGCACCAGTTCATGCGCAATGGCGTGCGCAGCCTGCACGCGACCGCGAGGTTTGTTGGCCCGAACAGGGTGGCGCTGACCGATGAGCAGGACGCCACCAGCGAAATCGAGTTCGACTACGCGCTGATCTCGGTCGGCACCCGCCCGCATCGCCCGGAGAGCGTGCCGTTTGACCGCAAGCGCATCTTCGACAGCGACGAGATGCTTGATCTGGACCGGCTGCCGCGCACCCTGACCGTGATCGGGGCTGGTGTCATCGGCGTCGAATACGCGACGATCTTTTCAGCGCTCGATGTGCCGGTGACGCTTGTCGAGCCGCGCGACACGATCCTCGACTTTATCGACCGCGAAGTGTCGGATGACTTCATCCACCAGATGCGCGATCGCGGCATGAATGTGCGGCTCGGCTCTGCCGTGAAAGAGGTGCGCTCCAAGGCAGATTGCGCCGAGGTGGAACTTGCTGATGGCCGCATGATCCGCTCCGAGATGGTGCTTTACGCGGCGGGCCGAACAGGCAATGTCGGCAAGCTCGGGCTCGACGTGATCGGCGTTGATGCCGACAATCGCGGACGCATCAAGGTTGATCCCGAGACCTTCCAGACGACCGTGCCGAACATCTATGCCGCCGGTGATGTTATCGGTTTCCCCAGTCTCGCCTCGACCTCGATGGAACAGGGCAGGGTGGCCGCCTGTCACGCGTTCGGGGTGAAGCTGCCGCCACCGCCACCGACCTTTCCCTATGGCATCTACTCGGTGCCGGAAATCTCGACGGTCGGCATGTCGGAGGAGGAGGTGCGCAAGGCGGGCACAGCCTATGAGGTCGGCATGGCGCGCTTTCGCGAGACCTCGCGCGGCCACATCATGGGCGTCAATTCGGGCTTCCTGAAGCTGATCTTCGCGCTCGACACCCGCAAGCTGCTGGGCGCACATATCATCGGCGAGGGCGCGACCGAGCTGATCCATATCGGCCAGGCGGTGATCAATCTGGGCGGCACGGTCGATTTTTTCGTCGACAACACGTTCAACTATCCCACGCTGGCCGAGGCCTACAAGATCGCTGGCCTCGACGCCTGGAACCGGATGGGCCGGGGATAGAAAAGCGCCGCCGGGTGACCGGCGACGCCTCTGATCCTACACTGTACCTGTGATCAGAACGGTGAGTCCGGATAGTAGAAGTCCTTTGCGTTGGACGAGTCGATCAGCACCGACGGGATGATGTTCATCGCTGGCAACTTCTCATCCTTCAGGCGGGCCTCAGCTGTCATCTTGATCGCGTCGTAGATGAACTTCGGCGAGTAGCTGACATTGGCCTTGATGCGCGGGTCGGTGCCGTCGATGATCAGCTTGACCATGTCCTTGGCACCAGCGCCGCCGAAGATCACCTTGATGTCCTTGCGCTGCGCCTGGTCGATGGCGCGGATTGCGCCGAAGGCCATGTCATCATCAGCTGCCCAGAAGGCGTCGATGTTGGGGAAGCGGGTCAGGAAATCCTGGGTCACCTTGTAGGCGTCGTCACGGTTCCAGTTGGCGTACTGGGCATCGAGCAGCTTGATGTCCGGATGCGCCTTCAGGACCTCGTTGAACGCGTCCATGCGCTCATTGTCGAGCGTGGTGGCGATGCCGCGCAGCGCAACGACATTGCCCTTGCCGCCCAGTTCCTTGGCGATGTACTCGGCCGGGATTTTGCCGAAGGCGGTGTTGTCGCCCGAGACATAGGCGTCCTGGATCGACGGGTCGGTCAGGCCGCGGTCCACCACGGTGATGTAGGCGCCCTGTGCCTTCACGTCAGCGACCGGCTTGGTCAGCGGTCCGGACTCGAAGGGGAACACGACGAGTGCGTTGATCTTCGACACGGTCGAGAGATCGCGCAGCTGGTCAGCCTGTTCGGTCGCGTTGGCTGCAGTCTTGATGGTGACCTGCAGGTCCGGATGGGCTGCCTCGAGGTCCTTCTTGGCCTGCTCGGTCCAGTAGTTCACGCCGCCCATGAAGCTGTGCGTGGCGGCCGGAATGGAGACGCCGAGATGAACCTTCTTGTCCTGCGCCATGGCGGGGGCTGCCATCAGCGCGGCAACCGCAACCGTGGCTGCGAGGGCAAAACGTCTGGTGATCGATTTCATGTTTTTACTCCCTTGGGTTTTACTTTTGGTAGGCACTTGATCACGTCCGCCGGTTGCGCTGCATCAGCGCGACGGCAATGATGACGAAGCCCAGCACGGCAGCGTTCAGATAGACGCTGACAATGCTGGTCAGGTTCAGAATGTTGTTGATGACGTAGAGCAGCAGCGCGCCGACCACGGTTCCGGCGATGGTGCCGGAGCCGCCCTTCAGCGCCGTGCCACCGACGATGACGGCGGCGATGGCTTCAAGCTCCCAGAGCAGACCGGTGGTCGGCGAGGCAGAGCCCAGGCGCGGCACGTAGAGCAGGGTGGCGATGCCGACGCAGGCACCCAGCAGCATGTAGGTTTTCAGCTTGACCCAGTCGACATCGACGGCAGCATAGCGCGCCACCTGCTCGTTTGAGCCAATGGCCTGCACATAGCGCCCGAAGGCAGTGCGGTTGAGGATCAGCGCGCCGACGACGGCCACCGCCAGGAAGATCCAGACGGGGATCGGGATGCCCAGGAAATAGCCGTAGTAGACCGGTGCGTAGAGGTCGGCCAGGCTGTTATCCAGTGTTATCGCGCCACCGCCCGAGAAATAGGTGAGGTAGGAGCGGTAGATGCCGAGCGTGCCGAGCGTCACGATGAAGGGCTCGATGCGGCCCTTGGTGATCAGCAGACCGTGGATCGCGCCAAAGATGCTGCCGAGCACGATGGCTGCCGCAGCGCCAATCAACACTGCCAGCAGCGGCGAGCCGACATTCTGGCCGGCCCAGTTGATCAGCATGATGACGCAGCCGGCAATCAGTGCCGCCATCGAACCGACCGACAGGTCGATGCCGCCGGAGATGATGACGAAGGTCATGCCGATGGCAATGATACCGATGAAGGCGGTGCGCGTCAGCACGTTGAGAATGTTCGCCGAGGTGGCGAAGTCCGGGTTCAGCAGCCAGCCGATGATGCAGAGCAGGATCAGGCCGGCGAGCGGCCCAAAACTCTGCACCTTGTCACCCCACGAGGTGGTGGATTCGCGCGGGCGCACTGCCTCGGCCGTGGTTGGTTCAGGCGTCGACATGGGCGGTCCCCGTTGCATGGGCGATGAGTTCCTGCTCGGTCAGGCTCTCGCCCTCCACCTCCGCGGCGAGATGGCCGGCGCGCATGACGACCACGCGATGCGCGAGGCCAATCAGTTCGAGCAGTTCAGATGAAATGACGATCACCGCCAGGCCCTGCGCGGCCAGCCGGGTGATCAGGAAATAGATGTCTCGCTTTGCGCCGATATCGACGCCGCGCGTCGGCTCGTCCAGCACCACGACCTTGGGTTCCGGATGCAGCACTTTGGCCAGCGCCAGCTTCTGCTGGTTGCCGCCCGACAGCGACGAGGCCTTGTTCTCAAGGTTGCCGGTGCGGATGCCATATTCCTTGACCGCGTCCTCCAGCGCGCGTTGCTCGGCGGTGGGGTTGAGCAGCGGCTTGGTGTAGCGCTCCAGCGTCATCAGGGTCAGGTTTGGCCGCAGCTGGAAATTCGTGTGCAGGCCTTTGCCCTTGCGGTCCTCGCTGAGATAGGTGAGGCCGTGATTGGCGGCATCGCGCGGCGAGCGCAGGATGACCGCCTTGCCGTCGAGCTCGATCCGACCGCTGGCCTTTCGCAGGCCGAGAATGCCCTCAAACAGTTCGGTGCGGCCTGCACCAACCAGCCCGGCAAAGCCGAGGATTTCGCCGGGGCGCACATCAAACGAGATGTCCTGCGCCCAGCCCGGCACGGTGAAATTGGTGACCTTCAGCGCCGGTGCCGTCTCGCGCGGCACTGGTGCGCGCGGAGGGTAGAGGTCGCTCATCTCGCGACCGATCATCATGTTGGCCATTTGCCGCCGGGTGATGTCCTTGGTCGGCGACGAGCCGACAAAGCGCCCGTCACGCATGACGATGACTTCATCGGTGACGCGCTCGACCTCGTCCAGCTTGTGCGAGATGTAGACGACGGTGACGCCATTGGCGCGCATCTCGTCGATCAGCTTGAACAGCCGGCTGGTCTCGGATGGCGTCAGCGTCGCCGTCGGCTCGTCCATGATCAGAAGGCGGGCATCGCGCGCCAGCGCCTTGGCGATTTCGACCAGCTGCTTTTCGGCAACGATCAGCCGGCTGACCTTGGTTGACGGGTCGATGCTCAGGCCGACCTGCCGCAGCACGCGGGCCGAGGTCTCGCGCATCGCCTTGTCGTCAAGCAGCAGGCCGCGCTTCAACTCGTGGCCGAGAAAGATATTGTCGGAAATGCTGAGCGCATCCGCCAGGTTGAACTCCTG
>CAYZQP010000131.1:6133-10677 GCA_964480545.1 uncultured Mesorhizobium sp. | reverse complement strand
GTGCGGGGCCGATGCCGGGGAGCACGCCGACGGCGGTGCCGAGCGTCACGCCGATCAGCGCGTAGATGAGATTGGTCGGCTCGAGCGCCGACTGCAGTCCGATCCAGAGTAGCGAAAAGGTTTCCATAGCGCGGCCTACAAGAACAGTCTTTCAAGAGGGCCGGCCGGCAGTGAGAGGCTGAGCCCCTTACCGAAGGCGAGCCAGAGAAGGAGAGCAAAGACGATGCCGATGGGTATGGTCTTCCACCATTGCCGCTGGCCGAACGCATAGGCCGTGCACGCGAAAAGCATGGCAGTGGCAACGGAAAAGCCCGCCGGATAGAGCAGCACCAGCTGCGCCACCAGCCCGCCGATGATCCAGAGAATCGGTCCCCAGTTCTGTGGGTCACGTGCAGGAAAATCCCCGCGCACAGCCTCGATGGCAGTGAAGACCGAAAGCACCAGCAGACCTACGCCCACCAGATAGGGAAAGGCCTTCTGACCGATCGGGTCCGGGCTGAAGCCCACGCGTTGCGTATATGTGTTCCAGATGATGATCGCGCCGGCAAACGCCAGCGCAACCCCCACTCCGAGGGCGCCCCGGTCGGGGCGCCGCTCATTCCCTGAGCGCTCGTCGCTCATTGGACGAGACCGATTTCCTTGAGGATAACGGTGGTGGAGTCGATGTCCTGCTTCAGCTGCGCGTCGAACGCGTCACCGGCGAGGAAGGTGTTTTCCCAACCCTTGTCGGACAGCTGCTTCTGCCAGCTTGGCGAAGCGTTAAGCTTCTCGATGTCAGCGGTGATGGCGGCCTTCTGCTCCGGGGTGATGTCCGGGGCGGCGGCGATCATGCGCCAGTTCTGGATCGAGACGTCAACGCCGCCTTCCTTGAAGGTCGGAGCGTCTATGCCGGAGACCCGCTCATCGCTGGAGATACCGATGATGCGCAGCGCGCCGGCCTTGACCTGCTCGGAGAACTCGCCATAGCCGGAAATCCCGACGGTAACCTGGTTGCCGAGGATAGCGGCGAGCGCTTCACCGCCGCCAGCGAAGGCAACGTAGTTAACCTTGGTCGGATCGACGCCAACAGCTTTGGCGATCAGGCCGGCGGTGATGTGGTCGGTGCCGCCGGCGGAGCCGCCTGCCCAGGTGACCGAGGCCGGATCGGCCTTCAACTTCTCGACCAGGCCGGCCATGTCCTTGATGTCGGACGACGCGTTGACGACGATGGCCTCATACTCGCCGGTGAGACGGGCAATGGGGGTGACGTCAGCCAGGGTGACCGGCGACTGGTTGGTTAGAATGCCGCCAACCATGACATAGCCGCCGACGATCAGAGCGGTCGGATCGCCCTTGGACTCATTGACGAACTGGGCGAGGCCGATCGTGCCGGCAGCGCCGCCGACATTGGTCACCTGAACCGAATTGGAGATCTTCTCATCCTGGAGCGCGGCCTGCATCGAGCGCGCGGTCTGGTCCCAGCCGCCGCCGGGATTGGCGGGGGCCATGATCTTGTAGTCGGTTGCATAGGCCGAGAACACGGTGGCGCCGGCCATAATGGTTGCGAGAATAAACTGCTTCACTTGACTTCCTCCCATTGCACGACGTTGGGGCGCCGTCAGGTTGTTGCGCCGGATACCGGCAAAACTCTCGGGAAGACGCACGACCGCTCTGCGCAAGCGGCTGCGAATAAATCTATCCTGGTGGTCCTCCCAGACCGGCGCCGCCTCCAACGGCCACCTGATCGCACAGTAGCCGATCAAGCTGACATCAGCCTGACACCAACAGGAGGTTGCAGCAAGTGATCTACTGGCCGCGCAACGCCTGGTTCCAGCGGGTGATCAAACGGTTCCTCTTGACCTGATCTAGATATACGAGCAGGCCGGGGCTGACCGGGACAGGGCGCAGCTGAGCGCCAATCGCCAGTTGCATGGCGCTGGCGGTATTCTCGCCCGCGACGTCGGGATTGACCGCTGCGATCTGCATTTCGCGCGCCATGATCGACTGGCCCTCTGCCGACATGCTGTAGTTCAGGTAGCGCTTGCCAAGATCGGGACTGGCCGCGGCACGTGGCACCAGCGCAATGCGCGACATGACAATGGTGTAATCCTTCGGCAGCACCAGGCCGACGGTCGGATGGCGCGTCGCCCAGTCTGCCGCGTATGAGCCGAGGATGTTGTATCCGAGGACGACCCGCCCGTCGGCAACACGCTCGAGAATCGCCGAACTGGTGGAATAGAGCTTGATGCCGACCTCACCAAACAGGCTTATCGTGGACCAGATATCCGGGAACTGCTCCTGGTCGCGCGTCATGAACAGGAAGCCAACGCCGGAGCGCTCGATGTCATAGGTTGCGATGCGCCCCTGCGCCTCGGAGGGGTTGCCCTGTATGAATTCCACAAACTGGCCGCGCGTCGACGGGGGCTCGCGACCTTCAAAGCTCGGCTTGTGATAGACAAACACTGCCGGTTCAAAAGTCAGCGCGTAGGCAGTGTTGCGCCAGTTGGCCCAGCGCGGCCAGCGGTCGGACAGAGGCAGGTCGGCTTCCTGCGCATAGCCGTCATTGGCGAGCTTGACCTGGAGGTCCATCGCTGACGAGTAGGCGAGGTCTGCGGTCGGCTTTCCCGCATCCGTCTCGTCGACAATGCGCTGGTACACGTCTCCGGTAAGCAACTCCTCGTACCGCACGGCGACGTCCGGGTTGGCCTGCTGGAAGCCCTGTATGAGAGCCCTGGCAAAGGGCAGGTCGAGCGATGAATAGATGATGAGCGTACGCGCATCGGCATCCCCGTTGACGGCCGGAAACTGGCCGATCTCGGCGACCGCCGGCTGTGTCGATGACAGCAAGGCAGCAAGGAATAAGGTCCGCAACATAGCCCAGTTTGCCCGCTGGCACCGCCGCGAACAAGACTTCCTCTTTGAAGTGTGACCACACCGCCGTATGAAGCAGCCGGAGGAAGTGAATGCGCATTCTGTTGGTCGAGGACAATCTGGCACTTGCGGAAGGCCTGACGGCTGTGTTGCGCGGCGGCGGATACGCCGTCGATCATGTTATGGACGGGGCCTCCGCACTCGACGCCATCGGGGCCGAGCACGTTGACCTTGTGGTGCTTGATCTCAACCTGCCCGAAATGGACGGGCTCGATGTTCTGAAGGCAGTGCGCCGCCTGAAAGACAGCCCGACCGTGATGATCCTCAGCGCGCGCGGCGCTTTTGAGGAGCGGGTGCGCGGGCTGGACCTCGGCGCAGACGACTACATGACCAAGCCCTTTGATGTCGGCGAGTTCGAGGCGCGGGTGCGCATGCTGTTGCGGCGACGCGCCGGCCTGAAGGCTACCGTGCTGGAGTTCGGACGGCTGAGTTTCGATATGAACAGCCGCACCTTCATGTCCGATGGCGTCGCACTGGATCTGCCGGCGCGCGAGGTCAGCCTGCTCGAGACGCTGATCCTGCGCCCGGGCAAGGTGGCTCCGAAGCAATCGATCATCGAATCGCTTTCGGGCTTTGACGAGGAGCTCAGCCCCAACGCCATCGAACAATATGTCAGCCGGATTCGACGTCGACTTGCGCCAATCGGCCTGACGGTGCGCACCGCACGCGGCATCGGTTACTATCTGGAGCGGCTCGTCTGATGAGCCCCCCACGCCCCTACTCGCTACGCCGCCGGTTGCTGCTCTGGCTGCTTGCGCCCACTGTGCTGTTCGGTGCGCTGGCGCTGTTCGATACCTGGCGCGAGGCTGTCGATACCGCCGACGCCGTGTCCGACCGGGTCCTTGCAGGCTCGGCGCTTGCTATTGCCGAGCGCGTTGTCGTCTCGGAAAATGGCACGCTGGAAGTGGACATTCCCTACGTGGCGCTCGAGATGCTGACATCCAATGCGCAGGACCGCGTGTTCTACCGGGTCGACGGGCCATCCAGCGCTTTCATCACCGGCTACGACAAGCTGCCGGAGATCGACAACCTCCAGCCGGAGCGCACGGTGTTCGCAAACGCGACCTTTCGCGGCGATGCGATCCGGCTTGCGGCTCTATCCCGCTCTGCCTCGACCGGTTCGGCATCGATCCCCTTCGTCGTTACAGTCGCCGAAACTCGGCTTGGCCGCGAACAACTGGCACAGGCGATCCTGCTGCGCTCTGCGGCCAGAATTGCGCTTCTGCTCGCCGGCGCCGGTCTGATTGTATGGATCGCGGTCACCGCATCCCTGCGCCCGCTCGAACGGCTCAGCCGCGAAATCTCCCTGCGCAACCCGGACGACCTGCGGCTGCTTGACCCCAATGTGCCAAGCGAGGTGAGCGGGCTGGTCGGCACATTGAACTCCTTCATGGATCGACTGGGTGCTGCGCTTTCAGGTCTGCGCAATTTTACCGGCAACGCCAGCCACCAGTTGCGCACGCCGATGACCATTGTGCGCACACAGCTGGCGCTGGCAGAGCGCACCGCCTCGCCAGAAGATGCGCGGCTGGCAACCCGCAAGGCCGACGAGGCCGTGGTTCAGGCAGAACGCGTACTGGGGCAGCTGCTGTTGCTGGCGCGGATCGATGAGGCGACATCGCGCAAGCTGCATG
>CAYZQP010000131.1:3886-6123 GCA_964480545.1 uncultured Mesorhizobium sp. | reverse complement strand
CGTCAGCGAGCGCGTGGTGAGGGCCGGCGCAGCGGGCATCGATCTCGGCTTCGAGGGCGATGACGACGTCCAGGTCGTCGGCGAGCTGGTGCTGTTGCGCGAGATGGCAGGCAACCTGGTTGATAACGCCATAGCCTATGCCGGCGCAGGCTCGGAGGTGACGGTGAGGGTCAGGAGCGAGGCTGGATATGCTGTGCTTGAAGTCGAGGATGATGGCCCCGGCATTCCATCCGAACGGGTGGACGAGGTTCGGCAACGGTTCACCCGAGGAGCAACAACGGCTCCGGGGAGCGGCCTTGGCCTGCCCATCGTTGACGAGATTGCAGGCCTGTTTGGCGGCACGCTGACGCTCGGATCCGGGGCTAAAGAACGGGGTCTGCTGGCGCGGGTCGAGTTTCCTGCATTCCGGCCATGATGCGTGTCAGAAATCTGCAGCTTCGCGTCAGATCCTGACAAAGGTCAGGTAGGCAGGGGTGCGGCCCTCGCGCAGGGCTTTGGCCTCATACCGGGTGCCTGGCCAGTTGGCGTAGGGCGCTTCCCAGTCGGCAGGTGTCGCTGCTCTCCAGTAAAATGCTGGATGCCTGCGGCAATGCTGCAGCGTCCAGTTCACGTAGGTGTCGATGTCCGAGGCAAAGCGGAACAGGCTGCCGGGCTTCAGCACGCGGGCAAAACGGTCGAGGCTGTCCTGCCCGACAAAGCGACGCTTCCAGTGCTTCTTCTTTGGCCAGGGGTCGGGATAGAGCAGATCAATGCCGTTCAACGACGCATCCGGCAACCAATCCAGCAGATGCGTGGCGTCCTCGCCGTACAGGCGGATGTTCGGCAGCGGCTCACGCGCCAGCGCGCCGGTCACCTTGGCCATGCCATTGATGAACGGCTCGACGCCGATCAGGCCGATCTCCGGCGTTTCCCTGGCACGGAAGAGCAGATGCTCCCCGCCACCAAAGCCGATTTCCAGCCGGATCGCCGAGACAGGCGCGTCAAACAGGCCCGCCAGATCGCCTGGCGGCGGCTGGCTCAGATCGACGCCGCGCCCGGCGAGCGCATCGGCCATCGAGACCGCCTGGTGCTCACGCAACGGGCGGCCTTTGCGCCGCCCGAAGAATGCCCCTTTACGAGGCTCAACCGTTTTGTCGGTCATAGACTGATCAGGCAGCAATTGCCTTCTTGAGCGCCGAGGTCAGGTCTGTCTTCTCCCAGGAGAAGGAACCATCGCGACCAGCCTTGCGGCCGAAATGGCCGTAGGATGAGGTCTTGGCATAGATCGGCTTGTTCAGATCAAGGTGCTTGCGGATGCCGGTCGGCGAGAGATCCATGACTTCACGGATTGCTGCCTCGACCTTGTCCTCGCTGACCTTGCCGGTGCCGTGCAGATCAACATAGATCGACAGCGGCTGGGCAACTCCGATGGCGTAGGCCAGCTGGATCGTGCAGCGGCTGGCGAGACCAGCGGCAACCACGTTCTTGGCGAGGTAACGCGCGGCATAGGCTGCCGAACGGTCAACCTTGGTGGTGTCCTTGCCGGAGAATGCGCCGCCGCCATGCGGGGCTGCGCCACCGTAGGTGTCGACGATGATCTTGCGGCCGGTCAGGCCGGCGTCGCCGTCAGGACCGCCGATGACGAACTTGCCGGTCGGGTTGATGTACCAGTTGGCGTTGGCAGCAATCTTCAGATCGCCAAGCGCTTCACGGATGTAGGGCTCCACGACCTTGCGGACCTTCTTGGAGTCCCACGAACCGTCGAGATGCTGGGTCGACAGAACGATCTGCGTGACCTCGGCGGCCTTGCCGTTCTCGTAGCGAACGGTGACCTGGCTCTTGGCGTCAGGACCCAGCCTGCCGGCGTCGCCTTCGCCCTTGTGGCGGGCCGCAGCGAGGAGCTCCAGGATCTTGTGCGAATAGTAGAGCGGTGCCGGCATCAGATCAGGCGTCTCGTTGCAGGCGTAACCGAACATGATGCCCTGGTCGCCTGCGCCCTCTTCGCCCTGCTTGTCGGCAGCGTTGTCAACGCCCTGGGCGATGTCAGCGGACTGCGAGTGCAGGAGAACGTCGATCTTGGCGGTCTTCCAATGGAAGCCGTCCTGCTCGTAGCCAATGGCCTTGATCGCCTTGCGGGCTGCAGCCTTGAACTTGGCAGGGTTGATGACCTTGTTGCCGTTCTTGTCGGTCTTCATCAGAGAATCCGGCAGACGAACCTCGCCGGCAATGACGACGCGATTCGTGGTCGCCAGCGTTTC
>CAYZQP010000131.1:0-3876 GCA_964480545.1 uncultured Mesorhizobium sp. | reverse complement strand
CATCGCCTGCGAAACGCTGGCGATGCGGACAGACCATGGATCAACGCCGGTCTTCTTTGCTTCGCGGTAAACAAGATCCACAATCTCGTCAGAGATGCGGTCGCAAACCTTGTCCGGGTGTCCTTCAGACACGGACTCGCTCGTGAAAAGGTAGTCGCCTCGCGACATTGCAGCCTCATTTTGGTTGGTCAGGATTTGTTTCGAGCGACCTGATAGAGTGCGCAAAAGCCATCGTCAAGGAAACGAAACACTCCATTTCCTTGATCGGTGCATTGTTTTTTACATGAATCTACTCGTCGGGCGTCGCGGCAAGCGCCTTGACCAGATCGAGCACCTTGCGCCGCACTTTCGGATCAGCGATCGCAATGTATGCCCGGTTCAGCTGAAGCCCCTCGGCGCTGGTGCAGAATTCCATGAGCGATGATGCCGAGGAATCTTCGGCGAAACCGCCGCTTACGGGATCCTGATTTGGCGCGTCATCAAAAAAATATGAGACCGGGACTGTCAGAATGCCGGCTATCGCCTGAAGCCTTGAGGCGCCTACGCGATTCGTTCCCTTTTCGTATTTCTGTACCTGCTGAAATGTAATGCCCAGGCTGTCGCCCAGTTTCTCCTGGCTCATCCCGATCATATTTCGACGGAGCCGAATGCGCCCTCCGACATGACTGTCGATAGGGTTTGCCTTCTTTTTATTTTCGCCCATGTAACCTTACCCAACGCAAAACTAAAACAACTACAACTTTATCGGGAAATCCGAACCACAAGCCCTTGATTCGTAAGTCCCGCAACTCATTTGTCACCGCTAAATTAGCGTAAGTCAATTCTTAACGAACCTATGCATACCTGCGGAGAGCGCGGATATCGCACCCAAAACGAGAACAATCGCAAGCCCGGCGAACCGGCTCCACGGGTGAACAGACCGTTCAACGCTCGATACCGAAACATTCGCATCGATAACACCCTGTGCCCCGAGACTCAGGGCATCACTGATCCGGCCATTCGCGTCGATTACGGCTGAAATCCCGGTATTGGCGGCGCGCACGACCTGCAACCCGGTTTCTACTGCGCGTATCTGGGCCTGACGCAGGTGCTGGTAAGGACCGGGAGTGTTCCCGAACCAGGCATCGTTGGTCACATTCAGGATAAAAGCCCTGGCTGGCGGGCGCTGTGGCATCAGATCCGGGAAAATGATCTCGTAGCATATGTAGGGCAATGCAGTGAGGCTGCCGGGCAGCGGAATTCCATGGCGTCCGGAACCTGCCTCGTAGGTCATCGGACCCGCCACAATTTGTCGCACTCCGAAGCGGGCGAACAGATCGGCAAAGGGCAGGTACTCACCGAAGGGTACGAGATGCACCTTGTCGACCGCATCCACGATTTCCCCGGTGTCATTGATTGCAACTACCGAGTTGTAATAGCGGGCGCTGTCTCCGCTGCCCTCGGTGCGTACAGCGCCGGCCAGCAGCAACTGGCCGTCCGTCAGCATCTCGCCCAGCGCGGACAAGGCTTCGGGATGTTCCGAGAAGAGATAAGGGACCGAGGTTTCAGGCCAGATGACAAGCTGCGGCTTTTCCGAGCCAGCTTGGGGCGCCTGCGAGGACAGATCGAGCGCAGTTTTGAAGACGCGCTCGCGGACTGCCGCGTCCCATTTTTCCGACAGGTCGACATTCGGTTGAACAATGCGGATTGCCAGCCCGTCGCCTTTGGTTGCCGGCCCGGCCTGCAGGGCCCAGGCGCCGTATCCGAAATGTGCCGCCAGCAACACCACAGCAAGTGCAACGCCGAGCTTGCGATGGCGCGTTGCGCCGAACAGCGCCGGGATCGCAAAGAGCAGAACAGCAAGTGCATTCATGCCGGTCGATCCAACCAGGCCGGCGCTCTGCATCAGCAGCGGCACCGGCATGGCGGCAAAGCCGACCGGATTCCACGGAAAACCGGTCAGAACAAACTGTCGCAGCCATTCAATCAGACCGAAGGCGAATGCCAGGGCAAGGATGCGGGCGATGCCGTCGGTCCAGAACATGCGCGCCAGCGCGGCGGCGAAGGCATAGAAGAACGCAAGCAGGATTGGCAGGCCAAGAACCACGAAGGGCAGTGCCCAGGCGTAATCGTCGCTCTCGACCAGTACCGCCCCGCCAACCCACCACAGGCCGGCGAGGAAATATCCGAAGCCGAACCACCAGCCTGCCGAGAAGGCCGGCTTCAAACGGCTGAGGAAACGCGCACCCGCCGGAGCAGTCGAACCATCCAGCAACCAGACCAGAATGGGGAAGGAGATGAAGCAGGCGAGCGGAAAATCGAAAGGCGCCTGACCCAGAACCGCCAATGCGCCGGCGAGAAACGCCAGAAGCGCACGACGCCACCCAGATAACAGAATTATGCTGGCCGCCAGGCGTTGCAGCATGAAGATCCCCGCCGAATCACTGGTCTAGGGTTTAGCAGTCCGGGAAATCAGCGCCAAACGCCGTGCAGCATCCGGATCAGATTTCTGGCCCGGTTGCGACATCAGCAGCACGTTTCGGCGCTCCGACAATCTTGACCCGCTTCACCCGGCGCGGATCTGCGTCGAGGATGTGGAACTCAAAACCTTCGATCGGCTGCACCACCTCGCCTCGCGCAGGCACGCGGCCAAGGGCGTTGAAGATCAGGCCGCCGACCGTATCGACGTGCTCGCCATGTTCGCCGGGCAGGAATTCGTCGCCGATTTCCTTCGACACGTCCTCAAGGTCAGCCTTGCCGTCGACGATATAGACGCCATCGCCAGCCGGCGTGATCATCTGTTCATCTTCGTCATGCTCGTCCTCGATATCGCCGACGACCATTTCGACCAGATCCTCCAGCGATACGAGACCGTCGGTGCCGCCGTACTCGTCAATGACCAGCGCAATCTGGGTGCGGCTCGACTGCATGCGCGCCATCAGGTCCGAGGCGTGCATGGATGGCGGGACGAACAGCACGGTGCGAATGAGGTTCAGATCGCCAATGGTCTTGGTGAGATCTACCGCAGAGAGATCGAGCGCCGGCGAAGCTGCAGGCTTGCGGCCCCTGCCCTTCTTTGCCTGGGCGCTGCGCGTCACATGGGCCAGCAGGTCGCGGATATGGACCATGCCTTTCGGATCGTCGAGCGATTCCGAATAAACCGGCATGCGGGAATGGCCGCTCTGCTCGAAGATGTTCATCAGTTCGCCAAGCGTCGTGGTGATTTCGACGCCTTCGATGTCGGCACGCGGCACCATGACATCCTCGACGCGCACTTCACGCAGCCGCAGGATGTTGTTGAGCATGGCGCGCTCGGAGGTGGAGAAAGTCTCCTCGCCGGTTTCTTCTGCGGATTCGGAGAGTGCGTCGGTCAGCTCTTCACGCAGACTGCTGCCGTTCTTGCGCCCGAAAATGCCGGCGATCCTGTGCAACAGGCGCGGGCGGTCAGGGGATGGAGTGCTGGGTAAACTACTCGGGCCGTCTTCGGCCTTGTCTGCCTTTACGGCGCTGCCTCCTGTCTCGCTGACGGGAGCAGTATCAATTTTGTCGTTCATCGTTTTCCGGCGTGGCCGGTCCTAGGTTGGACTGTTCCGATTTATCCCCAGGGATCGGGGATGGCAAGTCTGGACAGTATTGCTGACTCAATTGCCTCCATCTCGTCGCCCTCGGCGTCGGTCTCATGGTCGAAGCCGATGAGATGCAGGAAGCCGTGCACAATGAGGTGGCTGATGTGATGGTCGAGCGGCTTGCCCTCCAGCTGGGCTTCAAGGCGCACGGTGGTGGCGGCCAGAATGACATCACCCAGGAGCGGTGGCAGCGGGCCGCGTTTCACCGTCGGGAAGGCCGGGAAGGACAGCACATTGGTCGGCTTGTCCTTGCCACGGTAATCGCGATTGA
>CAYZQP010000130.1:0-10790 GCA_964480545.1 uncultured Mesorhizobium sp. | reverse complement strand
AACCAGGCTTCGATGACCTCACTTGCCGTGTCGGCATCGACCAGTGGTGCGCCATTCACCTGGTAGAGATTGGCTGCACCCTGCGCCGCAGAAAAAGGCAGAAGGAAACGCCTCCGAAACGGAAAGAGTCCAGCGAGTTCGCCCTTGGGATCGCGGATTGCCAGCGCCCTGATGCCGCTGTGCCTGTCAATGGTGTTCAGCCCTGCCAGCAAGTGTTGCCGCCCATAGAACGGGTTCTCGCACTGGCCAGACTTGCCCAGTCTGCTCCACTGCTTCGGACAAACCTGCCGGATGCCCTCATCGTCCAGGATTTCGCTGGTGAATCGCTCAGGCATTGGCGCCTTCCTGGCGCAGCACAATGCCCGTGCCGAATGGCAGGCGCAGCCTCATCCTGCTCCAGGCGAACCACGCTGTCATGACGCCGCGAAACGTCAGCGCCGACGCTGTGGAGAAAGCCGCCCCAAGCGGGCCGAATGTCGGGATCAGCGCGAAGTTGAGGGCGAGGTTGCAGGCGAGCGCCGCAAACATTGCGAAGGCTGCAAGTTTCTCATAGCCCAGCATGTTGAGCACGTCGTCTCCCGGACCGAGCAGGCAAGAGATCGCAATGCCGCTGCACAGGAGGGTCACCAGAACCGCGCCGCCGGCATAATCCGGGCCGAACAGCGACAGGAGCGGCGCGGCAAATGTCGACAGGATGGCAGCTCCCAGCATTGCAAGGCCGCCGCTCAGGATTGTTGCCCGGCCGATCAGTGCCTGCAGTTGCAGCCGCTCATGCGGTTCGGCGAGTGCGGCCATGCGCTGTGCGGTCGCCGCACTCATGCCATAGGGCACGTAGGTCAGAATTTGTGCGATGCGGGTCGCCGCGAAGTACCATGCAACCATGTAGGGTTCGACGAACATGCCGAGGATCAGAATATCGGCGTTCAGGAACAAAACGTCGGCGGCCTCCCCCAGTGCCATGGGCAGCGCGGTGCGCCGCCACTCAGCGATGTGGTAGACCGGCTTGCGGCCGCGCAGCAGGGGGCCTAGTCGCCGCCAGATCAGACCGAACTGTATCGCCAGGCTGATTGCGAGGCCGGCAATTGTCATCGCCATCAGTGCCATCGCGCTGGTGTCGAGGCCAAGCAGGAACAGCACGCCAAGACCGAGCATGATGGCGATGTGGCGCACCAGATAGGTGGGGCCGACCCCGAGGGCGGGCCGGTCCATGCCGCGCGCAACTGCCTCAAGAAAATCCTGCAGGGCCAGGAGGGGCACGGCACTCAATGCGAGCACGGCGATCGCAACGGTTTGCGGATCGAGGGCCAGCCCGAACCTGATTGCGGCAAGGGCAAGCACGGTCAGGACAACACCCGAGGCAAGGACGAAGGCAAGCGTGGCACGCAGCAGACCGGCGACAGCCGGAGCATCGTCAGCCTTCAGATAGCGGGCGATATAGCGGCAGAGCAGGGGGTTGGTGCCGAGCGTCGCGCCATGGCCGAGCAACAGCAACCACACCAGTATCAGGCTGTAGCGGCCAAACTCGTCTGCGCCTGCGGCGCGAGACGCCAGAATCTGGGCGAGCAGCGCCAGGCCAGCGCCAGCGACGCGTATCGCCATCACCGTCAGCCCGCTTCTGCTCGCGCTGATCTGCGTCATCGCCGGTTGCGCCGGCGAAACTGCATTGTCTGTCATCCCATCTTCCCGTCAGGACGACCCAACCACAGGTTTGCAGGGCTGTTCAACGACGCAATGCCGGTATTGTTAACGCGGGTGGCCGGGGCGGGTGGCGAACAGGCTTTGATTCAGCCACGTAGATTGTGTATGGCACGCGGAGCAAACACAAATAGCCGACAAGCCTCGAAAGCCAACGATGGACAAGTTCACAAAGCTCACCGGAGTCGCCGCGCCGCTGCCGATCGTCAACATCGACACGGACATGATCATTCCGAAGGATTACCTCAAGACGATCAAGCGCACGGGGCTTTCGGTCGGTCTTTTCGCCGAGATGCGCTTCAACGAGGATGGCACCGAGAACCCGGATTTTGTGCTGAACAAGCCGGCCTATCGCAAGGCCGAGATTCTTGTCGCGGGCGACAATTTCGGATGTGGCTCGAGCCGCGAGCATGCGCCCTGGGCGCTGCTGGATTTCGGCATTCGCTGCGTGATCTCCACCAGCTTCGCTGACATTTTCTACAATAACTGCTTCAAGAACGGCATCCTGCCGGTGGTGGTTTCACCTGAGGATCTGGAGAAGCTGCTGGACGACGCCTCGCGCGGTGCCAATGCCACGCTGACCGTCGATCTCGAGGAAAAGGAAATCCGCGGCCCTGATGGTGGCGTGATCAAGTTCGACCTCGATGATTTCCGCCGTCACTGCCTGCTGAACGGCCTGGATGATATTGGCCTGACGCTGGAAAAGAACTCCGCAATTGACGCGTTCGAGCAGCGCAACGCTGCCAGCCGGCCCTGGGCCTGATGCGGCGGCTTGCGCTTTCGCTGATTGTATCTGCGTTGGCGATTATGTCTGCGCTGGCGCAGGAAACGCCTGCGCCGGAGGCAGCCGAGAATGGCGAGATCGCATTCGAGGGCGGCAAGCTCGCGATCATTGACGCCGGAGGCGAGGGCGAGAGCCAGCGCGCAGTGACGTTTGATGGCAAGGAGATCGCGCGCAACTTTCTCGCCTTCTTCGATCAGGTTGCGAATGTGGGCGGCGTCAACGTGGCGCTGTTCTCGCTGAGCAATGGCGGCAATGCGTGTCTGCCGGCGACGCTGATCGTGTGGAAGGAAGAGGCCGAGCTGAAGACGCAACTGGTTGGTGACGAGTGCGGCGATGCGCCGGCAGGCGTCAGCGAGGAAGGCGTGTACTTCGTGCCAAAACTATCGCCGGGAGCCAGCGCAGACGTGAAGGTCTGGACGCCGGAGTTCGGGTTGCAGGTGGCCGGCAAGATGAGCTTCACGCCACAGCCCGGAACGGGATGGGATCAACTCAAGACAGGCGAACCTGGCTACAGTTATAAGGCGCTGGACAATGCTGCCGTGTATGGCGCGGCCCAGCAGTTGCTCGGAGATGCGCTGCCTGGCTTCGCCGAAGGTCTGATGACCAGCGGCAAGATGGAGCGGCTGGAGACAGGGATTGTGGTGGGTGATGGCTGCGTGCCGCATGATTGCGGCTCGCGCGACAGCTTCCTTGCGATCGATCCCGAGGACCAGAAACTCTACGTCGCGCAGAAGATTGAAGGCGGCGGCGAACCGCGCGCCTGGCCGGATGTCGGCGAATGGCCGCCGGAGGCGCTGGAAGCCATGCACAAGGCGATCGTCGGGAACTGACGGTTTACTGCTCGCCGAGCTTCATGTCCGGGTCGTAGTCCTTGCCCGCGACGTCCTTCACGACGGCCTGACCGCAGCGCATTGTGTTGCTCGCTGTATCGAACGCGTAGGTGGGTGAGCCGTAGAGATGCCAGCCCTTGTTCAGCGCGGCGGTTACCTTGTGGCAGAAGCTCGAGTCATCCGGGCCGGACAGGAAGCGGTAAAGTCTCATGGGGAACTCCAGAGTTTCGGCAGCGCTAGTCTGCATCGCCGGATTTGGCAACAAGGCCGATGCTGGCAGCCTTGTCGAGAAGCTGTTCGGCCTGCGCGAGGTGCAGTCGCTCGACCATGCGCCCGCCCAGTGAGATGACGCCCTTGCCGGTGTTTTCCGGTTGCGCAAAGGCGGCGCGAATGGCCTGCGCCTCCGCCACGGCATCAGCATTCGGGGCGAAGGCGGCATTTGCTGCGTCGATCTGCGCCGGGTGGATCAGGGTCTTTCCATCAAACCCCATGCGAGCGGCTTCCGCGCATTGTTCTGCGAAACCGGCCGTATCCCTGAAATCATTGAACGGGCCATCGAGCGCACCCAGACCACCGGCCCGTGCGGCCAGAACGATCTGTGACAGCCAGGGCGCGAGGTAACGCCGGTCGGGCGTGACCGCCACTCCGGTCTCCTTGGCGAGGTCATTTGTTCCGGCAACGAAACATTTCAGCCGGGCGCTGCGGTCGCGCCCAAGCTCGGCCAGAGCACCAAGATTGAGGATGGCTCGCGGGGTCTCGATCATTGCCCAGACGGCGATATCAGCGTCGATTTCATCCAGCGCGTCATCGATGTCGCGCAGTTCGCGCGGGCCGTCGACCTTGGGCACCAGCACGGCATCCGGCGCGCAGTCTGTTGCCGCTGCCAGATCATCGGTGCCCCATTCGCCGGCAAGCGCGTTGATGCGGATGATCCGCTCGAATGAGGATGCGGGATTGGCGGCGAACCAGTCCCGCAAAGACTGGCGCGCCGCACCTTTCTCTTCGGGCGCGACTGAATCCTCGAGGTCAAAGATCACGCAATCCGGGCTGAGCCCGGACAGTTTGGCCAGCGCTTTCTGGTTGACTGCGGGGACATAAAGAACCGAGCGGCGTGGGCGGCCTGGATTGGATGCCATCATCATTCCGGAAGTTTGCGTGCCTCGGAGGGGAGCATGACCGGGATCCCCTCGCGCACAGGATAAGCGAGTTTCGCAACGCGGGACACCAGTTCGCTACGTTCGGCATCCCAGGTCAGGGGGCCTTTGGTCAGCGGGCAAGCGAGCAGTTCCAGCATCTTCACGTCGATGACGGGCTTGAGTTCGACTGGCGGCGGCGACGGCTTTGCAGCCTTGGTGGCGGGGGCCCTGGTGGCGGGCGTTTTGGCAGGGCGCTTCATAGTAAGGTCATTGCAGGTTATGGGCGAAATCGTCTCGATTGCGCGCGAGCGCAATTTCGGTGACCGCGATCAGCGTCTCCGCCCGCGTCTTCAGATCGGGCGCTTCGAGCAGGGCCTGTTTCTCTGCCGGGCCGTAGGGTGCCATCATCGACAGCGAGTTCACCAGTGTCGCGTTTCCGGCCTGGTTGATGTTGCCCCAGTCAGCTTCCAGCTCGTTTGCCTCCAGAAAGTTTCGCAGCGCGGTCAACAGCCCGGCGCGATCTACGTCAGCTCCGGGGTCGTCCAGCAAATCAGCGAGAAATGGCGCGATGCGGCACTGGCGGTAAGGCGTCTTGACGGCCGGCTCCTCAAGCGCCCTGAACCGGCACACACCTTCGAGTGCAATCAGATAGCGGCCATCGCCGGTCTCGGTGAGCGACGTCAGCCGCCCGATACATCCGACATCGGCAAGTTCGGGCTCGCCGTCGTCGCGCATGCTGCCATCAAGTGCCGGCTGGATGATGCCGATCAGCCGCTTGCCACCAATGGCAGCGTCGATCATCTCGAGGTAGCGCGGTTCGAAAATGTTTAGCGGCAGCCGGCCGCCTGGAAGCAGCAAAGCGCCAGCCAGCGGAAACACCGGGAGCACTCCCGGGATATCCCTGGCGGTCCGATAGTGCGCGTTGCCTACCTGCATGTGTCCATTCTTGCGCAGAATGCGCCCAAAGTCAGTCCTGTTACGAGAATAGCAGCGAGGAGAGTTTGCGCCGGGCTGCCAGAGTGGCGTCGTCCATCGGCCCCCAGGCCTCGAACAGCTTCAGAAGCTGGGCGCGTGCGCCGTCATCGTTCCACGTGCGGTCTGTCCTGATTATGTGCAGCAGGCTGTCTGCCGCTGCGTCGCGTTCACCGCGCGCATTCTGGATAAGTGCGAGGTCAAACCGCGCCTGATGATCCTTCGCGTTGGCAGCCAGGCGCGCTTCAAGCTCGACCGGATTGCCCAGCTTGCGGACCTCGGAATCCAGAGCGATGCGCGCCCTGACAGCCGCCAGTTCGGGCGCATCGGCCTTCTTCTCCGGCGCGCTTGCCAGGATGTCTTCTGCGGCCTCGACATTGCCGGCCTCGAAGGCGAGTTCCGCCGCGCCTGCAATCGCCTCGATGGTTTCGGGCGCCTGCGAGAGGATCATCTCGTAGATCTGTCCCGCAGCCTCGATGTCTCCTGCGGCGCGTGCCTCGGTCGCTGCAGCGAGCGCTTCCTCGATCGCCGCCTTGGCATCATCGCCACCGAGCTTCTTGATGAAGGCAGTGATCTGGCTTTCAGGAACTGCGCCCATGAAGCCGTCGACGGGCTGGCCATTCTTGAATGCGATGACCGCCGGGATGGACTGGATGCCAAGCTGACCAGCGACGGAGGGATGATCGTCGATGTTCATCTTGACCAGTTTCACCGCGCCGCCTGCAGCCTGCACTGCCTTTTCAAGTATCGGGGTGAGCTGCTTGCACGGGCCGCACCAGGGTGCCCAGAAATCTACCAGCACGGGCTGATTGCGGGACTCCTGGATCACGTCCTTGCTGAAGCCGGCAGTGGTGGTGTCCTTGATCAGGTCGCCGCCCGGACCGCCTGCTTTTGGTGCTGCGGGTGCCGCCGGCGTGTCAGAATATTGCGGGGCGTTGATCGAGTAGCCGCCGGCCACGCCGCCATAGGGATTGTTGCTCATAAAACGTCTCGCTGGCTTTTCGCGGGCATGGCCCGAATTCTTCCGTCCGGATGTCGGGCATCTCTAGCACAGTTTCAAGACCAAACCTCGACTATGTTGCCCGATGCCTGCGAACACGCCCATTGTGCGGACCAGTGACACAGTTTCAAAGTCGTTGTCGCCCGTGTAGAAAGCCGTCTAGGCTGAGATTTTTCGGGGGAGAATGATGAAGGTTACGATCGATATTGACTGCACGCCGGTGGAGGCACGGCAGTTCATGGGCTTGCCGGATGTGGAGCCACTTCAGAAAGCAATGCTTGCCGAAATGGAGCGCCGGATGATGGCCGAGATGGAACGCTTTTCGCCCGAGACTGTGATGAAGTCATGGTTCTCGGCTGTCCCGGGCGGAGCGGACATGATGCAGGATATGTTCAAAAGCTTCTTCTCCGGCGCGAACAACGAAAAGAAGTGACGCCTGCTGCACCGGGGCCAGGTGCAGGGCCGTTACGAGCATGGCCTCTGGTCCGGCAGGATCAGATCAGAGGCCCGATGGTTGTAAACGCATTCAGCCAGATGCGCTTCCAGGTCGGCCAGGCTGCGACGGTGGCCGGATCGACCGGCGTTGAATCTGCCAGAAACTCCATCTGCCGTTTCCGGATTGCCTGTGTCAGGTCCCTGTCATGAAGCAGGATATCGTTCTCGAAATTCAGATCGAAGCTTCTAAAATCGAGATTGGTCGACCCGATAAAGGTCAACTCACCGTCGACGGTCAGTGTCTTCGCATGCAGCAGGCCACCATTGTATTCGGCTATCTTCACGCCGGCGCGGACAAGCTGCGGGTAGTAGGAGCGGCTGGCCGGGCCAACGAAACCCGAATCGTTGCGGGCGGGCACAATCATTGTCACGTCGGCACCCGCAAGAGCCGCTCCGATGATCGCGTCAACGACCACGTCGCCGGGCGTGAAGTATGGCGTGGATATGATGATCTCCCGTCTCGCCTCGCCAAGGATACGGGACAGCAACTGGGCAGTTACGCCCTTGCTGAATGTCGGGCCTGTACCGACGACCTGCGCCGGGAAGCCTCCGTCAAGGGGAGCGACCTGATAGTCCCATGGGGTTATGTCGACGGGTTTGCTCTCGAACCAGTTCTGCGCGAAGAGCAGGTTCATCTGGCGCGCAACCGGTCCCTCGAAGCGAACCATGATGTCGACCCATGGCGCATAACGAGGCTTTGGCGAGAATTCCGGATCAGCGCAATTCTGACTCCCGCAGTGGCAGATATGGCCATCGATCAGGGTGATCTTGCGGTGATTGCGTAAATCCACACGACGGTAGAACATTGTGACCAGTGGATTGCCGAGGGGCAATGCCACGGCAGTTTCGACACCGTTTGCGGCCAGATCTTTCCATGTTGCTGACTTGAGGAAAGCGTGAGAGCCGATCTCGTCAACCACTGCGCGCACCTTGACGCCGCGGCGGGCAGCGCGGATCAGAGCCTGCGCCACATTGCGGCCGGTCGTGTCGTCGAGCCAGATGTAATAGAGAACATTGATGCTCTCCCGCGCCGCATCGAAATCGGCAATCATCCGCTCGCGCTGGATGTGCGGGCTCTCCAGCAATTCGGCGCGATTGCCGGTGGTGACACCGAAGCCGTTGATCGAGGAGGCATAGCCGCTGGCCGGACCGTGTTTCTCCAGGTTGGCAGGCTCGCCACTGTTCAGCACCAGTTGCCTTGTTGCCGCTTCGGCAGCGCGGTGCGCCTTGCCGACAGGGCCGGCAAAACGAATTTCACCAAACAGGAAATAGAGAATCACGCCGAAGACCGGCAGGACAAAGAGTACGAATATCCATGCGATGCGCGTGGTCGAATTCAGGTCAGGTCGCGATAGAGCGCGCAACGTCACCAGAACGAATACGAGCAGATGCAGAATTGAGAGCAGAAGCGCCATTTATCCACCACCCCGGAAGCCCGGCCATCTGCTCAGCTTCCCGCACATGGCGCAAGTGCCTGCGTGCTGCTGTGTTACTGGATCAGTGGTCCGCTGCGTTTCAAGCCAACGTGACTTTGCGACTGCACCTGCTTATGGCTATACCGGCACCAAGGGGTCAGGCGCACAAGGCGTGGCTAGAACAGGTCGAGATGCAATTCAGACGCATCATAGCGACAACGGCATTGGCGGCCGCATTGTCATTTAACGGGGCCATGCGTGCCGACGCCGGAGACAAGCCGGCCGGGGTGGTCGAACTGTTTACCAGTCAGGGCTGCAACTCCTGCCCGCCCGCGGACGCGATTTTCAGCGAACTCGTGAGCAAGGGGCAAGTTATCGCGCTGGCCTATCATGTCGACTACTGGGACTACCTGGGCTGGCGCGATACGCTGGCCCGGCCAGAGAACGGTGACCGGCAGAACTCTTACATGAAGTCGCTTGGCACCAGGGCCGTCTACACCCCGCAGGTCATCATCAATGGCCGGACACATATTAACGGTACAAACCGGGCCGGGATTGATGCGGACCTCGAGGCGCAGTCGCGTGAAGGGAAAGGCCTGACGGTTTCGATCAAGGTGACCGAGCGGGCCGACAGCATTGTCATCCGCGCCGGCGCGACCACCGAACCCCAGGCTGAAGCAAACCTGGTTCTCGTGTTCTTCTCGGGCCCGCAATCCATTGCCGTTTCGCGCGGCGACAATACCGGGCAGACAACGACATATTTCAACGCTGTGACCGAGGTTCGCACGGCCGGAATGTGGCACGGGAAGGTAACCGAGTACGAATTGCCCAAGTCAGAATTTGTCGGGAAAGGTGGCAGCGTCGCACTTTTGCAGACAACTTCGCGTGACGGCGATCCGGGCCCGATTATCGGGGCTGTGGTGATCAGCAAACCTTAAAACGCAGCACAGGCGTTTTGGACAATTGTCTAGTTTTTTCCGGGACTTGGTTGCCTGATTCGATCCGGAGAGCTCGTGGGCGGGGGGCTTGGGGTTACGAGCAAACCGGACCGAACCGTCTCAGGCAACGCGGGCACCCTCGTTGCCGATTTAGGCCAAATTGTGTCTAGAATGTGTTCTTTTGCATCGATCTAGTAAAAACTGTTCTTGTACGGAATTCGGGTCTTTCCCATGCGGAATGCTGTCCGTAGCTAAGCCTTGCTTTTCGTTGAATAAACCGCGAATCTTGGCCAGGTGTCCAAAGAACGTGAGTAGCGTGAATGAACGATATCTCGACCGGACAGAAGGATACGGAAGATAGTTCCGAACTGATTCTGTTGCAGGATGTACGCAACGCGCGGACGCGGAAACAGGTCGGTTTCGAGCGACGGGAGCTGGAGCAGATTCTGCGCCTCTATGGCCGAATGGTCGCTGCAAACGAGTGGCGCGACTATGCGATCGACCACACGTTCGAGCGTGCAGTATTCTCTGTCTTCCGACGTGCCAGCGAAACGCCACTGTTCCAGATCGTCAAGGATCCCGCCCTTGCCCGCCGGCAGGGCGCCTGGGCGGTGATCGCGGCTGGTGGCCAGATCCTGAAGCGAGGCCACGAACTGGCGCGGGTGCTCACTGTCTTTGACAAGAAGCTGAAGCTGGTCGAGGGCTGACTTCAGCTGTCACGCAGCGAGGCCTGATAGCGGCGCTCGGGTACAGAGCCGGCGTCCGGGCCGGTTGTGTTGCCACCGTTCATTTCCAGCTGCATGAAGGTCGTATCGAGCCAGCGGCCATGCTTGTAGCCCGAGCCGACCAGCTTGCCGCTATGGGTGAAGCCCGTCTTCTCGTGCAGTATGACTGACGGGCTTGCAGGCGAACCGTCGCCGATGACGGCGACGAGCTGGCGGAACCCCTTCGCGCGGCAATCCTCGATCAGCGCCAGCATCAGGGCCTTGCCGACGCCCTTGCCCTTTGCTGCGGGCGCTATGTAGATCGAATCCTCGACAATGAAGCGGTAGGCCGAGCGGGCGCGGAACGGTCCGGCATAGGCGTAGCCGACGATCTGGCTGCCGCGTTCTGCGACAAGGAACGGGTATTCCTCGCCGGTCAGCGCCTGGAAGCGCCCGGTCATCTCGGCTTCGGTCGGGGCGACAAGCTCATAGGTTGCGGTGCCGTTGTCGACTGCGTCAGCATAAATGGCCGTGATTGCCGGAATGTCTGCCAGTGTGGCGTTGCGGATGATCGTGTCAGCCAATGCGATGCTCCGGTGCCGGCGTTTTCGGGGAGAGGGGTTGTGTCCCCGAGTTGCTCTATGCGCGGCCGGCGCAAAAGAAAAGGGCGGCCCGAAGACCGCCCTTTCCGATTTCAGTTCAGATCGCGAACTACTCGCGTTCGCCCATGAAGCTGAGCAGGAACTGGAACATGTTGATGAAGTCCAGATAGAGCGTCAGCGCGCCCATGATCACGGCCTTGCCGGCATAGGGCGTGCCCG
>CAYZQP010000129.1:6333-10842 GCA_964480545.1 uncultured Mesorhizobium sp. | reverse complement strand
GATAGGCGCAGACCGCGCCTTTCCTCTTGCCGCCCTGGTTGACGGCGATGGCCGTGTCGTTCGCGACCTTCAGGAACGGCACCACGCCCTGGCTCTCGCCGTTGGTGCCCTTGATATGCGCGCCAAGCCCGCGCACCGGCGTCCAGTCATTGCCGAGACCGCCGGAATATTTCGCCAGCAGCGCATTGTCCTTTACGCCCTTGAAGATCGCATCGAGGTCGTCGCCAATGGTGGTGAGGAAGCAGGACGACAGCTGCGGCCGCGTCGTGCCCGAATTGAACAGGGTCGGGGTCGACGCCATGAAATCGAAGGACGACAGCAGATTATAGAACTCGATGGCGCGCGCCTCGCGGTCAATCTCGCGGATCGCCAGGCCCATCGCGACGCGCATGAAGAATGCCTGCGGCAGCTCGAAGCGCTTGCCCCTGGTGTGCAGGAAGTAGCGATCATAGAGCGTCTGCAGCCCGAGATACTGGAAGTTCAGGTCGCGCTCGGGCTTCAAGGCCGCGCCAAGCTTCTTCAGGTCAAAGCGGCCAAGCTCCGGATCGATCAGTTCGGCTTCGATGCCAACCCGCACGAAGTCCGGGAAGTAGCTGGCATAGCGCTTGCCCATCTCACTCTGCGTCGCCTGCTCCGGCTTGCCAGAAACTAAGGACAGACCCTCGCGGCGTAGGCGATCCAGCAACAGCCGCGCCGAGACATAGGCGTAGTTCGGTTCCTGTTCGACAAGCGTGCGCGCCGCCAGGATCGGCGCCAGGGAAAGCTCGTCCAGCGAAATGCCGTCATAAAGGTTGCGGCGCGTCTCGGAGAGGATCGCCTCGTCAGACACCGCGTCCAGCCCGGCGCAAGCCTCGGACACCACCTTGGCCAGACGCTTGCCGTCCAGCGGCTTCAGGCTGCCGTCATCCTGCTTGACGTTTAGTGCAGGCGTAGCCGGGGCCTTCGCGGCGGCCTGCTCTGCGGCGCGCTCGCGGGCATGCTGCTCGCGGTAGAGCACATAGGCGCGCGCCACCTTGTGATGCTCGCCGCGCATCAGCGCCAGCTCAACCTGATCCTGCACATCCTCGATGTGGAAGGTGCGCCCTTCGCCCACGCGGCGGATCAAGGCAGAGGTGATCTGCTCGGTGAGCTCCTGCACGCTGTCATGAACGCGCCGCGACCCGGCAGCCATCGACCCCTCGACTGCCAGAAACGCCTTGGTCAGCGCCACCGTGATCTTGGTGGGATCAAACGGCGTCACCGAGCCATTGCGGCGGATGATGCGATAGCCGGGTTCGGCGGCTTGCCGCTCGGTCGCGTCGAGTTGCATGGAAGCCTGGAGGGCTTCAGGCGAAAAATCAGTTGCAGTTGCCGGCATCAATGTCCCCGTGGCGCTGTTTCCGGACAAGGATCATGGGGAACGTGAGGCCATCGCCGGACGAACGCCGGCAAAAAGAGGCCTTACGCGCCGCCGGGACACCCCGCCCGTGGTTCGTTCGATGTCAGGGCAGGTCTCCTGGCTCGCGGGGTCGCGCCTCGTCCGTCTTCCCGGGGCTCGCGCTCCAGTGACATTGTTGGACCTGGCTACCGCTTACAGTTGCGGGGGCAGCTCCGGCATTTAACCGGCTTCCCTCTTAGCGCTGACCCTTGGTGAATCAGCGACCATGACAACTACATGTGGTACGCCCTCCAGATTCTGTGTCAACGGATAGAATTGCACCACCTGCGCTTTTCACCGCTATCCCCAGAGTGCCCTGACGGGTACGCGCCTAAGTCAGTTCGCGATAGAGCTTCAGGATTTTGCTAATCTCGCGGTTGGCTCGAGCCAAATCAAACTTTTCAGGATCGAAGTTCCCAAGCCACCCCTTGATCTCTCGATGCTCCGGGTGTTTTCGATCCGCGACGATTTCCAGCTTTTCCGCATAGCCGTACGGCCCTCCAGAATCTTCCGGTGGGCATGCGCGAGCGCCCTCGATACAGCTCGGCAGCTTGTCTCCTCCGGCAGCTTCGCGGTGATCCACCACCTCGATCTCGTGCCACCAGTCGTCACCAAAATCATACTGGAAACCGAATGAATCGCCTCGGCGAACGACATCCCGCATCACTACCCCTTTCATCGAAAGGCCCGCGATCTCACCGAGATTGTGGTTTCTGAACGTCATGTCATAGCGCAGGTCGCCAATCTCGAATGCCGACAGATGGCAGGCCAACCACCCCATAGCGCCCTGAAGCACAGAATTGAGATCGATCAGCGATATGTCTTCAGGAACAAGTACGCGACGCCAGATTGGCGGCTCGACATCCAGCAGTTCCACGCGCAGCTCAAACACTTTCGACATTGGCAGCCTCGGCTGAAAAGAGGTTTCAGATTAGCTGCAAGCGCGCATTTGAAAAGCCCGATTGCTTCGCCGCAGTTTCACCGCGCCGCCGGATATGCTAGGTTCCGGCTCATGAACCAGACGCTGAAAGAAGCCATCGACGAGGTGGAGCAACTGCCGGAAGCCGAGCAGCAGGAGCTCGCCGAGGCGCTTTTGGTCATGGCTGCACGCAAGCGGATTGACGCCAAACTCGCCCAGTCCGACGGCCGCCGCGACGTTGCCAGGCTGATCAAAGGCTTGAAGTAGCCGCTCACCACACAGACTTTCTAAGTCTATCCCCAAATCGCCTTCAGGATCGCGTCCAGCCCGTCGGTCAACGCCGCGGGTCCGGGCTGCAAGATCAGCGGCGATTTGATTTCGACGATCCGCCCGTCACGCACTGCGGGCATCTCGTTCCAGCCGGGCCTGCCCCGGATCTGATCGACGGAAACCTTCTTGCCGCACCAGGAGGCGAGGATCAGTTCGGGCTGAGTCGCGAGCACCTGTTCGGGCAGCACGATCCGGTTGACCGCCGCAGCCTCGCGTGCCTTGTCCGCAAACACGTCTTCACCGCCGGCAATGGTGATTAGCTCGGACACCCAGCCGATACCTGAGATCAGCGGGTCATTCCACTCCTCGAAGAACACGCGCACCCGCGCCCTGCCCTGAACCTGCGCCACGACATCTGCCAGCCGCTGCTCATAACTTGCCGCCAGCACCTCGGCCTTTTCGGCTGCCCCCACCAGCGCGCCAACAGTGCGGATCATCGCCAGAATGCCCGCAATGTCGCGCTGGTTGAACGCATGCACCGCGACGCCTTGCTTGATCAGGCTCATCGCGATTTCGGCCTGCAGGTCGGAGAAAGTCAGAACCAGATCAGGCTCCAGCGCCATGATCTTCGGGAAATCTGCCGAGGTGAATGCCGAGACGCGCGGCTTTTCCTTACGCACCTGCGGCGGCCGCACCGCATAGCCGGACACACCGACAATCCGGTCCTGCTCGCCCAGCAGATACAGCGTCTCCACCGTCTCTTCGGTCAGGCAGACAATGCGTTCAGGCGGAAAGCGTTTCATGCTTCAGGTGATAGGCGGCTCTCGGCCGCCCGGCAATTCCCTACCGCTTCCATCCCAATAACCGCATCGCATTTGCGGTCACCAGAACGGTCGCACCGGTATCGGCCAGGATCGCCGGCCACAGCCCGGTAATCCCGAGCAGCGTGGTCACCAGAAACACCGCCTTCAGACCCAGCGAGACCACAATGTTCTGGCGGATATTGGCCATCACGGCGCGCGACAGCCGCACCATGCGTGACACGTCACTGACCCGGCTGTGCAGGATCGCCGCATCAGCCGTTTCCAGCGCGACGTCGGTGCCGCCACCCATCGCGATGCCGATATCGGCCGCCGCAAGTGCGGGCGCATCATTGATGCCGTCGCCCACCTTGGCCACTTTGAGCCCGCTCGCCTGCAACTCGCCGACGATCTTTTGCTTGTCCTGCGGCATCAACTCGGCGCGCGGCTCGATACCGAGCGAGGCCGCGATGGCTTCTGCCGTGCGCTTGTTGTCGCCGGTCAGCATGATCGTGCGAATGCCCTCGTCGCGTAGTTCCTTCAGGCCCTCAATGGCATCCGGGCGCGGCTCGTCGCGCATCGCGATCAGGCCGATCACCTGATCCCCGCGCACCAGCACCGATACCGTCTTGCCCTCGCCATTCAGCCGGTCGGCCGTTGCCAGTTGCTCGTCGCGCAGCAGCGCACGTTCACCAGCAGCTTTGGGCGAGCCCAGGAAGACTACAGCACCGCCGACGGACCCTTCCACACCCTTGCCGGAAATCGCCCGGGCATCTTTCGCCGCAGCAGCAGTGATGCTCGCAACCTTGGCCCGGCCCAGGATCGCCAGCGCCAGCGGATGGCTGGAGTCCTGCTCCAGCGCTGCAGCCAGTTCCAGCGCCTGCGCTTCGCTGGCACCGAAGGCCACCACGTCCGTCACTACAGGTTTGCCTTCGGTCAGCGTGCCGGTCTTGTCGAAGGCAACCGCCTGAATGTCGGACATGCCTTCCAGCACCGCGCCGCCCTTCATCAACAGCCCGTTGCGCGCGCCCGCCGCCAGACCGGCTGCGACCGCTGCCGGCGTCGAGATAACCAGCGCGCAGGGGCAGCCGATCAGCAGGATG
>CAYZQP010000129.1:0-6323 GCA_964480545.1 uncultured Mesorhizobium sp. | reverse complement strand
AGCCGGACCAGTCCCCGCCGAAAAACAGCGGCGGCACGATGGCCACCAGCGCACCAACCAGCAGCACCAGCGGCGTGTAGTAGCGCGAGAAGCGGTCGATAAACCGCTCGGTCGGCGCCTTGCTCTCCTGCGCCTCCTCGACCAGCCGCACGATGCGGGCAATCGTGTTATCGCTGGCCGCAGCCGTTACCCGCACCTTGAGCACACCATCGGTGCTGATCGTGCCGGCAAACACAGCATCGCCAACGCGCTTGCGCTTCGGCGTGCTCTCGCCCGTCACCGGCGCTTCATCAATGTCGCTGTCGCCCTCGACAATCTCGCCATCGGCAGCAATGCGGTCGCCTGGCCGCACCAGCAACAGCTCGCCAATCGCCAGCTTGTCAGCCGGTATCTCGACAATCCCGCCAGCGCGCTCAACGCGCGCCACTCTCGGCACGAGGTCTGCCAGTCCCTGGATCGAGGCCCGCGCACGGCTCGCCGCCACGCCCTCCAGCAATTCACCGATGAGGAACAGCACCACTACTGCCGCCGCCTCTTCGGTCGCGTCGATGAAAATCGCGCCAACGGCTGCAATCGTCATCAGCATCTCGATGGAAAACGGCGTGCCAGCCAAGGCTGCCGTGATCGCACGCCGGGCAATCGGCAAAAGCCCGATCAGCAGCGCCAGCAGAAACGGCCAGTTGCCAAGCTGCGGAAAGAAATGACCGATGGCATAGGCAACGCCGAGCGCAATCGCACAGGCCGCCGTCAGCTTCGCGCGCGACGTCTTCCACCAGACCTCGCCAGTCGGCAAATGGCTGTGGCCATGCCCGTCATCAGCGGAATGCACGGCAGCCTTTTGCGCTACAGGCGCATGACCGTGGCCTGAATGGTCGTGAACCGAATGGTCGTGCCCTTCGTGGTCATGATCATGCCCCTGCCCTTCAGCATGTGCATGACCGCCGCAGCAGGAATCGCCACACGCCGCGTCTGCCTTCTCGCCCACGACCGCTGGCCGGGTTTCAGCCTGCGCCTTCGCGATGCCATAGCCCAGCCGCTTCACCTGAGCCAGAATCCTGTCTTCCGCCAGCGCATCGGAATGGCTGATCGTCATCACCTGCCGCGTCACCGAAACCGAGACATCTTCCACTCCATCGATGCGGCGCACTGCCGTGTCGATCTTCGACGCGCAGGAGGCGCAATCCATTCCGGTGATCGTGAACCTGGTTTTCGCTGCCGTCATCACGCGCCTCTGGCCGCCCGAAAAGCGGCATCTTGAATCGTCGATGACAGCGGTATAATTCCTCTAGCGGCTAGAGCTTCAAGAGGAAAATTCCATGTACTCGATTGGCGAGCTTTCACGGCGCACCGGTGTAAAAGTCCCAACCATCCGCTACTACGAGCAGGTCGGGCTGATCGACGCTGCCGAGCGTTCGGAAGGCAACCAGCGGCGCTATGGACGCGGCGAGCTGGATCGCCTTGGCTTCATACGCCATGCCCGCGACCTCGGCTTCGGCGTTGACGATATCCGCGCCCTGATCGAGCTCAGCCACCACCCCGAACAGCCCTGCTCGCGCGCCGACAACATTGCCGCCGAACAGTTGGCTGCAGTGCGCGAAAAAATCGCAAAACTTACCCGGCTGGAGGCCGAACTGCAGCGCATCGCCAGTTGCAAGGGCGATGCGGTGACCGATTGTTATGTGCTGCGCGCGCTTGGCGATCACGAACTCTGCGCCCATGATCACGGATAAAGAGAGACCCTGGGTTAGACACCCGCAGAAATCACAACAGTCAGCACCGCTGCCAGCGCCAGCGTCAGGCCGATTACCAGCGAACCCAGCACCAGCAACCGGCTGCCGCCCGGCCTCGGAGCCGAAAATCCGCGCATTTCGGCGGGGCCATTGTTCTGCAGTTTCAGCATCTCTATCTCCCATATTTGAACTATGTTCATTTTCTTGCATGGATTTGAACATTGTTCAATAGAGAAAATGCGAGCTGATCCAGGAAACGAAAAAGGCCGCCGGATTGCTCCGGCGGCCCGCATCACACAACGCTCCAGACAACCTGGAACGCTCCAGATAACCTAGCTGGTGAAGAAGCTCTGCGTTCCGTGCGCCTCGATGGCTTCGGCCAGACGGCCCAGCGCGTGCACATAGGCTGCGCTGCGCACGCTGATCTTCTTGTCCCGCGACACGCCCCAGATCGCCCTGCCCTCACGCTCCATGATGGCTTTGAGGCGCGCGTGGATTTCGTCGAGCTCCCAATAGAAGCCCTGGCGGTTCTGCACCCATTCGAAATAGGAGACGGTCACGCCACCTGCATTGGCCAGAATGTCCGGCAGCACGATAACGCCGGCCTTTTCCAGAATGGCATCGGCCTCCGGCGTAACCGGGCCATTGGCCAGTTCCAGCACCAGCTTGGCCTTGACGGTTCCTGCATTGCCCTCGTGGATCATGTTTTCGAGTGCAGCCGGAACCAGCAGATCGCACTGCACCCCGACCAGCGCATCAGCCGGGGTCGCCTCGTGGCCGCCCTCGCCTGCCGTCGACACCACCGACTTGCCCTCAGCCTTGGCCTTCAGCAGCGCATCAAGATTGAGCCCGCTCGATGCATAGACCGCACCTTCGGAGTCAGACACCGCAACCACCTTGTGGCCATCGGCAGCCATCAATTTGGCAATGAACTGCCCGGCATTGCCAAAGCCCTGCACCGCCACGCGGATCGAGCCCTTTAGGCCCAGATCTTCAGCCAGATGGCGCACCAGATAATAGCCACCGCGTGCCGTCGCATCACCACGGCCGAGAGAACCGCCCAGTGCAATCGGCTTGCCGGTGATGACTCCCGGCTCTGCCTGGCCGACAATCTGAGCGTACTCATCAGCCATCCAGCCCATGATCATCGAGTTCGTATAGACGTCCGGCGCCGGGATATCGCGGTTCGGCCCGATGATGCGGGCAAAGGCCTGGATATAGGCACGCGACAGGCGCTCCAGTTCGGCCTTGGACAGCTTGCGCGGGTCAACCTGCACCGCACCCTTGCCGCCACCATATGGCAGGTTCATCACCGCGCATTTGAAAGTCATCCAGAAGGCCAGCGTCTCGACCTCATCCACCGTTGAATCCGGATGGAAGCGGATGCCGCCCTTGGTCGGGCCGCGCGTGTCGTCATAGCGGCAGCGCCAGGCAACGAAGGATTTGCGCGAGCCATCATCCATGCGGATCATGATGCGCGCCTTGGTGGTCTCCTTTGCGAATTTCAGTTTCTCGATCACATCAGCGTCGATATTCAGATGTCGGGCCGCGTCATCAAGGCGGACAAGGGCGTGATCAAGCAAACTGTCTTCGGACATCATGGCTCCGTTGTAATTGGCGCAAAAAACGGCATCTGCATAAAAGGTCGCCACGCGCACCGCAACGGAATGTCAGCATTCCTGACCTAAAAAATTCAGGTTTGCCTAACATCAAGGCAGTTTTCCCCAGATTGCACAGTCCGGGTGCATTTCTGCTTCAAAGCAGTCTGGTTGAACTGTTCCGGCAGCTGGGCTATTTCGACAACAAAGAGGACTGCACCGACATGTAAACAACTCCGCCCGCTCAATTCGCCCGAATTGCCCCGGAGTTCTGTCATGTCCGCAACAATCACCATCTCCAACCTCACTTGGCGCGCGCCCAATGGCGCAGGATTTGCCAATCTGTCCCTCACCTTCGCCAGAGAACGCACCGGCCTCATCGGCCGCAACGGCACCGGCAAAACCTCGTTGCTGAAGCTGATCACTGGCGAGCTTGCGCCGGTCAGCGGAAGCATCTCGGTCGATGGCACAATCGGCATATTGCGGCAGGCCGTGAACCCGCAGCCCGGCCAGACCATCGCCGACCTGTTCGGTCTTCGCGATGCGCTGGCTCTGATTGCACGCGCAGAAGCGGGAAACGCCACTGCGGCAGAACTGGCCGATGCCGACTGGACCCTGGAGGCGCGCGTCGCGGCAGCGCTTGCCGAAACGGGCATAACCGCGCCGCCAGCAACCCCGCTCGACGCACTCTCGGGCGGACAGCGCACCCGCGCCGCCCTTGCTGCCCTGGTCTTCGCCCGCCCGGATTTCATCCTGCTGGACGAGCCGACCAACAATCTGGATCGCGACGGCAGGCAGGCCATCGCCAACCTGCTTGCCAACTGGAAATCTGGCGCAATCGTCATCAGCCATGACCGCGCATTGCTCGAGCAGATGGACGCCATTGTCGAACTGACCAGCCTCGGCGCGACGCGCTACGGCGGCGGCTGGAGCCACTATGCCGAGCGCAAGGCGCTGGAACTGGCGGCAGCGCAGCACGAGTTGGGAGATGCCCAAAAGCGCGTTGATCAAGCGAGGCGCGAAGCCCAGGCAGCGCTCGAACGGAAGGCGCAGAAGGATTCCGCAGGACGCCGGAAGGAAGCGCGCGGCGACATGCCGAAAATCCTGCTGGGCGGGCTGAAGAACAAGGCGGAAAACACCTCGGGCGCGCTGTCCCGCCTCGCCGGAAAACTGGGCGAGGAGGCGCAAGCCAGCCTTCACGCGGCGCGCCAGAAGGTCGAGGTTCTGACACCGCTCACCGTGGCACTCGCCTCAACCGGGTTGCCGACCTCAAAGCTTGTTCTGGACATCCGCGACGTCACTGCGGGCTATACCGCCGGTCAGCCCATCCTGAAGAACTTTTCGCTTACCATCACAGGCCCGGAGCGTCTGGCTATCACCGGCCCAAACGGCTCCGGCAAGTCCACCCTGCTTGCTTTGGTCACTGGCCAGTTCGAGCCGTGGTCAGGATCAGTGCAGACCTTCGTCAAGACGGCGATGCTCGACCAGCGCGTGGATGTTCTGGATCCCGCCTTGTCGATCCGGGACAACTTCAGCCGGCTGAACCCTGGCACCACCGACAACGAATGCCGCGCTGCCCTGGCCCGCTTCATGTTTCGTGCCGATGCTGCGCTACAGATCACCCGCACGCTGTCCGGCGGCCAGCTCCTGCGCGCTGGTCTCGCCTGCACGATCGGCGGCGCATCACCACCGCAACTGCTGATCCTCGATGAACCGACCAACTATCTGGACATCGAATCCATTGAGGCGGTGGAAGCCGGGCTCGCGGCCTTCGATGGCGCGTTGATGATCGTCAGTCACGACGAGACGTTTCTGCAAAATGTCGCGATCACGCGCAGCATCGCGCTCAAATGAAAACGGCGGCCCGCAAGGACCGCCGTATAACTTCCTGGCGCTATCCGCGCCTTACTTCAGCAATTCCTTCACGACGCCCGAAGCTTTGGCGAAGTCCATCTGCCCCGGATACTTCTCCTTGAGCACAGCCATGGTCTTGCCCATGTCGCGCAGGCCCTCGGCACCGACCTCGCCAATGGCGTGCTGGCAGGCGCTTTTAACGGCAGCATCGTCCATCTGCTGCGGCAGGAAATCCTTGATGATCTCGATCTCCTCGCGCTCCTGTTGAGCAAGCTCAAGGCGTGCACCTTCCTCGAAGGCCTTGGCGGATTCCTCGCGCTGCTTCACCATCTTGCTCAGGATTTGCAGGATGTCCTCATCCGACACCTTGTCCTTCCCGGTGCCGCGATTGGCGATATCGCGGTCCTGAATCGCAGCCTGAACCAGCCGCAGCGTGCCACTGCGGCGCTTGTCACCTGATTTCATTGCGTCTTTCAACGACTGGGCGATTTTCTCGCGCATGACTCTCATAAACTCCTGTTAGGTCTCTCTCTAGCCGGAACCCCGTGCCAAGGCAAATGGCCGCAAGCGCACAAGCGGTTGTTTTCTATACAGAAAAATTCTTGTGTGCGGTGCCGGCGGCGGTTGACCCCTCGCGGGGCTTCGCCTATTTTCCGCGCCTTGGCAAGGAAGATTTCGGCTTTGGCGCTGTCGGCGAATATTCACCGGCGAGCGCTTCTTCGCGACATCATATGGTCCTTGCCTGCCCGGCTTGCAAGCGGGCTGCCGTGATGGAGTAACGCATGACCACTGCCCCCTGGACCACCGAGAAACCCACCGCACTTCTGGTGCTGGCTGACGGCACGGTGATTGAAGGGCGTGGCCTCGGCGCACCCGGCGTGGCCGTTGCAGAAGTGTGCTTCAACACGGCACTAACGGGCTACCAGGAAATCCTCACGGACCCTTCCTATGCCAGCCAGATCGTCACCTTCACCTTTCCGCACATTGGCAATATCGGTGCCAATGGCGAAGACATCGAACATTTGCACCCGGCAGCCCGCTCGGGCGCTGTTGGCGCAATCTTCCGCGCTGACGTCACCGACCCTTCAAGCTACCGTTCGTCGGAGCATCTCGACGCCTGGCTGAAGCGCCGCGGCGTCGT
>CAYZQP010000128.1:8645-10852 GCA_964480545.1 uncultured Mesorhizobium sp. | reverse complement strand
GGCGCGAATTGTCGACATAGGACTGGTAGATGTCCTCCGGCACCATGATTGCACCGAGCGGCGCATAGGCTGCGGTCAATTGCTTGGCAGCCGAGATCGTTTTCGGCTTCATGCCGAGTGACTGCGCGCCCCACCAGTTGCCGGTGCGCCCAAACCCGCAGATCACCTCATCATCGATCAGCATGATGTCGTGCTCATCGAGCACCGCCTGGATCGCCGGGAAATATCCCTCCGGCGGCACCAGCACCCCACCGGCACCCATCACCGGCTCGGCGATGAAGGCGGCAATTGTTTCCGGCCCCTCGCGCTCGATCAGTGCACGCAGAGAGGCAACGCAGCGCGCGACGAACTCTGCTTCCGTTTCGCCCTCCTGGCCGAAGCGGTAATAGTGCGGGCAGTCGGTGTGCAGAACGCCCTGCACCGGCAAGTCCCATGACGTGTGGTTGCCCGCCAGGCCGGTGAGCGATGCGGCCATGACGGTGACGCCGTGATAGCCTTTGGTGCGCGAAATGATTTTCTTCTTGTTTGGCCGCCCGAGCGCATTGTTCATGTACCAGGCGAGCTTGATCTGCGTGTCATTGGCCTCCGAGCCCGACGACGAGAACAGCACTTTGGAGATCGGCACCGGCGCGATCTCTTTCAGCTTTTCGGCCAGCTCAATCGCCGGTTCCATGCCCTTGGCGCCGAACAGGTGATAGTAGGGCAGCGTGCGCAACTGCTCGGCACCCGCCTCCGCCATTTCCTCATCGCCGAAGCCGAGACCGGCGCACCACAGGCCCGCCATGCCCTCGATATAGCCGCGCCCTTGCGTGTCATAAACAAACACGCCCTTGCCGTGGCTCATCACAAGCGGCCCGATCTCGCGCAGGCGATGGATCGGCGTATAGGGGTGGATGATGGACTCAATGTCACGCGTCTGCACATTGGTCAGCGGCAGGTCGGCCATGATTGCCCTCGCAAATCAGATGATTGCCGAGCGTACCGCCCGGTCTGGTTGAAAACCACCCCCGGCCCGTTGGTCCAGCATGTTGGGCCAACGACGGCCATTGTCTAGCGCTTGCCGCGGGCGGCAGTCATTTCGGCGCGGTATTCGTCGCTGGTTATATCGCCTGCAACCCAGCGGCGCTTTGCATCCTCCAGGATAGCATCGTTACGATAACCCTGATGACTGTTAAGCGCACGCGCTTGATCTGCTGCTTTCTGGCGCTTTTCAATGGCCTCCGGCGAGCGGTCAGGTCGGGGTGCAGGCGCGTTCATAAGGCTGGTCTCCGATCCGCAGGGATGATGCAAAAACCTGCGGCATTCTGCAATCCAGACGCGAAGTCAGGCCAGTTTGCCGGGAACGATCCCGCTCCGTCGGCGTTTTCCTCCGCAACCTGATGGAGGATCACATGCATACGATCAGTGGACATTTCCCCAAGTCGGACGTGCAGAGCGTGATTTCGGCGCTGAAAAGTGCCGGCGTGCCGAGTGAAAACATTGAGATGCAGATCACCGACGACGAAAGCGGCTATGATCTGGCCGCAACCGTCGATGACAATCTCGTCGATGCCGCAGCGTCGATTTTCCGCGCCGCCGATGCGGAGAATTTCAGTGACATCTCGGAGAAGGATCTCGGCCTCGGCGATCCGGACTTTATCGCGGATCCGGCCGGCGTCCTGACGCGGCATTAGTAAACTGGTCGAATCCGGTAGTCCGCAACTCCGCAGACTACCGGATTCGTTTGCTTAGCTGGTGACCGGCTTCAGGCGTGACCGTCCCCAGAGCAGAAGCTCGACTGCGGCAATAACCAGCATCGATAGCCCGACCAACGGGAAGAACAAACCGGCAGCGAGTGCCATCAGCAGCAGCGTGCGCGGAATGCGCATGTCTGCGGGCATCTTCGGCGCGCCGAGCGAGCCCGCCGGTCTGCGCTTCCACCACATGACCACGGCTGCTACCGACATCAGCACCATCGCCAGGCATGCGGCGAGCATGATCAGTTGGTTCGCAAGTCCGAACGCCTGCCCCATATGAATGCCGATGCCCCATTCTGCGAGGCGACCGAGGGTGCCAAGCTGGCTCGAGCCAAGATCAAACAGCACTTCGCCCGAATATTGATCGAGGTGGATGACGCGCTGCTGCGCGACGTCATCCGGATAGACGGACGCCGTAAACACGCCCTGCGGCGTGCCGGGCACATTCAGAGCATAGCCCGGCGCGATACC
>CAYZQP010000128.1:0-8635 GCA_964480545.1 uncultured Mesorhizobium sp. | reverse complement strand
ACGCTCGACAGTGCGAACCACGTCATCCAGCCGCGCAGGAATGCCGGAGACTGGCCCCGAGACTGGCCCCGAAACAGGCATCGGCTGCTTTTCCATCACCCAGGGCGCGCGGTCGAGGGCTTCGCCTACCGGGATGGAGGAGACCGGGTACTTGTCCCAATAGCCATCGGGCATGCCCAGACCGGCAGCGTAGCTGTAGTCGTAGAACTTGGCTCCCCACACGCCTGACCATGGCAGGCCTGTCATTGCCAGAAACACGATAAAGCATGCAGCGAAGATGCCGGTCACCGCATGCATGTCGCGCCAGAATACCCGCTTCGACGGCTTGCCGCGAACCGACACGACGCCGCCGCGCTGGCCGCGCGGCCACCAGAGATAGATGCCGGTGGCAACCAGCAGCACCATCCACCCGGCCACCGCCTCGATGATGCGATTGCCGATCCAGCCCGCATATTCCAGGCTGTGCAGCTTGCGCACCACCCACATCGCCGACGAACCGGACGATCCTGCATCCCACAGGGTGCCGAGTGTCTGGCCCGTATAGGGATTGAGGTAGACCGTGTTGCGCAGACCATCTGCCCCGGCGATCTTTACGGCAGCTGACCTGTCCGGTGCTGCGGCTGGTTCATAGGCCTTCACTGTGCCGGGATTGTCCTCCAGCGCACGGGCAATGAGAGCCGATGCGGGCAGCGGCTCACCTGCTTGCGGTACGACGATGCGCTGACCGGCATGAAGCCCGTCATTGATCTCGTCCTTGAACAGATAGATCGCGCCGGTGAGAGCAATCAGGACAACGAAGGGCAGAACGATCAGCCCGGCATAAAAATGCCAGCGCCAGATCAGGCGATACAGCTTCTGGCTGGAGGGTGTGGGGAGGTTTTCTTGTGACACAGACGATCTCCATCGCGCGGCAACGCTCTGCGGCGGCCACGGCAACAAGGGGGCGCTACCGGTCACGCGCGCGACCGGCTGATGAATTTCTGGAACTTGAAATTGCTGCTGCGGGCCGCAGCAGCTCAGGCGGCCGGATTAGCCGCCGTGGCCCTCGTGACCGGACTTGTCGCTGCCGTGCCCCGCGTGCGGGTCGGCGGCCTCGCCGGCCTTGGGCTTCTCGACGGCGAACTCGACATCCACGGTGCCGGCCTTTTCGAAGGTCAGGGATCCCTTGAACTTCTCGCCTTCGACGGCGGGCGCATTGAGTTGCATGAACATGATGTGCAAGCCGCCCGGCGCCAGGGCGACCTCGCCGCCGGCCGGGATTTCGACGCCGTCAGCCAGTTGGCGCATGGTCATCACGCCGTTGCCGTCGACCTTCATTTCGTGGATTTCGCCCTTGCCGGCGATTGCGCCGGTGGCGCCGATGAGACGGTCCGGCGTGGTGCCGTTGTTTTTCACCACGATGTAGCCTGCCGCGACCTTTGCGCCGGGCACGGTCGGGCGCGACCACGGATGCTTGATCTCGAGATCGCCAAGCTTGAACTCATGCGCCATCGACATCTGCGTCATGGCGAGGATAGCTGCAGCCGACAAGGCCGCGCGGAAAAGAGATTTGATCATTGATATGCTCCTTTGCCCGGGCGCTCGTGAGCGTCACAACGGGCGTACAAGTTGATATTCGGCGCGAGGGTCGCGCCAGTTCTCAACCTGCTGAAACCGGAGGCGCGCGAGGGTTGCCGGGCAGCGTCTGGCGCGCGGCGTTGGTGTCCAGGCCGCCTTCCGGGTCGAACTCGACCAGCACAAATGCCCGGTAGGGTGCATCGAGCACGCTGACGTCAGAAGGCTCAGGCGTCCAGCCGGATGCGACGCCTGCGCCGATGATGCAGCAGCCCGGCATCCCGGTCTGGGCGGGGCCGTGACCGGATCCATCGTCAGTGCTGATACAGAGCGGATTGCCCCAGGCGTCGAACATCGGGAGATTGGCGTTTGCCGCCAGCGCCCAGCCTCCGAAAAACGCCTGCGCCATCATGGCCAGCAAAGCCATGGCGAGGATCAGGCGGGTTCTGTGCGCGCTGCGGGCCATAATGGTCTGGTAGCATGGGAGACTGGCGTGGGAAACTGCGGCCAAATGTGCCGTAAGCGGGGCGTCATTCCGGTAGTGCTGGGGACAGTTTACTTTCTTCCCGCAGAAAAGCGCTCTGCATCAGGACGCGCGATAGCGGGAAAAAGTAAACTGTCCCCGGGCGCTACACCCGAAACGCCTGCCGCATCATGGCCGGCACAATCACCCGGTGGAATGGCTTGATCAGCGTGATGTAAAGCCGTCCGCCCGGATTGTGGGTCTTCACAAAGGTCGTGAAAGTGGCCTGGTTTGCGTCACCTGTTTTCTCGACATCTATCACCAGCCTGAAATCGAGATGCTTGTCATTCATACCGAGTACAACCTGGTCAGGGCTGGAGGCGATCATCGGAAACAGGGTTTTTGCGCGATGCTCTTCCGGGAAACCGGTCTTCAGCCCGAATGGCCTGACCAGCAGTCCGCGCAGGCTCATCAACCTGTCGACCCATGCCGGCGTGGCATACGGCAGCCGCCGGGCAACATCTTCAGCAGTCTCGCTCGGCGCCAGCCCGTCTATGCGAAAAGCGTCAGCGAAATCGGCTCCCTGCAATACACTGCCGGCAGGCTGTGGTGGAACCTCGATGATCTTCATCACAAAGCCCTCTGATCGAATGCAGGCTACGCCTCTCAAATCAATTTCGCGCCGTGGCGCATTGCCGCTTGGCTCCGGATGCGAGATCGGTATGCTCGCAACATAATGCTGAAAAAGCGCTCCATCTTTTAATCTGGACAATCGTCCAGATTCCACGAAATATGGCGTCATCTTTGGGAGGAGATTACATGCAAGGTTTGATGCAACAGTGGCCGCTTCTGTGCCACAAGATCATCGACAACGCGGCGCGCCAGCACGGCCAGCGCGAGATCGTCTCGCGCTCGGTCGAGGGGCCGATCGTGCGCACCAACTACGCCAATATCCGCGACCGGGCGCTGAAGGTCGCGCAACTGCTGGCCCGCGAAGGCTTCAAGCCCGGTGACCGCATCGGCACGCTGGCGTGGAATTCCGGCAACCATATCGAGGCCTGGTACGGCATCATGGGCATGGGCGGCGTCTATCACACGCTGAACCCGCGCCTCTTTCCCGAGCAGATCGCCTGGATCATGAATGACGCCGAGGATCAGGCGCTGTTTGTTGACATCACCTTCATGCCGATCATCGAGAAGATCGGGCCGCTGGTAAAGTCGCTGAGGAAGATCATTGTGCTGACCGACGCGGCGCACATGCCGCAGACCGCGCTGCCCAATGTCGTGGCCTACGAGGAGTGGCTGAAGGGCGCTGACGGCGACTTCGCCTGGGTCGAACTGGATGAAAACGCGGCAGCCGGAATGTGCTACACATCCGGTACCACCGGTGATCCCAAAGGCGTCGTCTATAGCCACCGCTCCAACGTGCTGCACGCGATGATGGCTTCGATGCCTGACGCCATGGGCATCTCGTCCCGCGAAACCATCCTGCCCATCGTGCCGATGTTCCACGCCAACGCCTGGGGGCTCGGCCAGTCGGGGCCGATGATCGGCGCCAAGCTGGTGATGCCCGGCGGCAAGATGGACGGCGCTTCGGTCTATGAACTGCTCGACACCGAGAAGGTGACGTTCTCGGCGGCTGTGCCCACCGTCTGGTTGATGCTGCTGCAATATCTGGAAGAGACGGGCAGCAAGCTTCCGAACCTGAAGAAGGTGGTCATCGGTGGCTCGGCCTGCCCGCGCATGGTCACCAGGAAGTTCGAGGAGGTCTATGGCGTCGAGGTGATCCACGCCTGGGGCATGACCGAAACCTCGCCACTTGGCAGCCTGTGCTCGATGAAGCCGGAGAACGCCGGGCTGGAAGGCGACGCGCTCTACGACATCAAGGAAAAGCAGGGCTATGCCCCGTTCGGTGTCGAGATGAAAGTCACTGACGACGAGAACAACGAACTGCCCTGGGATGGCCACAAGTTCGGACGGCTCAAGGTGCGCGGGCCCGCAGTGGCGCGCTCCTACTTCAAGAACCGCGGCAAGGAGCAGTTTGACGAGGACGGCTGGTTCGACACGGGTGATGTCGCGCATATCGATGCGAACGGCTACATGCAGATCACCGACCGCGCCAAGGACGTCATCAAGTCCGGCGGCGAATGGATTTCCACCATCGATCTGGAGAACCATGCGGTCGCGCATCCGGATGTGGCAGAGGCTGCCGTCATCGGCATCCGCCACTCCAAATGGGACGAGCGCCCGCTGCTGGTGATCGTCAGGAAGGCCGGCAAGGAGCCTGCCAAGGATGCGATCCTCGATTTCATCCGGCCCAAGGTCGCGAAGTGGTGGATGCCGGACGATGTCGAGTTTGTGGAAGCCATTCCGCACACCGCCACCGGCAAGATCCAGAAGACGACGCTGCGCGACCAGTTCAAGGAGTATCGCTTCGAAAGCGACAAGTAGCTTGCCTTAAATCGCATGCCGCGCCATGTGTGCGGCATGCGCATGATGGCCTATGTCGAGGAGAGATGGTCACCCGCCGCCCCCTGGGCGCGGCGGGCAGCCGTTCTGGCATTCGCCGTCCTCGTCGTCGGCATGGCCGCGCACTGGTCACGCATGCTGGACACGCCGTCCTTCCTCTGGACGCTGGCGCTGGTTGCGGCTCTGGCACTGCTTGCACTTGCCCTCGTTGTGATCGGCTTCCCGAAAATCTGGTACCGGGGATTTCGCGGCGGCAGCGACATTGTGGTTGCCACGATTGTCGCGGGCATCATTCTCGTTCCCATCGGGCTGGCCATCTGGTGGGCGATGAGTCACCCGCCGCTGACGGATATCTCGACCGACCTTGATGACCCGCCGCAATTTGCCGAGGCGCTGAAGGACCGCACCGGCGAGATGAATCCGGTGCTGGTGGCCAGCGACGAATGGCGGGCTCAACAGCTTGAGGCCTATCCGGAGGTCACCGGGCGGAGTTACGCAGCACCGATCGAAAACGTGCGTGCGGCGGTCGAGCGGACCTTCGACAGTTACGGCTGGACGCCTCTTGGCCCCTACATTGTTGGCGAGGGTACCGAGTTCGAACTGGAGACGACCGTCTATTCATCGATACTGGCCCTGCCGTCGGATGTCATTGTGCGGCTGATCGAGGAGGGGGAGACGACATTCGTCGATATGCGCTCGACCTCCCGCTATGGCTCGACCGATTTCGGCGAGAACGCCGAGCGCATCCAGCTGTTTCTCAAAGATCTGGACATAGCGGTGACAGCTGCCACGCCGGCAGCGCCAAAGCCTTCCGAGTGAGTCAGGCGGTAAAGACCCCGTCGATGGCGACTTCGCCCTCGGCCTTTGCCCTGCCGCTTTCAACAAGACCTTCCAGTTGCGCCAGCACCGACAGTGCCGCCGCGCCATGCAGCTTAGGGTCGGTGTCACGGTAGATCGAGGCGACCAGGTCGGGGATTGTGCGGTCGCCGGCCCTCAGTCGCTCGATGATCGCCCGCTCTCGCATCTTGCGATGCGCCTTCAGCCCGCGCACGAACGTCTTTGGCGATTTGACCGGTCCGCCATGGCCGGGGAAATAGATGCGATCGTCGCGCGTCAGCATCTTGTCGAGCGAGGCCATGTAATCCGACATCGCGCCATCCGGCGGGGCGACGATGGACGTCGCCCAGGCCATCACATGATCGGCCGAGAACAGGATGCCGGTGCCGGTCAGGGCAAAACACATATGGTTGGCGCAATGGCCCGGCGTGAACACAGCCTCCATCGCCCAGCCGTCGCCTTCGATGACCTCGCCGTCAGCGACCAGCCGGTCGATCCGCAGGTCGTGGTCGGAGCTTTCCTCAAGCGGGTTGACTTCACCGACGCGCATGGGTCGGGATGGCCGGTGCGGCCCCTCCGCCAGGATCGGCGCGCCGGTCGCTTCACTCAGCCGCATCGCAAGCGGCGAATGGTCCTTGTGGGTGTGGGTTATGAAGATGTGGCTGACAGGCCGCCCGGCGATTGCCTTCACGAGCGCCGCAAAATGCGCCTCGTTTTCCGGGCCGGGATCAATGATCGCCAGCGCGTCACTGCCGACGATGTAGCTGTTGGTGCCGTAAAAGGTGAAGCCGCCGGGATTGTTCACGGTCATCCGGCTAACGCCGGGTGCGACCTGGACCGCCTCGCCATAGGCCGGCACAAAATCGGTATCGTACTTCAGCGCTGCCATCTCACACCTGCATGGCTCCATATGTGCCACGCCACACAGCAGACGAAAACCTCACTCCCGGCACAGCCGGTGTGTTCCGCTCAGCCAAGCTCGTGACGCCAGGGCGGATTTGCGCCCGCGCGTGACACGGTGACGCCGGCAATCCGTGCGCTGAAGGCCAGTGCCTTCTCGACGGCGTCGCGCGTGATGCCATGCAGCCCGTCTTTCGAGAGCAGGCCCTGATCCCGCAATGAGGCCAGCAGGCCCGCGTTCACGGTGTCGCCCGCGCCGACTGTGTCGACGACGGTCACGCGCTCCGCCGGCACCGTGACCTTGTCGCGCCTCGTGTAGCCGGTAATGCCCTTCGAGCCGCCGGTAATCACCACCAGCTTCGGCCCGAGCAACAGCCAGCGCTGCGCCACGTCGTCGTGGGAGCCGGTTTCGCCAAACCATTCCAGGTCGTCATCGGACAGCTTGACGATGTCGGCCATCGCCATCATGCGCCGGATGCGCGCCGCGTGCTTTTCCTTGTCCTTGATAAAGCCGGCGCGGATGTTGGGATCCAGCATCATGACGCGCGAAAAATGCTCGCGCCGCATCAGCGCCTCATAGGTCGAACCGCACGGCTCGGGGATCAGGCTGATGCAGGAAAAATGCATGGCCTCGACGTCCGGTCCGATTGGCGGCAGATCGGACTCGAACAGCATGCGCCCGGCTGTCTCCTCATCGTAAAACAGGTAGCTGGCCTGACCGTCGGTGAGGCGCACATAAGCCATGGTTGTTGGCCGCTCCGAGAACTTCACGAGGTCGAGCCCGACCTTGCTGGCCTTCAGCGCATCGGAGATCATGTTGCCGAAGAAATCATCGGAGATGCCGGTGAAGAAACGGACCGGGACGTCGAGTCGCCCCAGCGCGACCGCAGTGTTGAACACAGCGCCACCGACATAGGGTGCGAAACAGGGCTCACCCCGTTCGCTGACACGCGGCAACATGTCGATCAGCGCCTCGCCGCAGCAAACGATCACTCAGTTCCTCCCCCGGATCAACGCATTCGGTGATGCGTGGCATAGAGCCATGCCGTGCTTGTCGCAACAGCCATGTTGAGGGCAGGGCGAAGTCTTCGGAACGATCCTCCATAGCGTTCGCCTCCCGGCCCGCCATTTTATGCATAACTCAAAAAAAGCCGCTCTAATCGATTGTAGATCGGGGCCGCATGCGCTAGCGCTTGTGCGGGGAGAGTTTTTGTACGGATGTGCGGCGAGGGAGCGCCGGGCTTCCGATTGAGGGGAAAGAGTTCGTTCGCATGACCTCCAGCACCAGCCAGACCCGTCGTCGCGCCGATGATAACAAGCTTGCCGAGGAGATTCTCCAGGCGCTGCGTTACCGCTTCGGCAAGGACGCGACCGTTGCCACGCCGCATGACTGGCTGAACGCCACGATCCGCGTTGTACGCGACCGCATCATCGACCAGTGGATTGCATCGACCAAGGAGACCTACGAGCAGGGCGGCAAGCGCGTCTATTATCTCTCGCTCGAATTTCTGATTGGCCGTCTGACCCGCGACGCCTTCTCCAACATGGGCATGATGGAAGAAATGCGCGCGGCTCTGGAGAGCCTCGGCGTTGATCTCGATGTGATTGACCTGCTGGAGCCGGATGCAGCGCTCGGCAATGGCGGTCTGGGCCGTCTCGCCGCCTGCTTCATGGAATCTATGGCCAGCGTCGGCGTTCCCGCCCATGGCTACGGCATCCGCTACGTGAACGGCATGTTCCGCCAGGAAATCCACGGCGGCGAGCAGGTCGAACTGCCCGAGACCTGGCTGGAGCACGGCAACCCCTGGGAGTTCGAGCGCCGCGAGCGCTCCTTCGATATTGGCTTTGGCGGTACGGTCGAAGTCGTCGAGGGCGACGGTACCAATGATGATCGCCATGTCTGGAAGCCGGAAGAGCGCGTGCTGGCGGTCGCCTACGACACGCCAATCGTCGGCTGGCGTGGCAAGCGCGTGAACACGCTGCGTCTCTGGTCGGCTCTACCGGTCGACACGATCGGGCTCGCCAAGTTCAACGCCGGTGATCATATCGGTGCGCTGGAAGAGAACGCCAAGGCGGATGCGCTGTCGCGCGTGCTCTATCCCGCTGACGCCCACAAGGCCGGGCAGGAACTGCGCCTGCGCCAGGAGTTCTTCTTCTCGTCTGCCTCGCTGCAGGACATTCTGCAGCGGCACCTGTCGGCCTATCCCGATTTGACCAATCTCGGCGACAAGGCCGCGATCCATCTGAACGACACGCATCCGGCTGTGGCTGTTGCCGAGCTGATGCGCCTGTTGATCGACGTGCACGGCATCCCGTTCAAGCAGGCCTGGGGGATCACCAAGGCAACCGTTGGCTACACCAACCACACGCTGCTGCCGGAAGCGCTGGAAAGCTGGCACCTGCCGCTGTTCG
>CAYZQP010000127.1:8494-10893 GCA_964480545.1 uncultured Mesorhizobium sp. | reverse complement strand
ATTCGGCCATCGTCCCCGCGAACTTGTTTCAGCGCTCATTTCCACTCTTGCGCCGCCGGACCGGTAGGCGCGATGGATGTCGAGACAAATTCAGCACGGCGATTTTGGAAAGGACGGCATTCATGGACGCGGACCTCGAGAAGAAGCTGCGCGACATCGTCGATCGCCACGAGATCCATCGGGTCATGCTGCGCTATGCCCGCGGTCTTGACCGGCTGGACAATGAGCTTGCCCGGTCCTGCTACTGGGACGATGCCATTGAGGATCATGGCCATTTCGTTGGAACGCCGGACGACTTCATCCCCTGGGCGGATGGTACGACCCTGATGCACCTCTCCACGCAGCACGCCATCCTCAACCACTTCTGCGAGCTGGATGGCGACGATGCCTGGTGCGAGACCTATTACCAGTTCACCGGAGTCCGGGAGACGCCGCCGCATTTCGCCTCAACCGGCCGTTACATCGACCATTTCCAGAAACGGGGCGGCGAATGGCGCATCGCCAACCGGGTGACCATCATCGAAGGCACCTATGACCTGCCGCAGGCGCTGGGGACGCTGCAGATGCCTTCGGCCTATACGGATGACGAGCCGTGTCAGGCGGCGCGCGATCGCAGCGACGTGAGCTACCATCGTCCGCCGGTGCCGCGGCTCCCCAAAGAGGCCTGAACAATCAGCGCGTCAAAGCGGTTTGCCAGCCTTGCGTGTTTGAGGCACTTTCGCGGTCCAGCGAAAGGAGTACCTGCCTATGCGTCTTATCCCTCAACGCCGGATTCTTGCCATTCTTCCCATGATCGCGCTTGGCCTTGCTGCGTGCAACGGTCAGCCCGACACTCCGGAAGGCCGGATCGCGCACCAGCGGCACGAGAACTTCGAGAGCATCGGTAAAGCCTTCAAGGCGATCAGCGATGAGCTGAAGAAGAGTTCGCCAGATGTGGTGGTAATCCGCGAGGGTGCGGACACGATCAACGGCTTTGCTCCCAAGGTGGCAACGTGGTTTCCCAAGGGCAGCGGACCCGAAGACGGCATCCGGACAGACGCGCTCCAGACCGTCTGGACCAAGCCAGAGCAATTCCAGCAGGCAGCGTCGCGCCTGGTCGATGAGGCGGCAAAGTTTCATGCGCTGGCCCACGCCGGAGACATGGCCGCTATCGGGAAAGGTGCCCAGGAACTCGGCGGTGCATGCAAGAACTGCCACGATACATTCCGCGAAGAGGACTGACCGGCGCGGCAGACCTACTCCAGGAAGGTGGTTTGGCAAAGCAAGTCTGTGGAAGGCGATGGCATCGCGCTTGACTATAGCGCGTTCTATGACATTCTTCGCACTTGCAGCATGGTTCTGTGCCTTTGTCGGGGAAGGTATGGCGAACAAGGATTTCATCAGGCAGCTTGAAGGTTACGGCGTCAGTACCGTCGAGATACACTATTTCCTTCCGGACCATCCCAGCCTGCTGCAGCTTTTCGTCCTACAGCAATATGACATCGCCCCGCGCTTTCCGGTGCTGCGCGACTATCTCGACTTCTGGCGCCGGGACATAGAGGCCGTGCTGCATTCCGTGCGCGTGGCTCACCAGCACCTGATCGGTCCTACGGAATGGCGCGCGGTGGACGGGATCATTTCGATCCATTGAGAGTGACGCACCAAGCGGCTTCCTCGCTACGCTAACTGATCAGAGCGCGAGCCTGCCCATCACAGAAGCGGCGGACCTTGGGCATGGCGAAGATTTATCCTGCATTTTTCCGAAATGGAATTTTTTGCAGGATAAAAACCAGTTAAACACCTGGCGGCACGTAGAGTTGAAGAACCGTGATGATCTCTTCGGGTGTTGTGCCTGCCTTTGGGAGCGCACGCCCTTACTGCGGAGTGCTTGGGGCGGGGGCGTAAACGGGGGCACCCGTGCTGGCCGGCTGTTCCTGTGACTGCGCCGGAGCTTGCGGTTGTGCCGTTGGTTGAGGCACGGTGACATATACCACCGTGTCGCCTTCATATTGCGGCTGATACCAGGCGCCTCCGCACGAATAATAAGAATAGCCGCCATAGGGATAGGGCGAGCAACCCATTGGCAATGCATAATATGCCGAACCAAAGGCTGCCGCTGTTAATCCGGCGACCGCACCGATCGTGACACCGGCGAGAATCGGGTAATCAAAATTGCCGCCCCAGCCGCCCCAACCACCGTCGACATCGACATCGATGTTCTGATTGATGTTGGTGTTCCGATTCGTATCCCTGTTTGTTTGCCTGTCGGTGCGATTGGTATCTCTGCTGGCCTGCCTGTCTTGACGGGTTCCTTCGCCGGCACCTGCCCGGTCGCCAGTATTCGGCCGCTGCCCGGCGCTGGCCCGATCGGTGGTGCCTGCCCGCTGGCCGGTACCCGCCCGATCGCCTGTGCTGGGCCG
>CAYZQP010000127.1:786-8484 GCA_964480545.1 uncultured Mesorhizobium sp. | reverse complement strand
GACCATCCGCGACCTGGGCTGCGGCACCGGCTCGCTGGGCCGCTGGCTCGCGCCCGATCCGATCTGCTGACCGCCGCTCGGGCGCTGACTCGCATTCGACGGCCGGGTGGAGGCATGGGCCCCGCCCGGGCGATCAGCGGGTCGGCTGTAGCTGCTACCGCCCGGGCGGCTATAGCTGCCGCGGCTCGCGCCAGCATTGCTGGGACGGCTGACGCTACCGCCACCGCGGTCGTAGCTACCGCCGCCCCGGCTGAAGCCTCCGCCGCCGCCATGGCTGAAGCCTCCGCCGCCGCCGCGACTCATGCTGGACGCCCCGCCGCCGCGTAATCCACCCCCGCCACGTCCGCGGGCGTCGGCCGCTTCGATCTGTGCGATAACCAGAGCCACGAGCGCAACAATGCGCATGAGTGAAGCCGTCGTCATCACTTCTTCTCCTCATGCGGCGTAAATGTGGCAATCTGGATGCGCTGCGCATCCTTGCCAGGCACGAAGGCAAAGTCGCTTGCTTTTAAAGGAGGATTGGGAACCCAATTGAGCCGAGCGGTATAGGCCGGCAACGCCGGTTCTGTACGATCGATGATCACGAGTTTGCGCGGAAGTGGGCGGTCACCCTGTTCGATCCACACCTCCCAATCGAAATCGCCTTGGCGGAACGCCCAATGATCGGTGGGAACGCCGTCGATCCTTGCCGTCCCGACACTAAATGCCGAGGTAAGCGCCTCAAGATCGGAATTATCACCGTCATTCCAACGAAACAGGTCTTCGAGTGGCAAAGAAATTCCGAATTTATCGTAAACCGCTTTCAGGAACTCACGGTTCGTTGGTGGCGCGGGTGCAGTGGCGTAGAAATTAAGATTGGGAGAATAGATTGTAAAGTTGTTGCCATCATAGAAAAACTGCCGACTTTTCAGGTCGCTGTCATAGTTTATCCATATTCCCGGCTGCATTACTTTATATTGTACCACCGCATCCATCTGCAGCCTCTGATCGTGGACAGTGACCACGTCGAGACTGGAATTGGCAGTCAATTCAAAAGTTTTTAGGCCACTCAGGTAGTCGCTCATGCGCTTCAGCGCTGCGACTGCCTCAGGATCAACGGTTTCAGGCTCCAATATTTCGGGGGCGGTTGCATCAGTAGCTGAAAGCTGGACGCCGGAAGGATTGCCGGCTTGGCCGCTAGCAGCCGTGCCCATCATCAGCACTGTAGCACAACCGATCCACATCACGCCGCGCATGTGCCATCTCCCGCTACGATTCTGTCAGAGCTTAGAATGAAAACACTGTATGTCACGATAATAGCAATCCATCAATGAAATCAAACAGCACTCGCAGCCCGTTTCCTTTTACGGAATTGGCGTTAACTCTATTAAGCGACTAAAATAAGCGTAATGCAAGACTGCGTGTCGCCACTGCCCGGCCCGGTCGCGGCCTGTTGACGTGCCCCCTCTTCCCACAGTCCTGCCGCCAGCTTTCAGGCGCACTGTCCAAGTTCAATTTTACGGCAGCCCAGTGGGATCTGACGCTTCCCAGCAGCCGAGAAATGTTCCCGCTTTGTGGGTCAGAAGCTGGAGAGCCATTGAGCCTGGAAACCTCACTTAATCTTTTAAAATCACATCAAGGAGTCTATGCAATAGTGGAAAGGTCTCGCCATGATCTATCGAGCCCTGCTTGCCTGTTTTTTGTTGGCGGCACTCGCTTCGGCCTGCTCGAAATCAGCGCCTCCGTCGGAAAGTGCTGAGGCAAGCGCCGGAACACCTGTTCGTACAGAAATTGCGGCGCTGCCTGAAGATCTGCGCGGTCGCGTGGACCAAGTCTTCACAGGGGATCTGGATGAAATGATCCAAAAGAGGATCATTCGCGCCGGAGTGCCGTTCAACAGGACCTTTTACTTCCTCGACAGTGGCAAGCCGCGCGGACTTTCATATGAGTTGATTACCCTGTTCGAAGAAAAGTTGAACGAGAAGCTGAACGCCGGATCGCTCAAGGTCCATGTTGTGCTGCTTCCGATGCCGCGGGACGCCTTGCTGCCGGCCTTGCAGGCAGGAAAGCTCGATATGGTCGCCGCGCAATTGACCATCACGCCGGAGCGGCAAAAGCTGGTGGATTTCACCAATCCAACCCGGACGAACGTTAACGAAGTGGTCGTGACCGGACCGGAATCACCGAAACTCACCACGCTCGACGATCTTTCCGGTAAGCGCGTCTTCCTGCGGCGCAGTTCCAGCTATTATGCCAGCGTCGAGGCGCTTAACCGGAAATTGCAGGCCCGTGGATTGGCTCCAGTTGAAATCGACGAGGCTCCGGAAACTCTCGAGGACGATGACCTTCTGGAAATGGTCAATGCCGGCCTGGTGCCGGCGATCGTGGTCGACGATTTCCTGGCGGACTACTGGAAGAAGATATTTCCCAAACTGGAGATCCACCGGAACCTCGTGCTCCGCAGTGGCGGCAATTTGGCCGTAGCCATCCGAAAGAACAGCCCCAAGCTCACCGCCGAACTGAACGGCTTCAATGCCGAATACGGGCTGGATTCCGTGATCGGCCGCGTCCTCAGCCGTCGCTACCTGCAAGACACCAAATATGTGACTAACGCAGCCTCGGAAGCCGAACGGCGCAAATTCCTGGAAATGGCGGGCCTGTTCCGCAAATACGGTGATCGCTACGACTTCGACTACCTGCTGATGGCGGCGCAGGGCTACCAGGAATCACAGCTCGACCAGGGAGCGAAGAGTCATGTCGGAGCGATCGGCGTGATGCAGCTCATGCCTGCGACCGGGAAGGAGCAGGCTGTCGGCGATGTCCACCAGCTTGAGCCCAATATCCATGCTGGCGTGAAGTACATGCGCTTCATGCGCAATCGCTATTTCGAAGGCGAGCCGATGTCGCCGCTCGACAAGGCCCTCTTCACCTTCGCATCCTATAACGCGGGAGCCGGACGCATCCGGCAGCTTCGGCAGGAAACAGGTGAGCGCGGGTTGAACCCCAACGTGTGGTTCGGCAACGTCGAGCGTGTTGCATCCGAACGGATCGGCCGCGAGACGGTCGACTATGTCAGCAATATCTACAAATATTACATTGCATACCGGCTGATCGTCGCCGATCGCGAGCGCCGCGCCGCAGCCAAGACCGCAATCGCCAAGCAGGCAAAATAGCGATCATATTTGGAAGGTACACCGTTCCAGTATCGTCAGTCTAACGTGGATCTTTCCTCACTTGGCGTAATAGGCCGCAACCGCGAACAACTTCGGGCGGCAAGGTCTGCCACTCGAACGCTTTGTGCTTGATTGATCTGGAAATTCGCTTCAAATATCTTCCCATGCTGCCGTAGTTCTCTTGTGAGTCCAACTGCAGAAACGGCGGAAGGGATTTGCCATTCCGAGCAAAGGGCCAACTTCCGCACACGAGGCGAATGGTCCCCTTCGCCTAATCCCTTTGTTATTCGCTCTACTTTTTCTCATTATCCCTAACAGCGCCCCCGCTCAAGACGACGGCGCGCGCCTTTACATGATGATACCAGACAAGACGACAATCGCATCGCTGCGGCTGCATCACATGCACAGCAACCTCGCGGTGGATCCCGGCGTGGTGGCCGAAGGCGATCATCTGGACACAACGCTAGTCGTGTTTCAATTCGTGCAGGCGCTGAATATCGCGGATGGGCAATCATTTATCTTCACCGTCGTGCCAGTCAGCAGGATCGAGCCTGATGTGTCGCAGCCGGCTGGCGCGTCCGGCTCCGTCTCCGGTCTGGGGGATGCGCAAATCGGCTTTGTCCTGGGGGTGCACGGCACACCTGCGCTCGGGCCGGCTGAATATGCAGACCACAAGCCGGGACTAGCGGTGAACCTGCTCGGCAAGCTTTTCCTGCCGACGGGAAATTACGATTCCAGCCAATCGACAAACGTCGGCGCCAATCGTTGGGCGTTGCGGCTGGGCGTGCCGATAGTGTATGCAATCGGCGAGCGCATGGGCGATCCGCATCTCACGACGATCGAGGTCATGCCCACCGTAACCCTTTTCGGAAAGAACGACGATCCGTTCGGCGCCAACGTGTCAAAGCAGAAGCCGCTGTACATCGTCGAGGGGCATCTGACGCGCGGTTTTACGCGCAATTTCTGGGCGTCGCTGGACGTGCTGTGGCGACGGGGCGGCGAGATGAAGATCGACGGCGTTGGCAGGGATAATTCTCAGCAAGCGCTTTCGCTGGGCGCCACGGGCACTCTGGCATTGAGTAAAAGTGCCTCACTGCGCCTAAGCTATGGCAGCGTGATCGATCGCAATGAACATGGCCCTAATGGCTGGATAATGAGGAGCATTATTGGTTTCGTATTTTAGTACGTCCGAAACGTAAATTATAATTCTGAGAATAATAGGCTGATGGTGGGTAAAATCCGCTTTTGGCGTTGTTTTTGCTTACACTGTATATTTCTGGAAATATAATTTCCTCCAGTTGTAGTATCTGTTGACTCAACTATGCGGCGACGTATGCTGACACAGCTTTTTGAATTTATTGCCATCTTCGTCTAGCTTGAGGAATTTCTTCATGAGCGACGCACCTGTCTGGGCCAAGCCTGCTGCAGCAGTAATTCCCAAACATGACGATAGCTGGGAGGTCGGAAAACACGGCCCGATCTGGCCGCGGACCCCTGCCTGCTACGGCTTCACGATTATGGCAAAGATCAAGCCGGGAACTGCAGAAACGATCCGTGGGTATGGAGCAAAGCTTGCCACGGCGCTGCAAAGCGACCCTTACCTGCTCGGCCCGCTCAAGCTGCACTACCTGCGATGGGTGCTGTTCGACGATGACACCCGCTTCATGTACCAGGGCATCTTCGACACCGATTTCGACAAATATACCGAGGACGCGATCGAGCTTTTCAAGAAGGCCGGCGTAGACACAGTTTTCGAGAACCTCGAAGGTTTCCCGGAGGACTGGAGAACGAACCCGGAAGCCTTCATCAAATTCGTGCGTGAGCATCAGGCGCAAAGCTTCATCGAGTACGGGGAATACCCCTTCGTCACCGCAGACGAGATAAAGAGCGCGCTAGCTCTCAAGCATTCCTTCTCGAAGATGCTGGAACAGATGCAGTAACATCTCGTCGCGGAGGATCGCTGGAAGGAGCCAAGGCGATGAAGGAACCTGCTCGCACCTACAACCAGAACCACATCAAGCGCGCTCCGTCGCCTGACAAGCGCAGAGCCAGCATCTATGTTTCGTGGAGCTATCCCGGTGAAGCGGGACGCAATCCGGCAGAGCTGGACAACCGCTTTTCGACCATGACCGAAGTGCGGCGCGCGCTGTGGCCGTTGTACGAGAAGCCGCGCTTTGCCGATCCGCTGCTTTTCCAGCAGGGCATTGCCGGGTCGCTGGAGCTGTTCTTCTGGGCATGGATTCCGTTTCAGACGCTGGTGGAGAACGTCACCGGGTACTCGGTCCCCGTCTTTCAGCGCGTGGACCAGGCAGGTTTCCGGTTACCGCTGGATGAGCGGGTGCTGGACGATACCGATGTGCTGTTCATCTTCGGTCTTGACCACAACATTACGGGGCAGGTGGCCGAACCGGACGAAATTGAGGCGGTGCGGGCCTTCCTCAGGCGGCCCGGAACAACCCTGCTGATCGGGCCTCACCACGAGGTGGGAGCAAGCGACGACCTTGAAGTCCGGGCCGTGGAATATGCGCATCATGGTGACTCCCTGGTGCCGCGCCAGCAGCGCTTCGGGCAATATACCCGTACCTTGCTGGAGGGCCTTGGCCTCCCGATCGCAGCGCAATACGGCTGCCGGCCCGCGCGCGATGCCGCGACGGGCAAGATTGCACCGCTCACGATCGCGCGGGATCTCGATGCCAAGGGCTGGCTGGAAGGCGTTGAGAACTTCAACTTCCACATGCACCTGCCGCACTACACCGTCACTCCCGGCAGCCAAACGTCGGTGCATGTGCTTGCAAAACAGCCGATCGACCTCGCCCGGCCCCATCCCTTGATCGATGCGGGCGAGAAAGAGTTCAACAGCTTCCTCTGGGTGCCGCCGGCCGGAGATCGGGCCGGCGACGTGTTGATAGCGGACTCCACCATATTCAGCACGCTGTTCGGCGGGGACGCCAGCCTCGAGCGCTTCTGGACGAACCTCGTGACTGTTCGCTGACGGAGAGAACCATGGCTGAAGGCGACCCTGCGCTGGAACTGGATGACATCCAGGCGGGCGTTCTCCGTCCTCGGCCAACGCCCTATGCGGCCACCTACATTCTGTTCCGCGTGGATGACCGAAAGGCGGGCCGGGATATGGCAGGCCGGCTGGCAAAGGCCGTCTCATCAGCGGCTGATGCCAAGGGAGCGGCGGGCACTTCGGTGAGCGCGGCAATCTCCTACGCCGGTATGAAGGCGTTGGGCGTACCGCAGGCCTCGCTCGACAGCTTTGCATGGGAATTTCAGCAAGGAATGGCGGCGCGTGCAACTGCCCTGCGGGACGTCGGCGAGAATGCTCCGGAACATTGGGAGCAACCGCTGGGTTCTTCCGACGTGCATGTCGTTGTCGTCGTGACAGCCCCGGACAACGCCGCACTGGAGGAAGCGCTTGATCGCGCTCGACCGGCGCTGGAGGAACTTCCGGGCGTCGTGCCGATCTGGCGGCAGGACTGCCATGCACTGCCGAATGAAAAGGAGCCCTTCGGCTTTCGCGACGGCATCAGCCATCCCGCCGTCGAGGGCAGCGGCATTGCCGGCTCCAATTCGCTGGAGCAGCCATTCAAGGCCGGCGAGTTTGTATTGGGCTACCGGGATGAGATGGGCGGCTTCCCACCCATGCCCGAGCCAGACGCGCTGGGCCGCAACGGCACCTACATCGTCTTCAGAAAGTTGCACCAGCGCGTGGCCGAATTCCGGCGCTTTCTGAAATCAAACGCAGCCAATGCCGATGACGAAGATTTGATAGCAGCGAAGATGATGGGCCGCTGGCGGTCGGGCGCGCCGCTGGCGCTATGCCCGATGCATGACGATCCGGAGCTGGGTGCGGATGCCAGCCGCAGCAACACATTCATGTTCAATGACGACGATCCCATCGGCTACAATACCCCGCGCGGATCGCATTGCCGACGTATGAATCCCCGCGACACGCCGGTGGCGGGAGTGGTCCGCCTTCACCGAATGATCCGGCGCGGCACCGCCTATGGCCCGCTGCTTCCTGACGGCGTGCTGGAAGATGACGGTGCGGATCGCGGGTTGATATTCGCTTTCGTCGGCTCACACCTCAAGCGGCAGTTCGAATTCGTCCAGTCGGAATGGATCAATGACGGCGTCTTTCTGGGACTTGAAAAGGACAAGGACCCCGTGACGGGCGCGATCGATGGCGAGGGCAGCTTCTCCATCCCGAAGAAGCCGATCCCGAAGAAGCTTCGGGGGCTGTCGCGCTTCGTCGTCACGCGCGGCGGGGAATATTGTTTCATGCCCAGCCTGACGGGCCTGAGATGGATTGCGGAGCTCGATAGCTAGAGAGGACGGCACATGGCCGCCGCCGACAGTGAAAGTTTCGACATCGTTGTAATCGGGGCGGGCCCAGCTGGGGCATTTGCGGCGCTTCGTGCTGCCAATCTCGGCGTCCGGACTGCAATCGTCAGTAGCGGCGCTTTCGGCGGCATGGCGGCCCATGACGGGCCTGTACCGGTACGAACCCTGGCTCATGCTGCTCGCCTCATACGTGAAG
>CAYZQP010000127.1:0-776 GCA_964480545.1 uncultured Mesorhizobium sp. | reverse complement strand
GCATTACCGGTTGTGAGCCGGTGCTGGATTACGCGCGTCTTCTGAAGCGGGTTGAAAAAGTGGTCGCTGATGTTGCCCACAATTCCTCGTTGCGTCCCCAGGTTGAGGCCGCGGGCGTCACGATCTTCGAGAATGTCGGCCTCGCCAAGTTTCTGGACGGTCACGTTATCGAGTTGCCAGACGGACGGCACTTGCGCGCGCAGAAAATTATCATTTGCACGGGGGGAGTAAGCCGGCGCGTTTCGATCCCCGGATTCGATCTGACGGCTACACATAGCGACGCCTGGAGCCTGCAATCACCGCCCGCATCAGCGATCGTCGTGGGTGGCGGAGCTACAGGATTGCAGGTTGCCTCTGTATTCAACGCCTTCGGAACGCACATCGACCTGTTCGAATCCAAGAACCGCATTCTCGCCAGCGAAGACGAGGATTTTGCTGCTGCCGTCGCAGAAGGCTTCTGCGCGCGAGGCATCACTATCCATGCCGGATTCGGTGCGATCGACCGGTTCGAGCCGATCGCGGGCGGGATCGCGATGCACTATTCGAAAGATGGCCGCTCATTCGTTGCGAAAGCCGCGCTGGTGGTAGCTGCACTGGGCTGGGTGGCGCAGACCGAAGGACTGGACCTTCATGCCGCAGGTGTCGAAACCGATGCACGGGGGTTTGTGAAGGTGGACGACCACCTTTGCACCACGGCACCCAATGTTTACGCGGCCGGCGATGTCACGGGTTGCATGATGCTTGACCGCAAGCCATCCACCAAGGCTTCGTCGCTG
>CAYZQP010000126.1:0-10918 GCA_964480545.1 uncultured Mesorhizobium sp. | reverse complement strand
TCCGCGCATCAAGCTGTTCGAGACTTTTGGCGCGACGGTTCAGGCGCTGAAGGCCGGCGATGTTGATACGGTGCTGACCGACGGCACCGCGGGGCAGGGCTATGTCGATGCATCCGATGGCGGGCTGAAGCTGATTGGCGGGCCGCTTGGCACCGAGGATTTCGGCTTCATCTTCAAGAAGGGCTCGGACCTCGTTGCGCCGATCAATGCCGGTATCGCCGCACTGCGCGCCGATGGTACGCTCGACAAGCTGAACAAGAAGTGGTTCCTCGACTACAAGATGGGTCAGTGAGCGTTCGCGCCTGAATCATGGCGGTACGCGAGCAAGAGGGCGATAAAGATTTTCCCTGGTGGCTTGTCGCTGCGGTCCTGATCGGGATCGCAGCCGCCTTGGGCATTGCCTCCAGCGAGATCTACCCGCAGATCCTCTCCACACTGCTGAAGGGACTGCTGATCACCATCAGGGTGACGCTGATCGGCTATGCGCTGGCCTCGATCCTCGGCCTGATCTTCGCCCTCATGGGGCTGTCGCGGTTTCTGGTCGTACGCCAGATCGCGCGCTTCTACATCGAGATCATCCGCGGCATCCCGATGATGGTGCTGCTGTTCTTCATCGCCTTTGTCGGTGCACCGGCAATGGTCAGTTTCTGGAACGTGGTAACCGGACCGCTGCAGTCGATGGGGCTGATCGGGCCGATGCAAATCCGGGATTTCTCGCTGGAATGGCGCGCCATCATCGCGCTGATGATCGGCTACTCGGCCTTTCTGGCGGAGATCTTTCGCGCCGGCATTCAGTCGGTGGAAATCGGTCAGGTAGAGGCGGCAAAGGCGCTCGGCCTCTCAAACTGGCAACGCTTTAGGCTGGTTGTCTGGCCGCAGGCTTTCCGCACCATCATGCCGCCCTACAGCAATGACTTCATTGCCATGGTGAAGGACTCGTCGCTGGTTTCGGTGCTCGGCGTGGCCGATATCACGCAGGCGGCGAAGATCTACTATTCGAGCTCGTTCCGATATCTCGAGACGCTGTCCATGGCGGCCTACATCTATCTGATCCTGACGATCGGTCTGTCACTGCTGCTGCGGCAGCTTGAACGCCGCATGCGCAGCAGACAAACCACCGCGCCGGAACATTGATCGGTCGGTATCAGGCTGCGCCCGGCACCCGAAAGTGCCCGACACGGTTGAAGGTGAAGAGGATGTCCTCCTCGCGTGCGCCGGCACCAATATTGTGGATCACCAGTGGCCGGTCGCCGCGCGCGTTCATCTTGTCCGAGACGATGCCGATATGCGGCTGTCCGGCCGGCAGGCGCTGCGTGAACAGGTCACCTGGCTGCCAGTCGGCGGGATTGTCTGTGACTGGAACCGCCCAGCCCTTGCGCTTGAAGAAGGCCTCGAGATTGGGCACGCGACGGTGGTCGATGTTGCGGTCCGGGTTCTTCAGGCCCCAGTTCTTCGGATAGTCGCCGAAGGCCGCGCGCATGTCCTTGTTCACCAGCTCCTGCAGGTCCATGCCGAAGGCGTCGCGATAGGCGCGGATGACGACATCCGTGCAGACCCCGCGCTCGCGCGGCACGTCGCCGCCGGGAAAGGCGATCTGCACATAGCTCGGATCATACATCACCGTAACACCCAGCTGGGCGCGGGCGGCCTCAAGGAGTTTTGCTACCCAGGGCTGGGGCGCGACGGTCTGGGCAGAAACTGCCGTGGCGGCAATCGGTGCCAGCCCGAACGCTGCAGCCACCTTCAGAAATCCGCGCCGTCCCAACATGTCCCGCTCTCCTGCCTGATCCCAGGAAACGCGACGAGAGCGGCTGAACTTCGCCCGGTTTATGGCGAACCTGCGGCGAGTCGTGGGAGATTTTGGTTCAGCCGAATCCGTTGGTGGCCAGCAGCGTCCTCATGCGCCCGGTCGCCAGATCAGGATTCGCGAGCAGGCCTGCCTTGTCCGCAAGGCGAAAAATCTCGCTGTAGTGGCGGATCGAGCGGCCCGACTGCATGCCGCCGATCATCGTGAAGTGGTTCTGGTGGCCATTCAGCCAGGCCATGAAAACGATGCCTGCTTTGTAGTATTGCGTCGGCGCCTCGAAGATCGCGCGCGACAGCGGCACTGTCGGTCCGAGCAACGCGTGGAACCCGGCCTCATCCCCCTGCCCGAGCCTGACCAGCGCAGCATTGGCGACCGGCGCGATGGCGTCGAATATGCCGAGCAGCGCATGCGAATGACGCTCGCCGTCACCGGCAATCAGCTCGGCATAGTTGAAATCGTCGCCTGTGAACATGATGACGCCCTCGGGCAGACGGCGGCGCAGCTCGACCTCATATGCCGCGTCCAGCAGCGAAATCTTGATGCCCTCGACCTTCGCTTGATGCCTTCCGATGATTTCCAGCACGGTCTCCAGCGCCGGCTCGAATTCGGTCGAACCCCAGTACCCCCTGAGCGCCGGATCGAACATATCGCCCAGCCAGTGCAGGATCACCTTGTTCTGCGCCTGGCTGAGAATGCTGTCATACACGCGGATGTAGTCGTCGCTGCTGCGGGCAAACCGGGCCAGTTCGCGTGACGCCATCATGATCGCGCGGCCGCCATGGCGCTCGATGAAGGCGACCTGCTCCTCATAGGCCCGGATGACATCCTCAAGGCGTTGCGCCTGTCCCGGTGCCAGTTGATCCGTGCCGGCCCCGGAGGCCAGATCCGCGCCCGGCACCGTCTTTGCCTCGGCAATCGAGCGGCGGATCAGCTCCTGCGCGTTGCCCCAGTCGAAGCCCATACCACGCTGAGAAGTGTCCATCGCCTCGGCGATCCTGAACCCGAGGCGCCACAGATGGTGGCGAAATGCCATCGTGCTGTCCCAGTCGACGGCAGGCGTCGACCAAGGGTCTGTGATGCGGAGCGGATCGGCGACGACATGCGCGGCGGCATAGGCAATGCGCGGGAACACCGCGCCGGGGATGCCGGCAATTGGCATTCCAGCCAGCCGATACTGCTGCACACGACCATCCAAACCTGGCAGCGCAATGTCCATAACACCCTCCGAAGACGGGCAACGTCATAATTGTAACGTTCCAATTGGTCAAGATGATGTGCAGAGCCAGATCGCCAGCACACTAACCGCCGATTTCGCGCGAAGTTGTTAGAAACCGCTCTATCAGGGGACTCCTATCCTTCCTCGTTCCGCCTGGCCGCGGTTGACAACCTGTCATTTTGCGAATTAGAACGTTCCAATCATTGAGAGGAAGCGGACTGTGAGCAGCCGGGAGAAGGCAGCGACGATACTGGACATCGCCCGTGAAGCCGGCGTGTCCAAGTCGACCGTGTCGCTGGTTCTGCAGGGCTCGGACCTCATCAAGCCTGACACCGCTGCGAGGGTTCGCAAGGCAATTGCCGACACCGGTTACGTCTACAATCGCGGCGCGGCCAATCTACGCCGGGCGCAGTCCAATGTCGTCGGCATGGTGATCAACGACCTGACCAACCCGTTCTATGCGGAGATGGCGGTCGGACTGGAGCGTACCTTTCAGGCAGCAGGCATCGTGCCGTTCATCGCCAACACCGCAGAGAGCCCGGTGCGGCAGGCCGAGGTGCTAAAGTCAATGCTGGAGCAAGGCGCATCCGGTCTGATTGTTGCGCCCGCGCGCAACACGCCGGCCGACGCATTCCGGCGGATCGAACTGGCCGGCGTGCCGATTGTCTTTGTCATGCGCAGGCTGGCGGAAAGCCGCATTCCGGTGGTCGCACCTGACAACCAGTTGGGCGGCGCATTGGCAGCACGCCATTTGGTCGGCAAGGGGCATCGCCGCCTGGCTTTCCTCGGCGGTCAACCCGGCCTGTCAGTGTATCACGAGCGGCTTGAGGGTTTTCGCGAGGCGTGCCTGACGGAAGGGCTGTCAGCCGCTGACATCACCGTCGTTGATGGCGAGACCAACCGCCTCGGCGGCATGGCGGCGCTTGAGGCAGCATTGGCCACGCCCGATCCGCCAACCGCAGCGCTCTGCTTCAATGATGCCGTGGCGTTCGGTGCGATGATCGGTCTGCGCAAGCGTGGTCTTGAGCCTGGCCGCGACTTTGCTGTGGTCGGCTTCGATGACGTGGTCGAGGCCCGCCACTATGTGCCGGCGCTGACCAGCATCTCGGTTGACGCACCGGGCATCGGCGAGCGCGCCGCACATGCAGTGTTGAAGATGATGCAAACGCGCACGACCCGGGCGGAGGATCACATCGGGTCGGTGACGCTGATGGTTCGTGAAAGCTGCGGACCAATACGGGGAGGATGACATGACAGTTCGATGGGGCCTGATCGGCGCAAGCACGATCGCAAGGCAATACATGATCGATGCAATCCGCAACCAGCCGGATGGCGAGGTCGTTGCGGTGATGAGTTCCAGTCCGGAGCGCGCCGCAAGCTACGCGAACGAGAACGGGATTCCAGTCGGCGTGACTTCAGTCGAGGCCCTGCTGAATGCCGGCGTGGACGCGGTGTACATCTCGACCACGAATGAGCTGCATCTTGAACAGGCTGTGGCAGCAGCACAGGCCGGCAAGCATGTGATGTGCGAGAAGCCACTTGCGCTAACCACGGCAGATGCACGCAAGATCGTCGAGGCCTGCGACAAGGCCGGCGTGGTGCTTGGCACCAACCACCATCTGCGCAACGCAGGCGCGCACCGCGCGATGCGCGACGCTATCGCAGCCGGACGCATCGGCAAGCCGGTGGCAGCACGGGTGTTCCACTCGGTCTATCTGCCGCCGCATCTGCAAGGCTGGCGTATCGAGAAGCCTCAGGCCGGCGGCGGCGTCGTGCTCGACATCACGGTGCATGACGCGGATACGCTGCGCTTTGTGCTGGGCGAGGATCCAGTGGAGATCACGGCGCTGGTTGCCGGCTCAGGCATGGCGTCGGCGGGTCTGGAAGATCAGGCAATGTGCGTCTGGCGCTTCCCGTCGGGTGTCATTGCGCAGTCGCACGAGGGCTTCACCACGCCCTTTGCCAATACCGGGTTTGAGGTGCACGGCACCGAAGGCTCGCTGATCGCGCGTGATGTGATGACGCAGAAGCCGGTCGGCTCGGTAATCTTGCGCACAGCAGCCGGCGAGGAAGAGCTGAGCTTTGACCGCGAGGATCTCTACACCCGTTCACTGCGCGCCTTTCATGCGGCGATCCGGGGTGACGGCCATCCGGCAGCATCCGGGCTGGACGGGCTGTGGTCGCTGGCGGCAGCCGAAGCCGCGCTGGAATCGGCGCGCACCGGGCGGACGGTGAAGATCGGAGTAGCCACATGAGCAAAGTCATCGCACCCGCCGCCGCAGCGGCGCTCATCGACGACGGCGCAACGGTGTCGGTATCGTCGTCCTCCGGTCTCGGCTGTCCGGACCTCGTGCTGAAGGCTATCGGCGAGCGCTTCGACGCGCACGGGCATCCGCGCGGCATCACCACACTGCATCCGATTGCGGCCGGCGACATGTCGGGCATCAGGGGTATCGACCATATCGCCAAGGCAGGATTGCTGAAGAAGACGCTGTGTGGCTCCTATCCATCGGGTCCGTCGACATCCGAGCCGCCGAAGATCTGGCAGATGATCGGCGACGACAGCGTCGCGGCCTACAACATTCCGTCGGGCATTCTGTTCGACATGCATCGCGAGGCCGCAGCAAAGCGTCCGGGCGTATTGACCAAGGTGGGGCTCGACACGTTTGTCGATCCGCGCCGGCAGGGTTGCGCAATGAACGCCAGGGCGCGTACCGAGCAGGTGGTCCGCGTCGAGCAGTTTGCCGGCGAGGAATGGCTATACTTCCCGGCGATTGCACCTGACGTTTCGATCATCCGCGCCACCAGCGCCGATGAGCGCGGCAACCTGACCTATGAGCATGAGGGTGCCTATCTCGGCGGCCTCGAGCAGGCACTGGCCGCGCGCAACAATGGCGGCGTGGTCATCGCGCAGGTGAAGCGCGTTGTGCAGAACGGCACACTGAAACCGCATGACGTGCGTGTGCCCGGCGTGCTGGTCGACCACATCGTGATCGACCCCGACCAGTTGCAGACAACCCAGACGCAGTACGATCCGGCGATCTCCGGTGAGGTTTTCCGGCCGCTCTCGACCTTCCGCACCCCGGAATTCAACATCCAGAAGGTGATTGCACGACGGGTCGCGATGGAATTGCGCGACGGCTGGGCGGTGAATATCGGCTTCGGCATCTCCGCCAATGTGCCACGCATTCTGCTGGAGGAAGGGCAGCATGGCAAGGTAACCTGGGTGATAGAACAGGGCGCGGTTGGCGGCGTGCCGCTGCTGGATTTCAAGTTCGGTTGTGCTTCGAATGCCGAGGCGATCATGCCCTCGCCGCACCAGTTCATCTACTTCCAGGCGGGCGGCTTCAATGCCTCGCTGCTGTCGTTCCTGCAGATCGACCGCAGCGGCTCGGTGAACGTCTCACAGCTCTCGGCGCGGCCACATGTAACGGCTGGTGCCGGCGGGTTCGTCGACATCACCTCGCGCGCGAGGAAGATCGTGTTCTCCGGCTTCTTTAACGCCGGTGCCAAGCTCACCATTGCCAATGGCAAGCTGGTTATCGACAAGGAGGGCAAGGTGATGAAACTGGTCGACGAGGTCGAGCATGTGTCGTTCTCGGGCCGCCGCGGCGTCGCGCAGGGCCAGGACGTCACCTATGTCACCGAGCGCTGCGTCATGAAGCTGACGCCGGACGGGCTGGTGGTCACCGAGATCGCGCCAGGTGTCGACCTTCAGCGCGACGTGCTGGGTCAGGCCGGATTTGAGCTGGGCGTTGCGGATAATCTGCAGACCATGCCGGAAGCGCTGTTTCATGATGAACTGATGGGGCTGGAACTGGGAGGCGGCGGTGGGTGAGGCAGTATGCGGCACCGTCATTCCGGGGCCGCGCAGCGGAACCCGGAATGACGACGCGAATGATGGATGCGTTGGCAGGATGGGCGGGGATGTCTGATCTCGTCGCTTTCACCATTGCGGGCCAGATCGGCACAATCACCCTGAACCGCCCGGAAAAATACAACGCGCTGGATATCCCGATGCTCGACGCGCTGGCAGCAGCGCTGGAGGCGGCGGAGGCAAGTGAGGCGCGGGTTGTGTTGCTGCGCGGCGAGGGCAAGGGCTTCTGCGCCGGCGGCGATATCGACGCCTGGGCACAGATGTCGGCTGCCGACTTCCAGATCAAATGGGTGCGGCACGGCCACCGCGTCTTTGATCGCCTGGCACGGTTGCGCCAGCCGACCATCGCGGTGCTGTCAGGCCATGCGCTCGGCGGCGGCCTCGAGCTTGCCGCGACCTGTGATTTTCGCGTCGCCGAGAAACACGTGAAGCTTGGCTTGCCGGAGACCTCGCTCGGCGTGGTGCCGGGCTGGTCGGGAACGCAACGGACGGTACGCCGCTTTGGCCCGCAGGTCGTCCGGCGGATGGCACTGGGCGGCGAGATCTACCTGGCACCCGAGGCGCTTGTTCTGGGACTGGTTGACCGCGTGGTCGAGACAGGCACCGCGCTGACCGAAGCAGGCACCTGGGCGCAGACAATTGCAGCGCGCGGGCCGCTCGCCACCGAAGCCGCGAAGATGATGACCAACATTGCCGAGGGCGAGGAGGTCGCACATGCGGCCGAGGCACTTGCCAGCGGCTTCATCGCCATGACGGCGGACCTGAAGGCCGGTGTCGCAGCATTCCGCGACAAGCGAAAAGCGCAGTTCGATCGCAGCTAGGGGATCAGACCTCACCGGCCGCCAGTCAATGTCAGCACACTATTGGGTAACACGAGAAAGCGCTCCAGCAGGGGTATGCTGGCAGCACCCGGTGCCTGCGCATGGATGCCAACCTTACCGGCGGATAGCCGGCGTCCTGTGCCGCCATGGCAGGCGAGCAGTGGCGCATAGGGCTGCTGCTTTCGCTGGTCGATCCAGCGCGCAGCCCGATCAGGGAAGCAGAACTATCTGATTTCGCTGGGCATTCAGTAATCACCGACGAATCAAGTTTGGGGCTTGACGAAGCTCTCGCATTGTATTTAGATCGATCTAAATCCGGGTGAGGAGATTAGCCCGGGCTCTGGGAGGAGTTTTCATTTGTCGAACCGGTCGCGAGCGACGGTGCTGGATGTTGCGCACAAGGCAGGCGTGTCTCGCGCCACCGTGTCGCTCGTTCTGCGCGGCAGCGACCTCGTCAAGAGAGAGACCGCCGAGAAGGTACGCCGGGCAATGGCGGAAGTCGGCTATGTCTACAACCGCGCCGCTGCCAACCTGAGAACCGCGCGAACGAATTTTGTCGGCATGATCATGTCCGACCTGAAGAACCCCTTCTTCTCTGAACTTGCAGTCGGCATCGAGGATAATCTGTACCGGCTCGGGCTGACGCCGATTCTGGCGAACACCAATGATGATCTCGAGCGCCAGAACCAGGTGCTGCGGCTGATGATGGAGAATGGCGTTCAGGGCATCATCCTGAGCCCCGCGGCCGCGACCGAGGCCGAGCATCTGGCCATGGTGCCATCCAGCTTGCCTCTGATCCTGGCCATGCGCCGCATCGATGGCTGTGAGCTTCCCTATGTCGGTCAGGACAATCATGGTGGTACCCGCAAGGCGGTCGAGCATCTCGTGGCGCTCGGCCACAAGAAAATAGCCTTCTTCGGCGGAAGCCAGAAGATCACCACGCAGGACGAGCGCTACGCCGGCTATAGTGAAGCATTGCAGGAAGCGGGTTTGCCGGTTGACCCTGGCTTGTATCTGCGCTCGGCCGAGGTAACCAAGACCAGCGGTGGCCAGTTGATGCGCCGGGTGCTGGATCGCTCGGACAGGCCGACCGCTGCGGTCTGCTACAACGACATGATGGCAATCGGCGCAACGCATGAACTGGCGATGCGCGACATGCGCGCCGGTCGCGATTTCGCAGTGATCGGTTTCGACGATCTGGACGAATCCAAACACAACTTTCCGCCTCTGACGACAATCAATGCCGAGACCTTCGCCATGGGCGCACAGGCAGGTGCGGCTCTGGTCGATCTGATCAATGGCTCGGCGCCGATGTCGATGTCAGTTACCGGCACAAGCCGGTTGGTCGTGCGCGAATCTTGCGGCGCGCGCCCGGGCCAGTTTGGTTCGCCGCAAGGACAGGAATTTCATCGCAAACATGCCGGAGCGTCCGGGTGAATGCGCTGGAGGAGATGATCAGCGCTGGGCTGATCGAATGACTGCAACAAGGGAGGTATTCATGTTGCGCAAACTGCTTATTGGAACCATGCTCACCACGGCGATGACCGCAGGCGCTGTCCTGCCATCGCAGGCGGCTGAGGAAGTTGAGGTTCTTCACTGGTGGACGTCCGGTGGTGAGGCTGCCGCTCTCGACGTTCTGAAGAAGAACCTCGAGGCTCAGGGCGTCACCTGGAAGGACATGCCGGTTGCCGGTGGCGCCGGTGAGGCTGCAATGACTGCACTGCGTGCCCGTGTTACCGCCGGTAACCCGCCAACCGCCGTGCAGGCGCTGGGCTTCGACATCACCGACTGGGCCAACCAGGGCGTGGTGGGTGACCTGAACGAGATCGCCGACAAGGAAGGCTGGGACAAGGTTATCCCCGCCGGCCTGCAGAAGTTTGCCAAGCATGACGGCAAGTGGATCTCGGCTCCGGTCAACGTTCACACCACCAACTGGGTATGGATCAACAAGGCTGCACTCGACGCTGCTGGCGGCGCTGTGCCGACCAACTGGGACGAACTGATCGCTGTTCTCGACAAGATGAAGGCCAACGGTATCTCGGCTATCGGCCATGGCGGCCAGCCCTGGCAGGACGGCACCATCTTCGACGCAGTGGTGCTGGCTGAAGGCACCGACTTCTACCAGAAGTCGATGATCGATCTGGATGCTGACACCCTCGGTGGTGAGCAGATGGGCAAGGTCTTCGAAAAGATGGCCAAGCTGAAGGAGTATGTCGACAAGGACTTCTCCGGCCGTGACTGGAACCTGGCCTCGGCTATGGTCATCGAGGGCAAGGCCGGCATGCAGTTCATGGGCGACTGGGCCAAGGGTGAGTTCGTCAAGGCCGGCAAGGTGCCAGGCACTGACTTCGTCTGCATCCGCTTCCCGGGCACCCAGGGCGCTGTCACCTTCAACTCTGACCAGTTCATGATGTTCAAGGTTGGTGATGCACAGCGTCCGGCGCAGCTGAAGATGGCTGCGGCTATCGAAGACCCGGCGTTCCAGTCGGCCTTCAACGTGGTCAAGGGCTCTGCTCCTGCGCGTACCGACGTTCCGGACACCGCTTTCGATGATTGCGGCAAGAAGGCAATCAAGGATCTCGCCGAAGCTGACGCTGCTGGCAAGATGCTCGGTTCGATGGCTCACGGTCACGCCAACCCGGCTGCTGTGAAGAACGCCATGTTCGACGTCATCACCCGCCACTTCAACGGTGACCTGTCGACCGCTGACGCCCCGAAGGCGCTGGCTGACGCAGTTGCCGCTGCGAAGTAAGACTGCCGACTGAACTGCAGACTATCGGCGTTCCGGCCTCGGGCCGGAACGCCCCTTGAATTTCCTGAAAATCATTTGGCCGAGGAGGCTGAAGAATGAGTATCGCGAGCACCGCCCATCAGGCGGCGACGAATCCGAAGGCTACGCTGCAGGACTGGCTTCCCAAGCTTGTTCTGGCTCCCAGCTTCGCCATCATTCTCGTCTTCGTTTACGGCTTCATCATATTTACCGGGGTCCTGTCGTTTACAGGCTCCAAGCTGCTGCCCGATTTTTCAACCTGGGTAGGCTTCAACAATTACGTCCGGCTGTTCAACCATCCGAACTGGATCGTCTCGCTGAAGAATCTGGCGATCTTCTCGGTGCTCTACATTGGCATTTGCAGTGTCCTCGGCCTCGGGCTTGCGATCCTGCTGGACCAGAAGATCCGCGGCGAGGGTGTTATCCG
>CAYZQP010000125.1:1496-10930 GCA_964480545.1 uncultured Mesorhizobium sp. | reverse complement strand
CCGCGGTATCGGCGGTAGTAAGCATTGGCATCGAGCCCGCGCAGCGACACTGTCGGCCCGCCCGTATCACTCTCGGCGGTGTGGTTGAACACGAGGTCGAGGATCACGCTGATGCCTGCCTCATGGAGCGCCTGCGTGGTGGCGCGCAGTTCCGCCAGACCGCCCGGGCACAGCCTCGGATCGAGCGCCATGAAAGTGACCGGATTGTAGCCCCAGGCGTTGGTCAGGCCGAGCGGCGGCAGATGCCGCTCATCCATCCAGGCGGTTACCGGCATCAGTTCCACGGCGCTCACGCCGATCTTCTTCAGATGCGCGATGATGGCCGGATGCGCGAGTGCGGCGACCGTGCCGCGCAGTTCATGCGGCACATCAGGATGGCGCATGGTTAGCGCGCGAACCTGAAGTTCATAGACCAGCCCGCCGGGCGCAAAACCATGAGTCTTTTGAATCGGTTCCGGTAGCCGGCTGACAATTGCCTTCGGCACCAGCTGTGCCGTATCCCCGGCCTGCCCGCGCGAGCTTCCAAGCCGCGCATCATAGATCCAAGCGTGGTCGATCTCGACCGCATATGGATCCATCAAGAGCTTGTCGGGATCGAACCACAGCCCCTTGTGCGGATCGAAAACACCATCGGCGCGCAGCCCGTAGCGCTGCCCTTCATGGATGCCGGGAACCTGCGCGGAGAAGACATTGCCCTCGCCTTTGACCAGCGGCACACGCGTCTCGCGGTCCTGCGCGTCGAACAGGCAGACCCAGATTTTCTCTGCAGCCGATGACCACACGGAGAAGCGCACGCCGTCAGGCGTGATGGTCGCGCCAAGCGGCAAGAGGCTGGAATCGATCTGGCTCATCGCAGAAATCTGTGGCGCGGACTGCTGACGGTTTCAAGCGCAGCGCCCGCGTAATTCTCGCCGGGACCAAATCAGCCGAGAGAGAGTTCCCATGAAAACTGGGCTGACGGATTGCGGGCCAGTGCCTGCCGATTTTGCCAGACAGCCTCTCGCTGGCGGGCATAGGGGAACCTGTCCGACGCCTGGGCGATGAGGCTGTAAACCAGGTTGATATCGCTCATAGCCTCGATCGTCTGCTCAATCCGCGCCGGCGTGATCGGCTGTGTGCAGAGGTAGATTGCAGAATTCTCCTCGGTCCAGCTGACCAGTTCCAGATGGTCTGAAAGATGCTCGGTCGTTGCTACCGCCCAAGGGTGCAGGTAGTGCTGGATGTCCTGATGTATCACGACCGAGCCTCGCTGCAGGCTCGGATAGAACTCGCGCATGACATGAAAGCTTGTGGACCAACCCTTCATGATGTCCACGAACAGGATTCCAATCGGACGCTTGTCCCACTTCTTGTCCTCGAGCATGCCGACATGTGGCCTGACCGGCCCGAAAGGATCAACGAAACGCTCGAAGAGAGGGAGCATGTCGTTCCCCTTCAGCTGCGGGTAACCCCAGTCGTAGAGCCAATGCTGCTTGTGCTCGTCGGCAATCGTAAACTGATCAAACGCATCAACAACGGTCCCCGGCACTCTGGATTGGGAGATGCCATAGGCAAGGTGGGCGGTCGAACCTCCCAGGAATGAACCAAGATCGCAGACCGCGCCCCTGCCGCTGTGGAAGACCTGGGCAACCCAGGCAAGCATGCGACACTCTTCCGGGGTCAGCATTGTCGGCACGCGAGACAGAGTCTCGGGATAGGCGACTGATCGCAAGTTCCAGTTGCGCCGGCGAAGTCCTTCCAGCGCTGTCGCATCTATGGTCATCGGGGTCCCTGATACATCGCGCGCACCGGATAATTCGTGTTTCACCGGGCAGGCCAAACCGCGAAGCGCGGTAGCCCATAGCTTTTCATGTGTCAAACGTTCGTGGTTCATCCGGCGATCGTTAGCAACACCGGAAGTCTGCACCAGGCCAACCACCCTACCAAAATTTAATCTTCAGCTGTCCTTGTACGACCTATCTTACGATATATCTTAAGACATGTCGCAAGCATGAAAGGAGATCATCAACATGACAACCGACACCAATGCCCGGCGCCCGCATTACAACAATGAGTGGACCGACTGGGCGACATCGCCCGGCTTCCATCCCGGCAAGGTTCTTGCCGTGATTGCAGGCCTCGCCATCTTCCCGCCGCTCGGCATTGTCGCCGCCGGCTACTTCCTGTGGAACGGCCGCCGTGCCCGCTTTGCCGGACAGGATGGCTACAGCTTCAGGCGCGGTTGCGGTGGACGCCGCTTCGGCACCGGCAATGAAGCCTTTGACGCGCACAGCGCCAGGGTGATGGACGAGTTGCGTGCCGAGCGTGAAGCCTTCCGCGCCTTCCGTGCCGAAGAGCGCGCGAAGAAGGACCGCGAGGAGTTCGAGAAGTTCAAGAGTTCAGGGGAGTAAGGGAGTAGCAGTAGGCAGTAGGCAGTAGAAGCCTCGCCTACGCTGCCAGAACTCCAGGCGAAACATCGACCCGCGCTGGCGAAAGCTGGCGCGGGTTTGCCATTGTCTCCCCTACTGCCTATTGCCTACTGCCTACTGCCTCCTAAGATGAATCGATGAGCACTGACGACAACAGCTGCAAACCGAAATGGGGCTGGGCGCGCAAGGGCGGCCCGGGTGGCCCTCCGCCATGGCTGAAAGGCCTGTTCGGTGACGGGCCGTTTGGTGGCGGTCCGCCGTTTGGCCCGTTCGCGGGCAAACGCACGCGCATGTTTGCGCAGGGCGACCTGCCGCTGCTGCTGCTGGCTCTCATCGCCGATCAGCCGAGCCACGGCTATGACCTGACCAAAACCATCGAGGCACGGTTCGGCGGCAATTATGCCCCAAGTCCCGGCGCGATCTATCCGAAGCTGACACAGCTTGAAGGTGATGGACTGATCGAGCCTGATAGCGATGACGGCCAGCGCAAGACCTACCGCGCCACGCAGAAGGGCCGCGCTTATCTTGCCGAGCATGCTGATGACGTCAGGGCATTGATGGCACGTATCGAGGTGATGGCCAGTGCTGCCTCATCCGGCTTCCCGCCAACCCGCGTGATGCAGGCGATCATGACCATGCGACACGCCATCATGGGCAAACCCGGCGGCTGGACCAAAGCTGAAGAGCAGCGCGTGGCGAAGATCCTTGAGGATGCTGCCAAAAGGATTGTGAGCGGCGGAGAATAAGCCGGTGACGTCGCGACGCGTGTTCCTGGGCGCATCGGCTGCAGTGCTCGCCGGTGTGGCCACTGCCAGGGGCGCAAACTCGACGACATTTGTTCCCGGCGGCCGTATCGGCTTCACGATCCCTCCCGGCTTCGCTCAGGAATGGTTCACCTGGCGCTACGCGGCTGCCAGCGGAGACCTCGCCTTCGAGGCGCGCGAGGGCCTACGGCTGGAAGACGACCAGCACATCCTGTGGGACAACCAATTCTACGCTGAGGCTGGCAGCGCCCCTGCCCTGCCCGGGTTCGAGACAAAGTGGCTGTTGTTGAAAGGCGAAGGCTCTTATCCCGGTATGCGGGACGAGGTCCTGGCCATTCGCGATGCGAACTGGTGGGGTCAGGTTGATTTCCGCCTGCCCGGGAAAGCCGATGCCAGCACCGACAGGCTGCGCGATGAACTGATGCGTTCAGTCAGGGTCAGGCCGAAGCCCGGCCTGCCGCAGGCAATGGCCGAGTTCGGACTAGAATGCGATTTCGCTGGTTTGAACGCGCAGCTCCGGGCTCCAGAAATTATCTTCAGCCCCAATGTCAGTGACTGGAAAGCCAATGGCTGGCCAGACATGGACAGCACCTGGATCCAACTGGGTGAGTTAAATCATCTGACGCTACCGCATCTGATGCCGCTCCGGAAAAGCCGTTACTGGCACGAGATGCGGCGCGGCAAATATTGCGAAGCTGGATTCGAGGACGAGGATACCGGTGCGCGAAACCTGTTCGCATTGAAGGCGCACATTTTCAGCGAAACGCGCGCAGCCAGCCTCAGTGCTGTCTACCAGGCGCGCGACCGGGATGCAGTTCGCGCTGCAATGGAACAGCTCGTCGACACAATCAGGTTGCTGTAGCCAGCCCGGCAAGCCGGTCTGCCAAAGCTATTCAGCAGGTTCGCTTTCCGGCTGCGGCTTCTTCCTGCGCCGCCAGTCCGGCGGACGCCACAGATGGCCTATGCGATCAAGCAGCGGGCCTGGCCGCAGCACATCGCGCCACATCGCGACGAACTCGTGCAGGTTCACTGTCAGCGGATTGCGCAGGTCCGACGCTTCCTCGCCCTTCATGTGAGCGGGCGTGACGATGCCATATTCCGGCGTCTGCTTTTCCTCGACATAGGTGCCGAACCAGCGGTCAAACAGGATGATCATGCCGCCGTAGTTCTGGTCGATATATTCGGGGTTGCGGCCGTGGTGCACGCGGTGGTTCGAGGGCGTGTCGAACACATACTCGATCCAGCGCGGCAGCTTGCCGACGCTCTCGGTATGGACAAAGAACTGGTAGGCCAGATCCACACCGTAGAGCAGGAAAACGATGCCCGGCGGCACGCCGAGCCAGACCAGCGGCAGGAAGAAAATCCACCAGCCGGTCAGCGGATAGAGAATGCTCTGCCGCATGGCGGTTGAGAAATCCATGCGCGCCGAGGAGTGGTGCACCACATGCGCGCTCCAGAACCAGCGGATGCGGTGGCTGGCGCGGTGGAACCAGTAGTAACAGAACTCCACCGCAAACATGATCGGGATGATAGTCCAGACGTTCACCGGAATGTCGAACAGACGGTGGTGATAGATGAACATCGACACCGCACCGACGATGACAATGTGCATGGCCAGATCGGCGATCTGGTAGAGCCCGCCGAGGCTGAAATTCAGCAGCGCCTCGCCCCAGTCATATTGCGGACGTTTGCCACGCCCGCGCATCACCTGGTACTCGATGGCGAAGGCAATCATGAAGATCGGCGAGACGGCAACCAGCAGCACGCTCTTCCAGTCGATGTCGCCGCCCATCGCCCAGTGCAGCGTGTCGAGGCCCCAGGCCGTCCAGTGCTGAATCGTTTCCATGCCGGATGCCTCCCAACGTCCGCAGCCGCAATGCGCAGCAGCTTACGTTAAGGTCACCGTGCATGTACGACAAGCCAGCGCGTGATCACGCAGGGGAAGGTAGTCCCCCGGGCGGTTTCTTGCGGCTGCGGCTTTCAGTCATTCATCCCGATATCGGTGAACTGAAACCCTGCATCCGTTCTGGTGAATGTAAAAATCGTCTCGCCGCAAATGACCGAATAGGTGTGATTGCCGGCGCCATCGCGCTCGTAGACCGGCTTGCTGGTCTGCAGACAGGTGCGCGACTTGCGGTCGAAAGAGTCGGTGTAAACCCTGGCTTTGAACTGCGCAGGCGTGCCGATCTCCGGATCCGCCATGAATGGCAGGCGCGACAGCCCGGCGACAGCGGCGGAGTCGTTCTTTTTCACCGCCGCACGGAATTTCGAGAAATAGCCGCTGAACTCCTTTGCCACCGCGCGCGGTGCCTTGGCAGAGGATTGGGCAGACGATTGGGCGAAGGCCGGCTCCGTCGGCAGCAGTGCAGACGCCAGCACAATTCTGATCAGCATGTTCATGGGACAGGCTCCGGAGACGGCGATGATAGCACCACATGGCGCGAGCGCCAGATGGTCTGTGTCGAACAATTCTCCCAGATCTTCGGCCGCTTTGTGCAGGGGCTCGAGCAGGTGACGCGCACCCGACGGATGATCGCCGACGGATAATCGACTGCACCAATCATTTGCGCTTGCGTCGGGTGACATGTTTCGTCGAGTATCGGTTTTGGCTCGGGCTGACACGGAGAGGGGATGACGCCAGGCAACCGGCACCGCACGATACTGCCGATCCTGTCTGCGCTCACTTTCGGCGCCTCGCCCGCCCACGCCGCTGCCGGCCCGCTGATCGATCTCACCCGCCATCCCGTCGGCTATCTGGCGCTGATGATCTTCTTCACCGCATACGCCTTCGTCATCGTTGAAAAGTCGATCCAGTTGCACAAGTCGAAGCCAGTCATGCTGGCCGGCGGACTGATCTGGGCGCTGCTCGGCGTCGCCTATGCCATCCAGGGTGAAAGCGCGCAACTCGAGGCTGCGGCCAAGCACGTGATTCTCGACTATGGCGAGTTGATGCTGTTCCTGATCGTGGCGATCACCTACGTGAACACCATGCAGGAGCGCCGGGTGTTCGAGGCGCTGCGCACGCGGCTCGTCAATCTCGGCCTCTCCTATCGCCAGTTGTTCTGGCTGGTCGGCTGCCTCGCCTTCATCTTCGGCCCGATCATCGACAATCTGACGACCGCGCTGGTCATCGGCGCGGTCGTCGTGGCGGTCGGTGTCGGCAACTACCAGTTCATCGTGCTCGGCTGCATCATCACGGTGGTGGCGGCCAATGCGGGTGGTGTGTTTTCGCCCTTCGGCGATCTCACCTCGCTGATGGTCTGGCAGAAGGGCAAGCTGAAGTTCTACGAGTTCTTCTACCTGTTCCTGCCGTCGCTGGTGAACTTTCTGGTGCCTGCAATTTTCATGCACTTCGCCGTGCCGAAAGGTTCGCCCGAATCGGCTGGCCCGATCAGGCACATGAAGCCGGGTGGCGTGGTGGTGATCGTGCTTTTTCTCGCAACCCTGGCCACTGCGGTCCTGTTCAAAAGTATGCTTGGATTGCCCCCCTCGATCGGCATGATGCTGGGGCTCGGCTATCTGCAGATGTTTTCCTACATTCAACAGACCATGGCGCGCCGCAACGGCGGCAAGAGCGACATGACGCTGGATTCGTTTCGCGAGATGCGTCGCGTCGAATGGGACACGCTGCTGTTCTTCTTTGGCGTAATCTTCGCTGTCGCCGGTCTCGGGGTCATCGGCTATCTGTCGGTCGTCTCCAACTTCCTCTATGGCGACCTTGGCCCGACCACCGCCAATATCGCGGTTGGTATTCTGGGCGCGGCTTTCGACAATATCCCGCTGATGTTCGCCGTGCTGACCATGAACCCCGACATGTCGTCAGGCCAGTGGATGCTGGTGACGCTGTCGACCGGAGTCGGCGGGTCGCTCGTGTCGATTGGTTCGGCGGCGGGCGTGGTGCTGATGGGGCTGGTGCGCAACCACTACACATTCATGAACCACCTGCGCTGGGCCTGGGCGATTGCGCTGGGTTACATTGCAAGCATCATGACCCATCTCTGGGTCAACGCCGCTCTGATGTAATCGACAGTACCCCCGACACTTACACCGGCGGGTGCAGGCGCGTGTCCAGCGCAAAATCCTCCTGCGCGCGCAGGTCGTAGGAGCCAGCCGCACGGATGGGATCGAAGATCAGGTTCCAGCTGTTGGTCGAGACAACGCTGGGGATCAGCACAAAGGCGTGGCTGGCGATCAGATCATCGCCAAACTGTTGCTGGCCGAGGCTCGGCACGCCGGGCCGCAGCCAGTTCGGGTTCGGCACATCCGCCCGCTTCACGACATGAACCTTGGCCGGGTCGGTGATCTTAAACGAGGTTAGCATATGCGGCACGGTGTCGAGCGTGCGGAACCCCTTGTGTACAGCGACTTCCAGAATGGACGTCGCAGCATCCAGCGAGGCATAGACGACCCGCACGCCCTTGCTGTTCCAGCGCCCGCCCAGGCGAAACGCGCCCTCCCCGCTGTGCCAGGTCGGGGCAAAGCGCTGATGGTCCAGCCGCCAGCCGACGATCTCGCCGGAGCCGAGCGCGCCAGGCAGCGGCGTCATGCGTAGACGCCGTAATCCATGCGGTCGAGATAGGTCTGCACGAGCTCGGTACCGACCGGCGTTGCCAGAAGCTCAATCGGGCGGCGATTGTCGAGGCCGATGGCCTCGCGCAGCATCCAGCGCTCCGCCTCCTGCTGCGAGCCAAGCACGGCAATCGCCCTGGCCAGCACGCCCGCAAACGTCCAGGCCCGCGCGCTCTGGTCGGGGCTGAGCTTGCCCTGACCATCCGCCTTGTAGCGCTGGAAGGTGCGCAGGCTCATGCCGATGGCTGGCGCGAAAGCCTCTGACGGCGCAACAATTTCAAGCTGTTCGACAAAGCTGGTGAAGGCTCTCGACGGAATGCCGTCGAGGATCATCTCGTGCGCATCGAGCGGCGTAGCGAGCTTATGCTTCAGCACGCGCGGCCCGCCAAACAGGCTGACCTGCGAAGAAAGCTCGCCGGCTCTCATCGGCGCAAACATCGCCTGAGGCGACTCATAAAAGCCGGTCGATGATTCAGAAAAGCCCGTGCTCATTGCCTTGCTCCGTCACGTGTCGCTATACTTACGACAACTGTCGATGCATTTCAAGAGGCCAATTGGCATAACCAACCACGGAACGCTGGAACATCTCTGGTGATTGCGCGGGGCCAGTTGCCGACCATTATGCTCAACCGATCAACAGTACATGAAACGGCTTGGCGGGACGATCCCACCACTCGCCTTGAGCTATCGGCTGGCACCATTCGGCGTTGATATGGCCCAGAACAGCGAAGAACGTCTCCCGCTCCTTTGGTTTGCCCATCAAAATGAGGGCAGCATTTTCGATCACGAGAACAATGCCAGAAAACTCGTCCAGCCAAGTGAGGTCGCGCATCCAGTCCGAGAACGCGTCCCACACTTCAACCCTGGACGGGAACTTGAAGGCGATCCCGAACTGCTCGAAGACCTCCGCCTTGGTGCGCAGCTTTGAGCCATCGACGCGGATGATGGTCATACCTGCGTCGGCGACAGCACTCAGAAGCGCTTCGTCCGGACGTGGTAGTTGAATGGTCGCCGGGCCGCCTACCGATGTCAGCTGATCTAAAGACCTTTCCCGCTTGACCATCCGTGCCCTACGTAATCACCGTGGGCTTCTTGCGGCCTGTGTGCTTCACGATGCCGGCGATCTCGTCGGCGGCCTTGATGATGTCGGCCAGTGCTTTCTGCGTTTCGATGTCCTGCTTCTTCGCGTCGGGCTCGTAGCGCTCGAAATAGACGCGCAGCGTGGCACCTGACGTGCCGGTGCCCGACAGGCGGAACACCACCCGCGAGCCGCCCTCGAACAGCACGCGCACGCCCTGGTTCTTCGACACGGAACCATCGACCGGATCGTGATAGGCGAAGTCATCGGCAGCGACGATCTTCAGCTTCTGGAAAGTCTGGCCAGGCAGTTTTGCCAGCTTGCCACGCAGTTCGTCCACCAGCGCGTTGGCCTTGTCGGTCTCGACCTCTTCATAGTCGTGGCGCGAGTAATAGTTGCGGCCATATTCCTTCCAGTGCTTCTCAACGATCGTCTTCACGCTCTCCTTGCGCGCGGCGACGATGTTCAGCCAGAACAGCACGGCCCACAGCCCGTCCTTCTCGCGCACGTGGTCGGAGCCGGTGCCGAAGCTCTCTTCGCCGCAAACGGTGGCCTTGCCGGCATCGAGCAGGTTGCCGAAGAACTTCCAGCCGGTCGGTGTCTCGTACATGCCGA
>CAYZQP010000125.1:0-1486 GCA_964480545.1 uncultured Mesorhizobium sp. | reverse complement strand
GCACGAAGGCGATCAGCGCGAGGCTGTCCGACGGTGTCACGAACATGCCCTTGCCGACGACCATGTTGCGGTCGCCGTCGCCATCAGACGCCGCGCCGAAGTCCGGGCCGTCCTTGCTCATCACATCGTCATAGAGCTCCTTTGCGTGGACAAGGTTGGGGTCCGGGTGATGGTGGCCGAAATCTTCCAGCGGCACGCTGTTGCGCGCGGTGCCTTTGGGTGCGCCGAGACGCTTTTCGAAAATCTCGACCGCATAAGGGCCAGTGACAGCCGACATGGAGTCGATGGCGATTTTGAAGCCGCCCTTCAGCAGCGCCTTGATCGCCTTGAAGTCGAACAGCTCTTCCATCAACGCGGCATAGTCGCTGACGGGATCGATCACCTCGACCGTCATGCCGGCGACCTTGAACGTGCCGATCTTCGAAATGTCGGTCGGCGGCACGTCAGCAATCTTGTATTCGGCGATCTTCAGCGTGTTGGCATAAATCGCGTCAGTCACCTTTTCGGGTGCCGGGCCGCCATTGCCGATATTGTACTTGATGCCAAAATCTTCGGTCGGCCCGCCGGGATTGTGCGAGGCCGACAGCACCAGACCGCCGAACGCCTTGTATTTGCGGATCACGTTCGAGGCAGCGGGCGTCGACAGGATGCCGCCCTGCCCGACCATCACCTTGCCAAAGCCGTTGGCGGCGGCCATGGCGATGGCCTTCTGGATTACCTCGACATTCAGGTATCGTCCATCACCACCGATCACCAGCGTCTGGCCCTCAAAACCCTCCAGCGAGTCGAACACCGACTGGATGAAATTCTCGGCGTAGTTTTCCTGCTGGAACACAGGCACCTTCTTGCGCAGGCCGGAGGTGCCCGGCTTCTGGTCTGTGTACGGCTTGGTCTTGATGGTCTTTATCTGGGGCATGGTCGGCTTCGCAGGTTTGGATTTCTTCGGGGCGGGAGCGGGTTCGGCGGCGGCAGGTGCGGAGTTCAACCCGGCGCGGGCGAGAAGGTTGCGGTAGAGGTCGGCATATTTCTTCGCTGATCGGTCCCACGAGACGTCGGATCGCATGCCCTGCTTCTGCAGCGAGGCCCAGGCATCCCTGTCGTTGCGATAGAGCTCAACGGCGCGGCGGATGGCATGGCCAAGCGCATAGCCATTGTTGGCATCGTGCTGGAAGCCGGTGCCAACGCCTGCCGCCACCGCCGCCTCATTGGCATCGATCACAGTGTCGGCCAGACCGCCGGTGCGCGCGACAACCGGCACGCAGCCGTAGCGCAACCCGTAAAGCTGGGTCAGGCCGCACGGCTCGAAGCGCGACGGGATCAGGATTGCATCAGCACCGCCCTGCAGCAGATGCGACAGGCTTTCGTCATAGCCGATGGTCACGCCAATGCGGCCACGGTGGCGCGAGGAGGCCGCAAGCAGTTGCCCCTCCAGCGCGCTGTCCCCGGAGCCAAGCACGGCAAGCTTGGCACCGGTTGCGACGAGATC
>CAYZQP010000124.1:6281-10944 GCA_964480545.1 uncultured Mesorhizobium sp. | reverse complement strand
CTGTGTGCGGGTCCATCGCGATCATACCACCTTCGATTTCAGGTGGCTGACGCAACGCATACTCATCACCGTCTGCCTTCTTGCGCTCGACATAGATGACATCACCAGGGTTCAACACACCGGCAGGTGACCTGGCGCGCGCAAGCTTGCCGTCGACCATATGGCGCAAGGCCCATTTCATGTCGTCAGCCTTGACGGTCCCCTCGACGCGGTCAGCGACGAGCTGGCCCGAGGCCTCGCGGGCCGGTTGCAGGCCGATGCGCAGGCCAGAAGCGGCACTCTCGAGAACGACCGCCAACCGCCACTCAGGCACATCGTCGAGCGCCTTGACCTCGCCGAGCGGTACACCCCAGTCGCCGTCGATGGCGATCTGCGTGCGCGGACCGCGATAGCCGCGAAGCGTGTCGAAGCGGATCAGACCACGCTGCATGGCCTTGCGCGCGATGACCTGCATGCGCGGATCGATTGTGGTGCGGACCGAAAGTCCACCTTCGTACAGGGCCTGCTCACCGTAGCGGTCTTTCAGCTCACGCCGTACCTCTTCGGTGAAATACTCACCGGCGAACAGATATGAGCCGGTGCGGCGAGGGTTGACGCCGAGCGGTTCACCCCTGGCTTTCGCAGCCTCCTCGGGCGTGATGTACTTGTTGTCCACCATCTGGTCGATGACCCAGTTGCGACGCTCGATCGCGCGATCATGGAAGCGGAAGGGCTGGTAGTTGGATGGTGCCTTTGGCAGGGCCGCAAGGTAGGCGGCCTCGGAGATGGAGAGCTCGTTCACAGACTTGTCGAAATAGGTCAGCGCTGCGCCGGCGATGCCATAGGCGTTCATCCCGAAGAAAATCTCATTCAGGTAGAGTTCAAGGATGCGATCCTTGGAATAGGCAGCCTCGATGCGATAGGAGAGTATGGCTTCCTTGACCTTACGTTCGTAGGTCTGCTCGTTGGTCAACAGGAAGTTCTTTGCTACCTGCTGCGTAATGGTCGAGCCACCCTGCAGAGGGCCGCCCTGGAGGCGGACGTAGATGGCGCGCCCGACGCCGACGAAGTCGACACCCTTGTGCTTGTAGAAATTCTTGTCCTCGGCCGAAAGGAAGGCAGCCTTGACCCGTTCGGGGACGGCCTGGATCGGCAAATAAAGCCGCCGCTCCCGCGCGAACTCGCCCATCAGCGCGCCGTCCGAGGCGTGGATGCGTGAGGTTACCGGCGGTTCGTAATTGGCCAGCACCTCATAATCCGGCAAGTCCTTGGACATCTTGCCAAAATACAGGACAACGCCGACCGCAGCCACCAGGGCAAGCATGATGCCGACGCCAAAAAAATATCCAAGCAGACGTATCATGCCAGCTCCCGCCTGATCATGCCCCTAGCGGCGATGCGCTTGCGCCCAAATCCGTGAATCAAGACCATCAGATTTCCTCGTCCCGCTTGCACTGCCGATGTGGGGAAAATGCGGCAGAGTCCGCAATACGCACCCGAAGCCATGCATCCGACCTGTCGCTGATGCGACTGCTACGCGAAATCGCTTTGCCGGGTATGCGCGTAATGACCATACGGGTCAATCCTTTACTGCAACCGGGCCCGACGTGCGAGCCACCGCAAACTCACCGATAGCTGCGGCAATGCTGCCAGCCGCCATCTTGCGCCAGGCAGGGTCTGTCAACCGGCGCTCATCCTCGCTGTTGGAAAGGTAGCCGAGTTCCACAAGCACGGACGGCACATCGGGCGCGCGCAGCACGCGAAACCTCGCGTGGCGGTGAGGGTTGTTGATCACCCCCACGGACTTTGCCAGATGCCGGACAAGGTGCTCGGCGGCAGTTACGGAAAATCCCTGTGTTTCGCGTCGCACGAACTCATTGAGTATATCGGCGACGTCCGGGTTTTGTTCCGAGCTCGGCAGACCTGGAATATTGTCCGCCAGGTTTTCCCGCTCGGCCAGAGCCTCCGAATCGGCATCCGACGCCTTGTCGGACCCGGTGTACACGGTTGCCCCTCGCAAGCCCCTGAAGCGGATTGTGTCGGCATGGATGGAAACAAACAGGTCCGCAGCGTTCTTTCTGGCGAACTCCACGCGGTCGTCCAGCCGCAGGAACCGGTCATCCGAGCGGGTCAGGAGGATATTGTACCCCTTCTGACGCTTGAGGATGCGCTCGAGCTCTGCGGCGAATGCCAGGGTGACTTCCTTCTCGACCGTCCCGTTGCGACCCTTTGCACCACCATCCCAGCCGCCATGGCCCGCATCAATGACAATCGTGAAGCGCTTGCTCTCCCGGGACGGTGCCGCGGATGGCGCCGGCGAACCTGGTGTGATCGATGCTGTGGAATCCACCTGGGCCTGCACCGCGGTCTGAAACTCTGCCGGAGAAGCCTTCTTCAATTCAATCGCGAGTGCCGGGCCATCGTTTCCGTCATCAACCTCCAGATGTTTCACCACGAACGCGTGATTGAGCGAAAGAATCAGGCGTGATCGATCAGGACCAGCATGCCCGTAGCGCACACCCGATACCAGACCGACCGGTTTCAGGCTGCCATGCTCCAGCGCAAATGTCGTCCTGGGCAGATCAACAACGAGGCGGTATGGCGACGACAGCAGGAACCACCGTACCGGCGCCTGTGCGTCCAACCTGATCGAGACCGAAGTGGTATCCCTGGCAACGGACGCCTCGTATTGCGTGGCACGAAGAGCCGCTTCAGCAGAACCGATCATCAGGAACACAATCAGCAGCGCGCACAAGCTATTGATCAACAAAGATAATGCTGATCCCGCCTTGAATGTTCTCGCGGTTCGAACCATTTCGTGCGGTGCTCTCGACAATTACCAGAAACTTATCCGCCCGAGGCAAGGCGACGCTCGTTAACAAGTCGTAGAGAAAGAAGGTTAAGCAAGCGTTGTCATGTTCGATCGCTGACACGAAGGCGCGCCGGCTGATGATTTCAGGGTTGCCTAAAAACGGCGCAGAACATACAAGCGATGTGGACTGTGGCGAAATTGCCGCGACGGCGGGCGGGTCGTCTGACGGGCTTCGTCTTCGAGGCCGTCGGACGGGGAGGAATTGGCGGCAGTCAAACAGATTTTTCGGGGTCTCGTCCGGGATCCACGAATAAAGGGGTGACACCAATATCACCCTGCTCGCGCAGAGCAAACAAGCCGGTCCGGTTCCCGGACCATATACAAACCCTTTCGCTGACAAAGAGGCGATGACGACAGGCCCAAACATTCGCAACACCACCGATGGAGGCGCGGGAGCGCCTTATGGTCTGTTTGCGGTGCGGCGTCGCATGGCTGAAGCGAAATTCACTTTATCCGGCAGCGGCATATTCGCGTCCAAAAGGGCTTTGGCTCTCGCGCGCAGACCTGCAAGCGCCGGGGAGACATGTAATGGCCAACAAAATGTTGATCGACGCCTCCCACCCGGAGGAAACGCGGGTCGTTGTGACCCGCGGCAACCGCATTGAAGAATTCGATTTCGAGTCGCAGGACAAGAAACAACTTCGTGGAAATATCTACCTGGCGCGCGTAACGCGCGTCGAACCCTCGCTACAGGCGGCATTCGTGGAGTATGGCGGCAACCGCCACGGCTTCCTGGCGTTCAGCGAAATTCATCCCGATTACTACCAGATCCCGGTCGCTGACCGTCAGGCACTTCTGCGCGCGGAAGCAGAGGCAGCCGAGGAGGAAGACGAGGACGAGGAGGAGCCTCGCGAGCAGCGCAGCCGTGCCAGCAACGGCCGACGCCGCAGACGCGGCGGTAAACGCGGACGCAATGGCGACGAGGCAAAGGCTGATGCAAGTGCAGAGACCGGCGAGTCCGAGGCCAACGAGGAAAGCGAGACCGTAGCGACTCAGGAAGGCGATACCGAAGAGGCCGAAGTCGAGATCGCCGCGGCGGAGCCGCTGCAGGGGGAAGACGAACAGCCCCCGGTCTCGATGGCGGCCGAAGTCGAGGCTGACGTGATTTCCGAGCCGGTTGAATCTTCGGGCGACGACAGCGAAGGCGACGATGATGAGAAAGACGAAGTAAAGCCGGAGGATCAGGTCGAATCGGTCGGCGCCGGCGACGCTATGGACGAAGTCCGTGACCGCAGGCGCACGCCTCGCAGACATTACAAGATTCAGGAGGTCATCAAGCGCCGGCAGATCCTGTTGGTGCAGGTGGTCAAGGAAGAGCGCGGCAACAAGGGTGCAGCGCTGACGACCTATCTGTCGCTCGCCGGACGCTACTCGGTTCTGATGCCGAACACAGCGCGTGGCGGCGGTATTTCGCGCAAGATCACCAGTGCCCAGGACCGCAAGCGTCTCAAGGATGTGGTCAAGGACCTCGAGGTTCCCCAGGGCATGGGTGTTATCCTGCGCACCGCCGGCGAAAACCGCACCAAAGCCGAGATCAAGCGCGACTATGAGTACCTTATGCGCATGTGGGAGAATGTGCGCGAACTGACGCTGAAGTCGACAGCCCCTGCCCTCGTTTACGAGGAAGGCAGCCTCATCAAGCGGTCAATCCGCGACCTTTATAACAAGGACATTGACGAGATTCTCGTTGCCGGCGAGGACGGCTATCGCGAGGCAAAGGACTTCATGCGTATGCTGATGCCGAGCCACGCCAAGATGGTTCAGCCTTACAGGGATACAACACCACTGTTTGCCCGCTCCGGACTGGATGCC
>CAYZQP010000124.1:0-6271 GCA_964480545.1 uncultured Mesorhizobium sp. | reverse complement strand
CAGCCACAGGTTACGCTGAAATCCGGCGGCTATATCATCATCAACCAGACCGAGGCGCTGGTCTCGATCGATGTGAACTCGGGTCGATCAACGCGCGAACACTCGATTGAGGATACCGCACTCCAGACCAACCTGGAGGCGTCCGAGGAAGTTGCGCGGCAGTTGAGACTGCGCGATCTAGCAGGACTGATTGTCATTGACTTCATCGACATGGAAGAGGGTCGCAACAATCGCGCCGTCGAAAAGAAGCTCAAGGACTGCCTGAAGAATGATCGCGCACGCATCCAGGTCGGGCGGATTTCGCATTTCGGCCTGATGGAGATGTCGCGCCAGCGTATTCGCGCCAGCGTGCTGGAATCGACCATGAAGCCCTGCCCCCATTGCGGCGGGGCCGGCCATGTCCGCTCGGACTCGTCTGTTGCGCTGATGGTGGTGAGGGCGATCGAGGACTTCCTGCTCAAGGATCATCGCCACCACATAACCGTGCGCACCTCGACGGCGACGGCACTCTATGTGCTCAACCACAAGCGCTCGACCCTGGTGCAGCTGGAAATCAAGTTCGGCGTCACGATCTCTTTCGAGGCTGACGAAAGTGTCGGCGCGCAGCACTACACGATCCTGCGTGGTGCCCAGGTCGAGAACCCGATCGAGATCATCGAAACAAAGTCGTATCCTGTTGAGGAAGAAGAAGACGATATCGTCGAGATAGAGGATGAGGCCGACGAGGCGGATGAGCCTGTCGCCGCGAAGGGTTCAGATACCGAGCGCGACGGTCAGGATGGCAATCGCCGCCGCAAGCGCAGACGGCGCCGTCGTGGTGGCCGCGACCAGGAAGCAGCCGCCGATGCACCTGCGGCCGATCTGCCGGACGAGTCCGAAGGGACAGTTGACGAAGCCGCAGATGAGGCTGGCGAAGCCAGTGATGCCGTAGAGGCAGCAACAGAAGCTGACGGCGGCGCCAAGAAGCGCAGGCGCGGCAAGCGCGGTGGACGCAAGAACCGCGAGGACGAGGTTGCACCGGCGGCCGCCGAAGACAGCGTCGAGGAAGTGGTGACGCAAGAAGCCGCGACCAGTTCCACAGAGCCAGTCGATGTCGACGCCGCCGCGGTGGAGGTGGAGGCACCGGTAGAGGAAGCGAAACCTGCGAAGAAGCCTCGCCGTACTGCAAAATCAAAGGCCAAGGCTGAGGAAGCCAGGGAGCCTGTCGCCGAGCCGGCCGTTGCAGAAGTGATTGCCGAGTTGGTCACAGAGGTTACCGTACCTGCAGCGCCAGCGCCCCGGTCGAGCCGTCGCAAGGCCGAGAGCAGCGAATCGGCTACGCCAAAAGTTTCCTCTACGGTCGCCAATGACGCCGAGCCGGCAGCCCCCAAAAAAGGCTGGTGGCAACGCAAGGGCTTTTTCTAGGAAAAGTCTCTCAACACGCTGATTTGACAGAGAAAAGCCGGCCAACCGCCGGCTTTTCTATTTGCTGGCGAGCCAGTTGCCGACGCGCTCGACGGCCGCAGATATTTCGTCAGGGCTCCCGGCATAGGAAAAGCGCATGAAGCGGTGACCCTGAAGCGGGTCGAAATCGCGTCCGGGCGTGGCTGCAACGTGGGTCTGGGCCAGCATCGTGCGGGCGAAACTCATGCTGTCATTGGTCAGACGCGATACATCGCAATAGGCATAGAACGCGCCATCCATAGGCGCTGCCAGTGGCAGGCCAAGGGCCGGTAGACGCTCCTCAAGAAGTGCCCGGTTGATCGCGTAGCGGGCTTTCACCGCCTCAAGCTCGTCAGGCGCATTGAATGCCTCAACCGCTGCGATCTGCGACAATTCAGGCGCCGATATGTAAAGGCTCTGCTGCAATCGTTCGACTGGCCGGACCAGCAATTGCGGCAGCACCATCCAGCCGATCCGCCAGCCAGTCATGCAATAATACTTGGAGAACGAGTTGATGACTGTCGCATGCTCGCCGAATTCAAGCGCGGTGTGATCCGCAGCCGAATAGTTCAGCCGGTGATAAATCTCGTCTGAGATCACAGCAATTCTTAGCCGCTCGCCAAGTTCAACAAGCGCGCGCAACTCCGTGGCAGGAATGCTCGCGCCAGTTGGATTGGCAGGACTTGCGAAGAGCACACCTTTCAGCGGTTTTTCGGTGTGGGCAGCCTCAACCATCGCGGCAGTGAGGTAGCTGTCGCCGTTCAGCTCGATCTCCACAACCTCGATCCCAAGCGAGGCCATGATGTTGCGATAGGCCGGATAGCCAGGCGCGGCGATCGCTACCCTGTCGCCGGCATCGAACATTGTGACAAAAGCCAGATTGAATGCGGCTGACGAGCCGGTCGTCACGCAAATTCGTTCAACCGGCACCTCAACCCCGTAATGATCAGCGTAGTGCGCGGCAATCGCGCGTCGCAGGGCGTGCGTCCCGAGCGCATCCGTGTATCCGATGTTGCCCCGCTGCAGCGCCAGTCTCGCCGCATCGCGCACAGGCAGGGGTGCGGGGTCCGATGGCTGGCCCACCGCCATGGAGATGACGTCTGCGCCCCCTGCCCGCAGCCGATTGGCTGCGGGCAGGATGTCCATTGCGTGAAAAGGCTCGACGTTACCGCGTCTCGAAGCTGAAAATGCCATGTCCTGTTATCGCATGCGCCGCACAAATGCCCGATTGATGTGGGGATCACAAGTTCATGATGGTTTGGCCGCCGCTTTGCAATGCAGCCACTCTTCGTTTAGGTCATGCCCATGATTTCATCCACGATTTCATCCATTGGCATAGCCGCGCTGACACGGCCACTGGTTCGTGTGGGCCTGTCTGCGCTGATCGCCATCTCGTCTGTCACCGGTGCAACCCGCCCGGCCAGTGCGCAAGGCGTGAACGTGGTGCGCGACGCCGAGATCGAGGCGCTTGTGCGGGATTATGCCCGGCCAATCCTGCAAGCCGCCGGGCTGCAGCGTCAGAACGTGCAGATCATTCTCGTCAACGACCCGAGCTTCAACGCCTTCGTCGATGGCCGCCGCATTTTCGTGAATACCGGCCTGTTGATGACCGCCGAGACGCCGAATGAGGTGATTGGCGTTCTGGCACATGAAGCCGGGCATCTGGCGGGTGGTCATCAGGAACGTCTGCGCCAGCAACTTGCCCGCGCGCAAACCATGGCTGTGATCGGCCTGCTGCTTGGCGTCGGCTCTATCGCTGCAGGCGCTGCGACCAAGAATAACCAGCTAGGCGGCGTTGGCGGTGGCATTGCTGCCGGATCGGCGGAAGCCGCCCGACGCAGTATCCTGAGCTACCAACGCACCGAGGAAACGACGGCTGACCGTTCCGCACTGATCTACCTCGAGAAGACCGGACAGTCGGCAAAAGGCATGCTGACGACCTTCAAGCGGTTCCAGAGCGCGCTTGCATTGTCTGGCGCGCGCGTTGACCCTTACCAGATCAGTCACCCGATGCCACGTGACCGCATCGCCAACCTTGAGGTTCTCGCCCGCAAGAGCCAGTTCTTCGACCAGAAGGATCCACCGGAGTTACAGCGGCGCCACAATCGCATGCGCGCGAAGATTGCTGCCTATACCAGTGGCACCGGGGTAGCCTCGCGCATCCTGGCCAAGAAGGAAGACGCGCAGGATGCCCGGCAGTACGGCGAGGCGATAGACGGCTTCCTGCGCGGCAATCCGCGACAGGCGCTGCCCAAAATCGACGCCATGATCAAGGCTGAGCCGAAGAACCCCTACTACCACGAGATGCGTGGTGACGCTCTGATGAAAGCGAACCGTCCCGTCGAGGCTGCACAGTCTTACCAACGGGCCGTGAGGCTTGACCCCCAGCGGTCTTCCAGCCTGCAAATCGCATATGGCCAGGCATTGCTGGCTCAGGGCAACCAGAAGGCAGTGCGGCAAGCGGTTGAAGCACTCCAGAACGGTCTTGCCGCAGATAGCACGAACGCAGTCGGCTACCGTTACCTCTCCCAGGCATATGGTCAGTTGGGGGACGTTGCCCTGGCCGAACTCGCTGCGGCAGAAGGCTATTATCACAGCAACAATTTTCAGCAGGCGAGGGTTTTTGCTCTCCGGGCGCAACGGAAATTGAGACCCAACTCGCCTGATTGGCTGCGGGCTCAGGATATTATCAACTATCGTCAGCCGGGTAAAAAAGGCTGAGGCCACGAGAGGCATTATGCGCGGAATTATTGGTTGGAGCGTTGTTGGCGGAGCAGTCGCCATAGCGGCGCTGGTTGGCGGATTTCAGCTGGGCCGCACGGGAGGCGTTGCGAGTCCATCCGAGGCGACTTCTGCTACCCCTGCCACTGCAATGGATCGCCAGCAGGTCGAAACCATCGTTCGGGACTATATGGTCAACAATCCGGAGATCGTGGTCGAAATGCAGGCTGCGCTTGAGGCCAGGGAATCGGCTGCCAAACAGGAGGCCGCTATCGCTGCGATCAAGGGCTCGACGGACGCAATTTTCCGCTCCCCGAACGACGCCGTGATTGGCAACCCGAATGGCAAGACGACGATCGTAGAGTTCTATGATTACAATTGCGGCTTCTGCAAACGAGCTATGGCTGACATGCAGGGGCTTGTTCAGTCAGACCCCGACCTGCGCTTTGTGCTGAAGGAACTGCCGATCCTCGGGCCAGATTCGCAGCGTTCGCATGTGGTCGCACAGGCGTTTCACCGACTGATGCCGCAGAAGTACAATGAATTTCATTTCGCAATGATGGGCTCCGAAGGGCGCGCAACCGAGGACAGCGCGATCCAGCTCGCGGTCTCGCTTGGAGCAGACGAGGCCGCGTTGCGGGCCGAGATGGAAAAGCCGGAAATTGTCGCGGCGTTCCAGAAGAGCTTTGAACTGGCTGACAAGCTTTCGATAACTGGTACTCCGTCCTACGTCATCGGCGACGAGGTGGTGTTTGGCGCGCTTGGGGAGGAATTGCTGCGCCAGAAGATCGCCGCAGCCCGGTCATCGTGCCAGACTGCTGCCTGTTGACACATTTACGCTCTGCTCACTGTGGATAGCGGAACAACGGGCTTGCAGTCTTTTCCACTGCACTTAAGCGAACTATAGAGGTTCCGCTGCGTCGCGCAGGATTCCCTGTCGACGCCGGGAAAGGCGTCCATGTCGAAGACCGTTTTTGTTCTGAACGGCCCAAATCTGAACGCGCTTGGAAAGCGCGAGCCCGGTATCTATGGCGGCAAGACGCTTGCCGCAATCGAGGCTGACTGCCGCGCGCAGGCCGCCGGGCTTGGCCTCGTCATCGATTTCCGGCAGAGCAATCATGAAGGCGATCTCGTTGACTGGATCCACGAGGCTGGCGACAAGGCCTTCGGCGTGGTTCTAAATGCGGGCGCCTATACGCACACGTCAATCGCGCTGCACGACGCTATTCGCGCCAACAAGCAGCTCAAGGTTATTGAAGTTCATCTATCCAACATCCACGCCCGGGAAGAATTCCGCCACAAGTCGATGATAGCGCCAGTCGCGCTCGGCATGATCTGCGGTTTTGGCCCGACGAGCTACATTCTTGCGCTGCAGGCACTCGCCAGCGCGCAGGTCAGGGACGAACAGGAAGGCAAGGCATGACAACCAAGAAGTCCGCAGTGGACCAGCAACTCATCCGCGATCTGGCGGGGATACTTGATGAAACGAACCTGACGGAGATCGAGGTCGAACTCGGCGATCTCAAGGTCCGGGTATCGCGGACATCGTCTGCTGTCCACGCGGTCGCAGCCCCTGCCTACGCAGCGCCGGTAGCGGCACCCGCCGCGGCACCAGCCGCACCAGTGGCCGACTCGTCCAGAAACGCTGTTCTGTCTCCTATGGTCGGCACCGCCTATATGTCGCCCTCGCCGGGCGCGAAGGCGTTTGTGGAAATCGGCCAGAGCGTCAAGGAGGGCCAGACATTGTTGATCATCGAGGCGATGAAAACGATGAACCAGATTCCGTCGCCACGCGCCGGCAAGGTCACCGCGATCCTCTTTGAAGATGCCCAGCCGGTTGAGTTTGCGCAGCCGCTCATCGTGGTCGAATAAGCGCCGATGTTCCAGAAGATCCTGATAGCCAATCGTGGCGAGATCGCACTGCGTGTGTTGCGCGCAGCCAAGGAACTCGGCATACAGACCGTTGTCGTGCATTCAACTGCCGACGCAGATGCCATGCACGTGCGGCTCGCCGATGAAAGCGTATGCATCGGCCCGCCCGCCTCGCGCGATTCCTACCTCAACATCCACCAGATCGTCGCCGCCTGCGAGATCACCGGCGCTGACGCGGTGCACCCGGGCTATGGCT
>CAYZQP010000123.1:10876-10998 GCA_964480545.1 uncultured Mesorhizobium sp. | reverse complement strand
ATCGGCATGAACTTCTTCATGGAAGTCGCCAAGATGCGCGCCGCGCGCCTGATCTGGGCGCTGCTGATCCAGAAGAACTTTTCGCCGAAAGACGCGCGTTCGCTGTCGCTGCGCACACACTG
>CAYZQP010000123.1:0-10866 GCA_964480545.1 uncultured Mesorhizobium sp. | reverse complement strand
TGATCGAGGCAATGGCGGCAACGCAGGGTCACACCCAGTCGCTGCACACCAACTCGTTCGACGAGGCGCTGGCGCTGCCGACCGACCATTCGGCCCGCATTGCGCGCAATACGCAGATCATCCTGCAGAAGGAAAGCGGCACGACGCGCATCATCGATCCGTGGGGCGGCTCGGCCTATGTCGAGAAGCTGACGCACGACCTCGCGACGCGCGCACTGCGCCACATCGAGGAGGTCGAGAAGCTCGGCGGCATGGCGGCTGCCGTGGAACAGGGCATCCCGAAGCTGCGCATCGAGGAGGCCGCCGCCCGCACCCAGGCGCGCATCGACTCGGGCCAGCAGGCATTGGTCGGAGTCAACCAGTACCAGCCGGAAAACGAAGTCGAGATCGACGTTTTGAAGATCGACAATGCCGAGGTGCGTGCACGCCAGCTGTCCAAGCTGCAGCAGCTCAAGGGCACGCGCGATGTCGGCGCGGTGGAAAGCGCGCTGACCGAGCTCACCAACGCAGCTGCCGGCGGCGGCAACCTGCTCGAGTTCGCCGTGAGGGCGGCGCGCGCCAAAGCCACCGTCGGCGAAATCTCCATGGCGCTGGAAAAGGTGTATGGCCGCCACGTCGCCATCGTCCAGACGATTTCCGGCGTCTATCGCAAGGCGCTGGGTGACCTGCCGGTCGTCGACCGCGTGCATGAGCAGGTCGAGGCGTTCGAGAAGAAGCACGGCACCAGGCCCCGCATTCTTGTCGCCAAGATGGGCCAGGACGGCCACGACCGCGGCCAGAAGGTCATCGCCACGGCCTTTGCCGATCTCGGCTTCGACGTCACCGTCGGCGCGATGTTCCAGACGCCCGAGGAAATCGCCAAACTCGCCATTGAGGAAGACGTGCACATTGTCGGCGCATCATCGCTGGCCGCCGGCCACCTGACGCTGATCCCCGAACTGCGCACCGCGCTCGACAAGGCCAGGAAGCAGAACATCCTGGTGGTGGCGGGCGGGGTCATCCCCCCGCAGGATTTTGACGCTGTGCGGGCTGCGGGCGCGGTGGACATCTTCCCGCCGGGAACGGTTATTCCCGAAGCGGCGGAAAGGTTGATGGAGCGGTTGCTGGGGTAGTGGGGGGCTGATGAGATACTTGGTTTAGAATCTCTCGCTTCATCGTTGCAAGCTGATCTTTTCCGTTGGCATCAATAAGCTCCATCCACATCATTTTGATGGCCCGCATTATCCGCACGACCGTGTTGCAGAAATTCTGGTCCATTCTCAACCTGTTCGGCTGAAGGCTGTGACGGAGGGCAATTCGACCAATTCGTTCCTCTGTTGAGGGATGTGTGCCTAAATCCACCCGCTGGGCACCAATCGCGCTCTCGACGTCCCGCAACAGGTCCAGCGAGCTGATCATCAGAACCCCACCGGCACCGGTCGTATTATAAGGATTGTGTAGCTCGTCGAATGGTTCGAATTCCAATAGTTCGCATATCCTCGCAGCGAGCATATCTGCTTCGAACTCTTGTGTCAGTGAATCGTCGCCCAATGATCGATGGCAGAGGGCGTGGTGAGCGAATTCGTGCGCGACGGCAAAGTACTCCATGCTCCAGGCGATTTGCTCGAAGAGGAGTGCTTCGTTCGGTGATGCCGGTCGAAACGGCACAAATGCGTGTGTCCCAGTTACCCCAAACGAGTTTAGTATCCGTACCCAGTACAGACACAGATCTGGGTTCATTCTAAGCAGGCGAGCGTCATTCTCCAGACTGGGTGGAGCCTCAGACCAGTAGATTGGGTCCAGTAAGAGTGTGCGTGTATACGCTCTTGCACAGAGACCACACCACCGGAACAAGAAGGAACTGACGGAAACTATCCCCTCATCTGTCATGATGACATTTGTCAGTGAGGCAGATGGACCTACTATGGGTTCGATTCCAAGAACGATGGCATCGTGATTCACAAACCCCAATCTCTTCAGTGCAGTTTTGATGGGAGCGGATACTCTCTCAAGTTGAGCCTCCAAGCCCTTGGCTACTCCAACACTTGTCGGGTAGACAACGTCTCTTATACTGTCGAGGCCAGCTATCGTCCTTTGAACATGATCTGCGGACCAGCCCGCACTTCTGAGGGCGATTGAAAGAAATTGGCGCCGTGCGATCTCATCTTCCTGATCGGAAGTATCTCGCGCGGCGTGCGGGCTGACGATTGCTCGATCAAACATTTGTTTCCAGAAATCACGACCAGCTTCATTTCTTCGCAATGTTAGCACTCACACTTACGTTCTTCGTCTTATGCAACTCCGAGATCCCACGCCTCAATTGCTCAAACAAACCGGGCGGCAACACGCCGTAGTCGTAGCGCCCGTTTGGTCGCGGTCGCAGATCAAATCCTGGCCATTCGAAGCGGTTGAGTTCATCAAAGCGCAGCCAGTGACGACCTGTATCCAGTCCGAGCTTGCGGCAGACATCGGGCGGAATTTCAAGAGACGCCGCTGCACCATCAGGCGGAGAATGCGTGATCGGCGCAACGATTGTCTGCACCCCACGCCCTTCCGTCCGGACTGCAACGACAATCGCACAGGGGCGATCCTTTCGCCCTTCGACAGCGCCCGTGGCCCGCTCATGGCTCCACAGAAAACTGTAGCGGATGACGAGGCCAGGAACCGGCGTCGGCAGTTTCACCTTGGCGCGACGCCATACTCGGCCGCCTCAATGTTGGCCAGTGTCTCATCGTCCAGTTCGCCGACGATCAGCACCTCGGCTGCTCGGCGCTTAAGCTTTTCGTAGCGCTGCAACTCCTCCGCCGAAAGATAGCCACCGACGACACGGCCATGGCTGGTCACATTGATGACCTTGGCCGAAATCGCCTCATCCTGATATTTGGCAAAGTTGCGCGAGAAATCCGTCGCCCTGACCGTAACGCCCATCCAGACCTCCTATCGATATTTGCGCAAAATACGTAAATTTCGAAATTTTTGCAATGGCGGCGCTAGAACTGCCTCCGCAATTCCCCCTCACCGTCACGCTTCGCGTGCCACCTCTTCCCCGCTTCGCAGGGGCGAGGAGCCCGGGCTGGATTGAACGCAGCGCAGGCCGGATTACGCGCCGCGCAAAGCCGGATTGAGCGCCTACCTCTCAGAACCTGGGTTCCTCGCCCCTACCGGAGGTGGGGGAAAGGTGGCACGCGAAGCGTGACGGTGAGGGGGTGTAGTGGCGCGGCCCGGAAGACAGCGCCTGCCAACCTACCAATCAACGCACCTCCCCCCATCCGCCCAATCTCAACGCGCGAGAAACCGGTGCTTCTGCCCATCCAGCTCGCGGAACCGCGCGCCGGGCCAGCTTTCGCGGCCAGGATTGCAAAGCTGTGCAATTTTCACTGACGATTACACACACTTGTAACATTCATTCCATAAGCGCCAGATTGCACTGCGTGATCCAAGCTGATCGAAGGGTTTCAGGCTGATCTCCTGGTGCAATTTCAAGTTGTTTATCTCTTCATCGAGATACAATACGGGGAGCGCGTACAAGTGAATAAGTTAATTTCATCCATCTTGCTGGCAAGTTGTGCCATTGTACCTGAAGTTGCATTCGCCGAAGAGCCGATTATCTGGTTGCAGCGTGCGCACGCGCATAATGATTATGAGAAGACCGAACAGAAGGCGGGCCGAATTCCGCTGCTTGACGCGCTTGGGCATGGCTTCACCTCGGTCGAGGCCGACATTGCACACTATCAAGGCGACCTGAGGCTTGTGCATTTTTCATTCCAGGCCGCCGGCGAGGACCCCGCATTCACACTGCGCAATGTCTATCTTGATCCACTCAGGCAATGGCTGAAGGAGAATGGCAGCAACGCCCCGCCGCTCGATCTGCTGATCGACTTCAAGAGCACAGACCAGACGACCTGGAATGTGCTGAGGGAGCAGTTGGCCGAGTACCCCGAAATCTTCGCACGCTTCGCCCAGGATGGCGTCACGCCGGGACCGGTCACCGCGCATCTTTCCGGCGAGCCCAACCGCGACATGATAAACGCCGACCCGGTTCGCTTCGCCGGGTATGATGGCCGTTCGGCGCAACTGATCAACCGCGACGGCACACCCGCCGCGCCACTGGCTTATGAGAACTTCTACTCGATGGTCAGCCAGAGCTGGACGTCATTCAACCTGCCTACAATTTACTGGAACGGCATCGGGGAAATGCCTGAAGCGAGACGGGCTGCATTGGCCGATTATGTCGCGCGGGCGCATGCAAATGGCATGAAGGTACGATTCTGGAATACCCCGGATAGCGTTACAACAATGAACCGGGACACCGGCGAGAGCGTGTTCGATCCGGCGAAGGCAGCGCAGCGCGAAGCGATCTGGTCGGTGCTGCTCGAGGCAGGCGTCGATCTCATCAACACCGACGACCTTGCAGGCCTGCAGAGCTTCCTGCTCAGAAAGGACCCGCTGGCGCTGATGCCACAGGGCGAGGTTCACGCCAGCGGACAGTTGCTTGCACATCGCAGCTACGAGTCCTTCGCAGCGGCGTTGGGAACCAATGGATTGCCCGCCGGTCGCCGGAGTGCGGCGCTTGAAGGTGGACCGTCGCCGCTGCGCGCCTGGATCAACCCGCTGGCAGGCGGCGGCGATATCAATGACAGCAAATTCGACTGGAGCGCAGCCGGACTTGCGGTTGGTGTTGACCGCACCGTGGGCCTGGCCGGGGGCGACCTCACCTACGGTGCCGGTGTCGGCTATATCAGCTCGAACGCCACTGTCTCGGGTCCGTTCGGTCAGGCCAGCAATGATGCGTTCTACGGCGGCCTCTATGCCGACTGGACGAATGGAGCGACTGCGCTCTCAGCCAACATCGCCTATGGTACTGCTGACACCTCGCTCACCCGGAAGCTGTCAGTCGCCCAGGAGATCCAGACGGCCGTTGCCGATGCGAATGCTTCAAGTTTCGGCTTCGGGCTGGAGGCCAGCCATGGCATTCCGCTGGGCGGTGTGAGCCTTGGGCCTGTCGCCACGCTCGACGGCGTCTGGACGCGGCATAGCGGTACAACCGAAGACGGTGCGGGCGATTTCAACCTGCAGCTCGACAGTGCCAGCTACTGGACGCTCGACGGCGGTATCGGCCTGCAGGCCAGCCATACGCACGCACTCGGCAATGGCGGGGCGCTGACGCTCACCGGCCGGGCGCTGTGGCAGCACAATTTCGGCGATACCGAAACCTCCAGGTCGATGACGTCCATGGCCGGCAAGGGCGTGGCTTTCGACTCTGCCGGGCTCGGCGCCGGCCGTGACCGCCTGCGCGCCGAGGCAGGCTTCAGCTTCGACCCGAGTGCTGCAACCAGCCTCTCCGTCAACTACTCCGGTACGTTCTCGTCCAGCGAGCAGAACCACGGGATAAGCGGTCGCTTCAGCCTGCGGTTCTGAGTATTCAGGCCCGGCGCGCGCGTCGTGCGCCGGGCCGTTTGCCGTTACACGCCGCGCACGTCGTCGGCGAGTTCCGGAAACACCCCGAGAAACTGGTGCTTGTGGCCATCGACCTCGCGGAAGCGCGCACCGGGCAGCTTTTCGCGGTAGCGTGCGAGGTTCGCGAAATCGACGAAGTCATCGTCGCGGCTGTGGTAGAAGGTCACCGGCACATCCGACAGCGATTTCGCGAAATCCACAGTCAGGGCGAAATTATCGGTGCCGAATTCGCCATCCACCGCCTTGTAGGGCACCGCGATCAGGAACAGCGCGGCGATCTTCTTCGCCACCTTCACCTCCGACAGTAGCTTCAGCACTGCGGCCCCGCCGAGCGAATGCGCCACAATACTGCCGCCGTCCTTCAGCCCGCCCAAAGCGTCAAGCAACTCGCGCTTTGCCAGTGGCCAGTCCACCGTCTCCAGCCCCTGCAGAACCGGATAGGCGATATTCTCGCCTGGCAGCGCGGCGCGAAAATTGTCGACCATCGGCTGGTCCCAGGGGTGTGCGCCCTCGCCTGCGCCCTGCACGAAAAGAATGTCGTAAGCGGTCATGGCAATCTCTCCAATAATCTGATACTATTTCAATACCAGTATCAAATTAATATCGGTTGTCAATGACAAAAGATCCGCGCTCGGGCTGCCCCATCAACCTTTCGATCGAGTTGCTCGGCGACCGCTGGTCGCTGATCGTGCTGCGCGACATCATCTTTGGCGGCAAACGGCATTTCACTGATCTGGTCCGCCGCTCGGAGGAGGGCATCACTCCGCCGATCCTCACTGATCGGCTGAACCGGCTGGAGGAGGCCGGGCTGCTGACGCGCCGGCCAGACCCTGATCATAGCCAGCGCAGCATCCTGTGCCTGACCGAAGCCGCCATTGAGCTTGTGCCGGTGCTGACTGCCCTCTCCAGCTGGGGCCTCGCCAATCGCGACGTTGCCGAACGATTTCGCCCGCGCGCAAGTGTGATCGCCGAGGGCGGCGCAGCACTTGATGCTGAACTTATGGACCGGCTTCGCGAGGACCATCTTGGTCAGCCGGCCAGACCTAAAGAGCGCCCGCATCTGGCCAAGCTGCGCGCTGCTGCGCCAAGCTGAACGCATCTATCTGATTTCAGGCAGCCCATATTTCTCGATGCGGCCGAGGATAAACTCAGTCCTCTCGTCCCATCTGGCGGGGTATCTGCGGAAATGGGCTGGACGTCGAAGCAGCGCGGCGAGGCTCGCGGCCTGTCCCGCGTCCAGGTCAGTCGATGCACGTCCAAACGTGCTCCACGACGCGCTTTCCAACCCATGCTGCCCTTCACCGAAAAAGGCGTAACAGCTGGCTGTCTGAGTAGCGGCCTTCCAAAAGTCCGCTCACCATCAGTACCTTGAAGTGCCAGTTTGCCGGATTTGGTCCATCAACCTTCAGAACGACGTTGCGGGCGACCGCGTGCGATACCCCGGCATCCCGCAGAGGGCCCCGCGCGAGTCTTGAGACGATCTCAGAAAACAGCATTCTTGAGAAAGGCCGCTCATTCCATTGGCTGGAAAACTCGCTGGCAATAACAGTCCGCTCGGCGAGAGACAGAGGTTCGTTCGCCGGTGAGGACAAAAGCCCTCGCGCCTGCGCCTGTGTAACGATGCGCAATCCATCCTGCCGCAACATGGCAAAGCCTGCACCCGCCGCAACCACGACAAGCGCCACCACGACTGCAAGGCTTATCGCCACGAATTTGAGCACTGCTCTCATGCGGCCAATAGCTCAAGTAATTCCGGCGCGTTTGGGGCGCTACATCTTCTCGCCGGGGAGCTTTGCCGCCTGCTTGACCCAGTCGACCACCTGCGTCTCGTCAAAGCCGCCCTCGTAGATGTCGAGGTATCGCACGTGCTCCTGCTTCGACTTGCCGGGTGGCGGGGGCACAAGCGATGCCCCGCGATAGAAGCCGAGCTTGATGTATTTCGTCATGGCATGCAGCCCGAGGAAATATCTCCCCTCCTCCACGCCGTAGAGCGGCGAGTTCCATTTCACCGCCTTCATGACGCCCGGAACCGCCTTGCTCACCAGCGCGTCGATCTTCGACACGGTCTCGCCTTTCCAGCCGGGAGCGGCCTTGATCCAGGCCTGCACCGGCGCATCGCCATAGCCCTTGGCGATCTGCGGGTTGCCGCCGGACAACAGCACAACGCCATCGGCGTCCGGCTTCAGCGGTTTGCGGGTGGCGGCCGGTTTTGATGGTTGTCGTGGCATGTCAGAATCCTGTTCGCAGCCAGCATAAGCGGGATAGCTGGCCAAACAAAGATCAAGCCGGATGCAACTGGTGCGGGAAAACCTGATGTCTGGCTCGTGACTCCTGACTGAAACAGGTCCAGACTTCTCCGGTCAGGTTTTACATACCGAGGGGGACTATCATGAACGCGCTGACCACTGCTTCCACACTCCGCTGGATGATCGACAACTGGTGGGTGACGCTGATCCGCGGCATTGCCGCCATCATCTTCGGCGTCATGACATTCATCTGGCCGGGCATTACGATCCTGTCGCTCACCCTGCTCTGGGGTGCCTATGCGCTGGTCGACGGCGTCACCGCGATCTGGTCGGCGATTGGCGCGCAAGGGGCCGAAACCTCATCGCGCTGGTGGATGGCGGCAGCCGGCATTATCGGCGTGCTGGCCGGCATCCTCACTTTCATGTTCCCGCTCGGCACGTCGCTTGGCCTGCTGATCTTCCTCGCCGCGTGGCTGATCATTTCCGGCGTGTTGCAGATCATCGGGGCGATCCGCCTGCGCGAGGTGATCGACAATGAATGGACGCTCGGCCTCGTTGGCCTGCTGTCCGTGCTGCTCGGCATTTCGCTGGTTGCCTTCCCGATTGCCGGTCTGGCGTCTGTGGCCTGGCTGATCGGCGGCTTCGCGATCGCTGCCGGCATCGGCTACATCATGCTGTCCCTGCGCCTGAAGAAGGTAAAGGATCACGGCTGATTTTCACGGCTGATACTTCCGGCGGATATTCCGGGCGGGCAGCGATTCATATACCAATCCGGGATCGAATCGTCGGGGGCGGCATTGGGCATCCAGTCTGAAATCATCGCGGCACTTGGCATCGCGGCATCATTTGATGCCGCGACCGAGGCCGAGCGGCGCATCGGCTTTCTCGCTAGCTATTTGCGCAAGTCGGGTCTGAAGGCCTATGTGCTGGGCATCAGCGGCGGTGTGGATTCCACCACCGCCGGCATGCTGGCACAGCGCGCCGTCGAGCGTTTGCGGGCCGATGGCTACGAGGCAAAGTTTGTGGCAATGCGCCTGCCCTATGGCGTGCAGAAGGACGAGGCCGATGCAGCGCGCGCGCTCAAGGCCATCAACCCGGACGAAACGGTCACCGTCAACATCAAGCCGGCGGCGATGGGCATGCTGGAAGAGCTGCGCGCCAATGGCGGGACGCTGTGGAACGCTTCGGCGGAAGATTTCCACTTCGGCAACATCAAGGCGCGCGAGCGGATGGTTGCACAATATGCACTGGCCGGGTCGGTGGGCGGCATTGTCATCGGCACCGATCACGGCGCCGAGGCGCTGATGGGCTTCTTCACCAAATTCGGCGACGGGGCTGCCGATATCCTGCCGCTGGCCGGGCTGAACAAGCGCCGCGTGCGGGCGATTGCCAGTCATCTCGGCGCACCTGCGCCTGTGGTCAACAAGGTGCCGACCGCCGACCTTGAAGAGAACCGCCCGCTGCGGCCCGACGAGGACGCCTATGGCGTCACCTATGACGAGATTGATGACTTCCTCGAAGGCAAGAAGATCTCGCCAGACTCCGAGGCGATCATTCTGAAGTTCTATCGTTCCAGCGCACACAAGCGCGCGCTGCCTGTGACACCTGAAGATTTCGGCGTGTAGCAAGAAAGATCTCGAACAATGAGTGGCCTGCTTACCCTGCTCGATGACGTCGCGGCGCTCGTCAGGCTTGCCGCCGTTCAGGTCGATGACATTGCCGCGCAAGCCGCAAAAGTCGGCTCGAAGGCGCTCGGGGTTGTGGTCGACGACGCGGCTGTGACGCCCAAATATGTGCAGCATTTGCCGGCGGCGCGCGAACTGCCGATCGTCTGGAAGATCGCACGCGGCTCGCTGTTCAACAAGATGATCATCCTGCTGCCTGCCGCGCTGTTGCTGGACTGGCTGGCACCCTGGCTGATTGCGCCACTGCTGATGCTGGGTGGTGCCTATCTCTGCTTCGAGGGCGCCGAGAAGGTGTGGCATCTGTTTCATCCACATCACGAGGAGCACCAGCCGGAGACGCTCGATCAGGCGCATCTCGAGGAGCATCGCGTCGCCGGGGCGATCAAGACTGATTTCATCCTGTCTGCCGAAATCATGGCCATCGCGCTTGCGGCCATCGAGGCCGACAGCATGGTTACGCGCGCCGTGATCCTGGCGACCGTCGCCATCGGCATTACTGTTCTGGTCTATGGCGTCGTGGCTGTGCTGGTGAAGATGGATGATGTCGGGCTGGTGATGGCGCAATCCGGGCGGCTGGGCGTCACACGCGCACTGGGACGCGGGATCGTCAAGGCCATGCCGGGTGTGATGACAGCGCTTTCGGTCATCGGCACTGCGGCGATGCTGTGGGTCGGCGGCTCGATTGTGCTGCACGGTATGAACGAGTTCGGGCTTGGCGGCCCGGCGCACTGGGTCGAGCACGTCGCGGAAGTGGCAGGACACGCGGTGACCGCTGCCTCCGGGCTGGTGGAATGGGCTGTTGGTGCTGCGCTCTTCGGCCTGTTCGGGCTGGCGCTCGGCCTCGCCATCATTCCGCTCGCCACAAGGGTGCTGGTGCCCGGCTGGAAGGCTGTGCGCGGAACTTGAACGGAAGCGGTTGGGCTGCCGGGGACAGTTTACTTTTTCCCGCCAGCAGCAACGCCCCAATGCCGTCATCCTCGGGCCTGACCTGAGGATCTGCCGTCGGACGGCTGTAAGGTTCTGAAAATACATGCAGTTTTTCCGGATGGTTCAGCAGATCCTCGGGTCAAGCCCGAGGATGACGACGGTGTGGCCCCTGAGCCACACGTGGTTACGCGCCCGAAAGTGAACCTTCGGACGAATGGATTTCAGCGATGGGCGGTGAGGAGCTTCCGTGCCTGAACCGCGTCAGAACGTGTCGAAGCGCAGAGCGAGATAAGGTGCGCGCTCGACTGGCGTGCGGGGAGTCGCAGCATAGGCGAACGGACCGGACAGCATCCGGCCGGCCAATGCCAGCATTGCCTTGCAGTGGCCACGGATAGCGGACGGCTCGATCTCGCGCGGCTCGTCTGCACGGGCATAGCGCTGCATGAACTTGAGCAGGGATCGCCCCTCACGTGCCAGCTTTCGCAGACGCCTGGCCATCAGCCGCGCATCGGCTGGACTGTTGCGCTGCAGGCCAGGCGGCCAGTCAGGCACGGGCAGACCCATGATGCACT
>CAYZQP010000122.1:0-11048 GCA_964480545.1 uncultured Mesorhizobium sp. | reverse complement strand
TACCGAAGCCGGGGTTGGTCATCAGCTTCCACATCAGCGCCGCCAGCGCCGGTGCGATCATCAGCGGCAAAAGCAGCATGATGGAAATGAAATTGTTGAGCCGCGTGCGCTTCTGCAGCAGCAGCGCGATGCCGAGGCCGAGCAGCAGTTCCAGCACGACGGTGAGACCCGCATAGGCGAGTGAGACCCGCAAGGTGTTCCAGAACGCAGGGTCGGTGAAGAAGTTGAGGTAATTCTCGCCCCAGTTGAACTGGCGCGCCCAGGGCTGCGACAGCCGGTAACGCTGGAACGAATAGACCACGGCCGTGAAGAACGGGATCAGAATGCCGATGCACACCAGCAGCGCCGGAAGGCTTAGCACATAGGGCAACGCCTTCTTGCTGATACGGAAACCAGATTGTCGCTGCTTGGCATTCGCGATGGCGGTCATGGTCGCTTATCCGGATAAAAATTGTCCGGCCCCATCGCCGGGAGACAGCGGCGGGGCCGGCAGCAAGCGGAGTTTGACACGAAAGGGCCTCAGACCGCCTCTGGGAAAATTGCCAGAGGCAATACCTCTGGCAATGGCGTGTCTAGCCGAGACCGGCTTCCTTGAGCTGACGGTTGATGCTCTCGGCCAGCTTGTCCAGACCCTCATCGACCGGTACCTGCTTTGCCACCATCTGTTGCAGTGTCGCCGCCCATTCCGTGGTCACGTCAAAGAACAAAGGCTGCGGCGTGAACTTGATCGACGCACCTGCTGCTGAAGCGTCAAACATCTCGACATAGCCGGGATACTTGGTGCTCAGCTTGTTGCGGAACGCCTCTTCCTTCCAGATCGACTGGCGAACCGGATCGACGAAGTCCATCTCGACCGCGCCGAACAGCGCATGCTCCGGACCGGACGCCCACTGCAGGAAATACCAGGTCGCGTCCTTGTCCTTCGAGAAGTTGGACATGGCGAGCGACCAGATCCAGATGTTGGGCGTGGACTGCGTCGCGTCGGGGTTGGCAACAAAGGCGGCATAGCCGAGTTGCCCGGCCATCTTGTTGTCGCCGCCATTCATGAAGTAGCCGAGGCAGTCTGCGTCATAGATCATCGCAGATGCGCCGGCACCGAGGTCTGTGCCGACCTGATACCAGGTGTAGGTTGCCCAGTCCTTCGGACCGCTCTCCTGGATCAGTTGCACAAACTTCTCATGGTAGGCCTTCGAGCCTGCCGTGTTCATGGCAGCAGACAGCTTGCCATCGGCAGATACGCTCAAGTCCTTTTCGTTGAAGTTGGCATAGCCGGACAGGAAGCCCGGATGGATCGTCGCCCAGGAGCGCGAGCCGCGCAAGCCGATACCATAGATGCCACCGACATCCTTCTGCAGCTTGGCCGCTACAGCGATCATATCGTCCATGTTCTTTGGAATGGCGACGCCGGCCTTTTCGAACATAGCGCGGTTATAGGTGATGTTGTTCTGCTCGAACGCCCACGGAATGCACCACTGCTTGGCGTCCTCGGAACCGAGCGCACCACCGGGCTTGCCGTTCCAGGCGCAGGAGTTTTTCACGCCGGGCACGAAGTCATCCCAGGCGTAGGTCGGGCTGGTCTTGGCAGGATCCTTGATCCACTCGTTGAGATCGGCAATCCAGCCTGCCGGACCATAGGTCCAGGTCATGTAGGCACCGGTCATGAACGCATCATATTCTGACGAGCCTGAGGACAGGGCCGCAGTCACCTTGTCGAAATAGACGTCTTCAGGGAACACGTCATAGGTCACCTCGATGCCGGTCAGGTCCTTGAACGCCTGCAGGTTGGCGATCATCGCATCGGCATAGGGGTGCTTGTTGAGCAGCAACTTCAGGCTTTTGCCCTGATGTGCCTTCCAGTTGAAATCCTGCGCCATGGCGCGCGTCTCCGCCATGTTCAGCATTGTGCCGGCAGTCGCCGCAGTCAGGCCGAGCTTGCCCAGCCCGCTAATCAGCTCGCGCCGATCAATTTGCTTGCGCACGAATGCGCCAATGAGATCTTTCTCTTTATCGTGCATCACATCTCCTCCCGGGTAATTTCGCGCTATTGCCCCGGTCACCCGATCCGGGAAGTACCTCCGGGCGCAACGCGCCATCTCGCAGCGCCGACACAATCTCCTCCGATGCCGGGCTGATAGATAATTTTTCCATCTGACGTGAAAAATTTCACGCTAAACTGATTTAGTCAAGCCACAACCTGAACGGAAAGCGGCATCCTATTCGGTTAAATGCGCTGATCGCGACGAGTTCGAATCAAACATGTGTTTCATCTGGTGTGACTTATTTCACTTGTTTGCAAACTTGTGTTACGCGTTCATTTGCCACGACCTGGGCACAGCAGATGCCAGCAGGCGTGAATGAGAGGAGAGCTTATCCTTGAGCGACGAGGTCGACCTGCTTGTGATTGGCGGCGGCATCAATGGCGCCGGCATCGCCCGCGATGCGGCGGGGCGCGGCCTGTCGGTAATCCTGTGCGAGAAGGACGATCTGGCGCAGGGCACGTCCTCGCGCTCCGGAAAGCTGGTGCATGGCGGCCTGCGCTACCTCGAGTATTATGAGTTCCGGCTGGTGCGCGAGGCTCTCATCGAGCGCGAGGTTCTGATGCGCTCCGCCCCGCACATCATCTGGCCGATGCGCTTTGTCCTGCCGCACAGCCCGCAGGATCGTCCTGCCTGGCTGGTTCGCCTTGGCCTGTTCCTCTACGATCATCTCGGTGGCCGCCGGAAACTTCCGGGCACCCGCAGCCTTGATCTTGCACGCGACCCCGAAGGCAGCCCCCTCCTTGACACCTATACGCGCGGCTTCGAGTATTCGGACTGCTGGGTAGATGATGCGCGCCTCGTCGTGCTAAACGCCCGTGATGCGACCGAAAAAGGTGCAAGCATCCTGACGCGCACTGCGGTGGTCTCGGCGCGGCGCGAGGCTGGCGGCTGGAGCGTCGAGACGCGCAACGCCATCACCGGCGAGAAGCGGACGCTGCGCGCGCGCTGCATCGTCAATGCCGCAGGCCCCTGGGTCTCCGACATTATCGGCCGTGCCGGTTCGCACTCTTCCCGGAATGTCCGGCTGGTCAAGGGCAGCCACATCATCGTGCCAAAGTTCTGGAAGGGCGAGCAGGCCTATCTCGTTCAGAACCACGACAAGCGCGTTATCTTCATCAACCCCTACGAGGGCGACAAGGCGCTGATCGGCACGACCGACATTCCCTATGAAGGCCGCGTCGAAGACGTCGAGGCGTCGCTGCTGGAGATCGACTACCTCATCGCCGCCGTGAACCGCTACTTCAAGGAGAAGCTCCGGCGCGAGGACGTGCTGGCCAGCTATGCCGGTGTGCGCCCGCTGTTCGACGACGGCAAGGGCAACCCGTCCGCCGTTACCCGCGACTACGTGTTTGACCTCGATACGACCGGCGGCGCGCCGCTGCTCAACGTGTTTGGCGGCAAGATCACTACCTTCCGCGAACTGGCCGAGCGCGCCATGCATCAGCTTGCCAAGGTGTTCCCGGCGATGGGCAACGACTGGACACATGACGCGACGCTGCCGGGCGGCGACATGCCCGACGCTGACTTTGTCAGCTTCACCGAGAGTCTCCGTGCCGCATGGCCCTGGATGCCACGCGACCTGATCCACCACTACGCCCGGCTGTACGGAACCCGCGCGCGGGTTCTGGTCGGCAGCGCTTCATCGTTTGATGATCTCGGGCGGCATTTCGGAGGGCGGCTGTACGAGGCTGAAGTGCGCTACCTCATGGCGCAGGAATGGGCGGAGACCGCCGAGGACATTCTGTGGCGGCGAACAAAACATCGCCTGCATCTGAGCCCCGACGAACAGGAGGCCTTTGGCAAGTGGTTCGACAGCCAGCGGCCCGCGCTGGCTGCCTGAAGACCATCACCATGCCGCTCACCCTCTCGCTCAACACCAACCCCCTGGTCAACCGCTTCGCCGAGCCGGACGACCTGATTGAAACCGTCGCGCGCGATATCCGGTTGCGCGACATCCAGTTGACGCACGAGTTCATCAACCCGTCCTGGGCTGGCCCGACCATCAGCCGGCTTACCCGGCAGATGGCGCAGGCGCTGGGGCGAACCGGTGTGCGGGTCACCAGCGGCATGACCGGCCCCTATGGCCGGCTGAACCATTTCGGCCATCCGGATGCGGAGGTCAGGCGCTATTACATCCAGTGGTTCAAGACCTTCGCCGATATCATCGCCGAACTCGGCGGGCATTCGGTCGGCACACAGTTCGCGATCTTCACCTATCGCGACTTTGACGATCCAGTGCGGCGAGAGGAACTGACCCGCATCGCGATAGACTGCTGGGCGGAAGTGGCCGAGCACGCAGGGAAGGCCGGGCTCAAGTATGTCTTCTGGGAGCCAATGAGTATTGGCCGCGAATTCGGCGACACCATCGCCAGTTGCCTCGAACTCCAGGCCAGACTGAGCGCCGCGAACATGGCCATCCCGATGTGGATGATGGCCGATATCGACCATGGTGATGTCACATCGGCCAACCCGGATGATTTCGATCCATACGCCTGGGCCCGGGCGGTGCCGGCGGTATCGCCGATCATCCACATCAAGCAGAGCCTGATGGACAAGGGAGGCCACCGCCCCTTCTCCACCGAGTTCAACGCCAAAGGGCGCATCCACCCGCAGCCCCTGCTCACAGCTTTCGCGCAGGGCGGCGCTGTCGACAACGAGATTTGCCTTGAACTCTCCTTCAAGGAGCGCGAACCCAATGACCGCCAGGTCGTCTCGCAGATTGCCGAGAGCGTTGCCTTCTGGGCACCGCACATCGACACTGGCGCGGGCGATCTGAGGATTTGAGGGGGCAACCGAATGGCGCGCAGCATAACTGAAATCGGGAATGAGGAATCGCTCGCGGTGCGGGCGGCCTGGTTGCACTATGTCGGTGGCCTGACACAGGCCGACGTCGCGAACCGGCTTGGTGTACCAAAGGTCAAGGCACATCGCCTCATCGCGAGAGCAGTGGCCGACGGCGTTGTCAATGTCTCGATTGACGGCGTCGGTGCAGAATGCGCGCTGCTTGAAAACGAGATCTGCGAACGCTTCGGACTGGACTTCTGCACCGTGGCACCCGATGTCGGCGAGCCGGGGTTGCCGCTTCGGGCCATCAGTGTTGCCGCCGCAAATTACCTATATCGCGAGCTTGAGCGCGGCGATCATCGCGTTGTTGGCCTGAGCCATGGCAGAACACTCGCGGCCATGGCGCGCCAGCTGCCGCGCATGGAGGCGCATGGCGTGCGCTTTGTCGCGCTGCTGGGCGGCCTCACGCGTGATTTCGCCGCCAACCCGCATGACGTCATGCATGTGCTGGCCGAAAAAACCGGCGCACCGGCCTACCTGATCCCTGTGCCGTTTTTCGCCAATTCGGCGGAGGATCGCGAGGTTCTGCTTGCCCAGCAGGGCGTGCGCCAGATCTTCGAGATGTCCAACAGCGCAACCCTGAAGATCGTCGGCGTTGGCACTCTTGAGCCCGACGCACAACTCGTCACATCAGGCATGATGGAGCCAAAGGAGATCAAGCAGATAAAGGCTGACGGCGGCGTCGGCGAGATGCTCGGGCACTTCTTTGATGTCCAGGGCCGCCTGATCCAGACATCAGTGACCTCACGCACGCTCGGCATTTCACTGGAGGCAAACCAGGGCGCAATCGTCGCCATTGCCGGCGGGCCGGGCAAGGTGGGCGCGGTTCGTGCCGTGCTGGCGAGCGGGCGGCTGAAGGGCATGGTTACCGACGAGGCGACGGCGCGCGCGCTTCTTGCGGGGCATGATCGATGAACACAGCACCCGACGTCTGGATCGGTACCAGCTGGAAAATGAACAAGACGCTTGCCGAGGCGCGCGCGTTTGCCGGGTCCCTGGCAAATGACGACGAGTTGAGGGACCCGCGCATCCAGCGCTTTGTCATCCCGCCCTTCACCGTCGCGCGCGAAGTCAGCGCCATTCTGCATGAGGCCTCGGTGCTGGTCGGCGCGCAGAACATGCACTGGGCCGATGATGGTGCCTGGACCGGCGAGATTTCCCCCCCGATGCTCAAGGATTGCAACCTCGACATTGTCGAACTCGGCCATTCGGAGCGTCGGGAGTTCTTCGGAGAGACTGACGAGACCGTGGGGCTGAAGGTCGAGGCTGCCGTTCGGCACGGTCTGATCCCGCTGATCTGCATCGGCGAGACCCTGCCGCAACGCCAGGCCGGGCAGGCGCAGGCAGTCCTGGAAGCGCAGGTCCGTGGCGCGCTTGGCAAGCTTGCTGTCGGCCAGCATTCATCGCCGATCCTGCTCGCCTATGAGCCGGTATGGGCGATTGGCGTCAACGGCATCCCGGCCACAGCAGACTATGCCGATGCGCGTCAGGCCGAGATCATCGCGATTGCGCAGGATGTGCTTGGTCGCCGTGTGCCGTGCCTCTACGGCGGCTCGGTTAATCCCGAAAATTGTGAGGAGTTGATCGCCTGTCCGAGCATCGACGGGCTGTTTATCGGGCGCTCTGCCTGGAACGTCGACGGCTATCTCGACATCCTGCGCAGATGCGCGGCCATACTTTGATGGACTGGGCTCCGGCACCGCGCGTGTCGAAATCCAAAGGAGGAGACAATGAAGATTGCAGTGGCCGGCGACAGTGCCGGGGAGGGCCTGGCGAAGATACTGGCCGACCATCTCAAGGCAAGACATGAGGTTTCGGAGATATCGCGCACAGAAGCCGGGCCTGACGCTTTCTATGCTGATCTTTCCGACCGCGTCGCTACCGAATTGCTGGCCGGGAAGTACGACCGCGCCATTCTGGTCTGCGGCACCGGCATCGGCGTCTGCATATCCGCCAACAAGGTGCCGGGCATTCGCGCGGCACTCACCCATGATGCCTATTCAGCCGAGCGGGCGGCCTTGTCCAATAACGCCCAGATCATCACCATGGGCTCGCGGGTGATCGGTCCTGAACTGGCCAAGACGATTGCCGACGCCTTCCTGCGCGAGAGCTTTGACCCGGCAGGTCGCTCCGCAGGCAATGTCGAGGCAATCAACGCGGTTGACGCAAAATACAATCAGCGCTGAGGGATCGTTTCAGCCTTCGGCGATGCAGATCGTGACACCCGAGTTTTCCAGCATGCGCGCCGCTTGATCGGAGAGACCTTCGTCTGTGATCAGCACATTGATCCGGGCCAACGCAAGCGACACGTTGCGCGCCTGGATCGAAAACTTGCGGCTGTCGGCCAGCACGACAACCTGATCGGCATGGTCGCTCATCTCGCGAATGGAGCGCACCATAAGCGGATGTGACTCAAGCAGGCCGTCGGGACCGATACCCTGTGCACCCACGAAGAACTTCGAAGCGTAGAATGGCACGGGGTCTGCCGAATAGAGCACGCGCGGCTCCCGGTGCAACTCGCCACCCGCTACCGTCAGGCTGCATTTGCCATTGTCACTCAGATAAGCCGCCAGCGGCATCGAGTTTGTGTAGAGCCTGATGCTGCGGTCGGCCAGCTTGACCCCCAGATGAAAGCACGTGGAGCCGCCATTGATGATAACCGCGTCGCCGTCCGCCACGAATGTCGCAGCAAGTTCGGCGATGCGCCGCTTCGCGTCGACTGCGAGGTCCCGGTTCTCGTCATATGGCCGCGCGTAGGCCGATGGTTTGAGCGCGCCTTCCAGCGCCGCAATGCCACCATGCACTTTTCGCGCCGAGCCGAGCTCGTCGATTTTGTCGATGTCCCGCCGCACTGTCGCAGCCGAGACATCAAACTGCTCCTGGAGCTCTCGCACGGATGCAAAGGGGCGATCACGCAGGAGTTCAACAATCTGCCTCTGCCGCGTCATTTCACTCACCCCAACCCCCTTTGGTGCGACGGCAACCTATCCGAAACACGAACATCCGCAAGAGCAGGCGATGACAAAATGCAATCATCTTGCGACGCAAGATAATCATATTGCAATGCGGTATGATTATTTTTCATCATTCTGTGATTGACACGCTGTCGCAATATGCGTTTGATGCGCTCAAAGTGCCTGCACTCGAATGCAGGCCGGAGGAAGAGGCATGTCCGGATCGAAGGCCCAACGTCTATCGCTGCTCGCCAGCCTGTGGGACGACAGCAAAGCTGCGGCGATGGGCGAGGCAGAGCGACTGGTGTATCGCTCCAATATCCTGGGGTCAGACAAGCGCGTCACCAATTATGGCGGCGGCAATACGTCCTCCAAAATCTGGCAGAAGGACCCGCTGACCGGCGAGGAAGTCGAGGTGCTCTGGGTCAAGGGCTCCGGCGGAGACTCCGCCTCGATCAAGCTGGATGGCTTCGCCACGCTCTACATGGACAAGCTGCGCGCCCTGAAGGGTATCTATCGCGGCGTCGAGTTTGAAGATGAAATGGTCGGCTTCCTGCCGCACTGCACCTTCAACCTGAACCCGCGCGCTGCCTCGATCGACACGCCGCTGCACGCCTATGTGCCGCGTCCCTTCGTCGACCACATGCATCCCGATGCAATCATTGCTATCGCTGCGGCCAGGGACTCGAAGAAGCTCACCAGGGAAATCTTCGGTGACGAGATCGGCTGGCTGCCGTGGAAGCGACCGGGCTTTGAGCTGGGGCTGTGGCTGGAGAAATTCTGCCTCGAAAACCCCGCTGCCAAGGGCGTCATTCTCGAAAGCCATGGCTTGTTCACCTGGGGCGACACGCCGAAAGAATGCTACGAGACGACGGTTCGCATAATCAACAAGGCCATTGCCTGGCTCGACAAGGAAGCCGGCGCCAGGCCGGCCTTTGGTGGCGCTTCTGTAAAGTCACCGCCGCCGGCGGAGCGACGCGCAATTGCGGCCAGGCTCATGCCTCGCATCCGTGGGCTCATTTCACAGGACATCAGGAAGGTCGGCCACTTCGACGACAGCGACGCGGTGCTGGACTTCGTGAACTCGAAGAATCTTCAGCCTCTGGCAGCGCTGGGTACCTCCTGCCCTGATCACTTCCTGCGTACCAAAATTCGTCCGCTCGTCATCGACTTCAACCCCGCCAAGCCGGATGTCGATGCTCTGATCGCCAGTCTCGACAAGGCCGTTGAAGAGTATCGCGCCGGCTACGCGTCCTACTATGAGCGCTGCAAGCATCCGGATTCGCCGGCCCTGCGCGACCCCAATGCTGTCGTCTATCTGGTGCCTGGCGTTGGCATGATCACCTTCGCCGCCGACAAGGCAACGGCGCGTATCTCCGGCGAGTTCTACGTCAATGCCATCAACGTCATGCGCGCCGCCTCGGCCGTCTCGACCTATGTCGGACTGCCTGAACAGGAAGCCTTCGACATCGAGTACTGGCTGCTTGAAGAGGCCAAACTGCAACGTATGCCCAGGCCGAAATCCCTGGCGGGTCAGGTCGCTCTCGTCACCGGCGGTGCCGGCGGCATCGGAAAGGCAACGGCAGTTCGCCTTTTGCGGGATGGTGCCTGCGTGGTCCTGGCGGACATCGATGCGGGCGCGCTTGAAACGGCGCAGGCTGAACTCGGTGCGATCTTTGGCAAGGACTTTGTGCGCGGCGTCAGCATGAATGTCACAAACGAGGATGCCGTCATTGCCGGTTTTGCAGATGCTGCAGTTGAATTCGGCGGGCTCGACATCCTCGTGTCCAATGCCGGCCTCGCGACGTCCGCGCCTGTCGAGGAGACCACTCTGGCGCTGTGGAACAAGAACATGGACATCCTGTCCACCGGCTACTTCCTGGTCTCACGCGAGGCCTTCAAGCTGTTTCGTCCGCAGAGGATCGGCGGTAGCGTCGTCTTCGTCGCGTCAAAGAATGGATTGGCCGCCTCCCCGAATGCTTCGGCCTATTGCACCGGAAAGGCCGCTGAAATTCACCTGGCGCGCTGCCTCGCGCTGGAGGGTGCCGGCGAGCAGATCCGCGTCAACGTCGTGAACCCGGACGCTGTGCTGCGCGGGTCGAAGATATGGACCGGTGAGTGGAAGGAGCAGCGCGCTGCTGCCTACAAGATGTCCGTCGATGACCTTGAGGAGCACTACCGCGCCCGCTCGATGCTGAAGCGTTCGGTCTATCCCGAAGATATCGCCGAGGCGATCTACTTCCTCGCGTCCGACATGTCGGCCAAGTCGACCGGCAACATCATCAATGTCGATGCTGGCAACGTGCAGAGCTTCACACGGTAACACGAAACCTGGCTTGGGAGGGCCAAGTGACGGACGATATTGGTGCATTGGCAGTATTTGATTTCGGCAAGACGAACTCCAAGCTGTTCGTCTTCGGTGCCGATGGTACTATGCTGGACCAGCGTCGCACGAAGCCCGAGTGGATCGACTTTCGCGGCCGCCATGTTCTGGACGATGCACGGCTGCTCGACTGGATGCGCGCCGAACTTGCTGACGTCACCGCCGCGCATGGCGTCGAGCGTGTCATGGTGTCGGCGCATGGGTGTACCTTCGCGCTGGTGCGCGGCGATGGCGACCTGATGCATCCGGTGCTCGACTACGAGCAGGAGATCCCGGACCGGCTCGGCGCTGAGATCGACGCGCTCGCGCCCGACTTCGCCGAAACTTTCACGCCTGTCTTCCCGCTCGGATTCAGCATCTCGCGCCACATCTACTGGCTTGAGAAAGACGAGCCCGAGCTCTTTGCCGCCAGCGATTCAATCCTCTGCTATCCGCAATTCTGGTGCTGGCGTCTGGGCGGCGCGAAGGTCTCCGAATGCTCCTATATCGGCGCGCACAATCAGCTCTGGGCACCGCTCAGGCGCGACTACAGCTCGCTCGTCGGCAGGCTCGGCTGGCACGAAAAATTCCCTGCCATGGCGCCATCCGGCGCGATCATCGGGCAAACCACTGTAACGCTGCCCGACGGCTCAACACGCCGCCTCGCGATCCACAACGGCGTCCACGATTCCAACGCCGCCCTGGCCTACTACCGCATGACCGGCCTCACCGATTTCACCATTGTTTCGACCGGCACCTGGGTCATCATCATCAACCTCGACTGTCCGCTCGACGCGCTCGACGGGGACCGTGACATGCTGGCCAACACCACCGTACCCGGCGAGCCCG
>CAYZQP010000121.1:7590-11137 GCA_964480545.1 uncultured Mesorhizobium sp. | reverse complement strand
TGGGAGTGCTCTCCATTTCTGGACCGTTGGCCGAGGGCTTCTGGAACGCCGTCCGTGGCAATCTCGACCGCCTGCAGGACGCCGCCGGATGGTGGAAGATCGTCCGCGACGGCCCGTCAGCTGACAGGCATGATTTCTCTGACGCAGACCGCACGTTCCTCATCGAGGCCTTTGCGCTCCTGCCCGAGGAACCCTGGGATCGTACCACCTGGAAAAGCTGGACTGCAGCAGTGCGTGACGCCACAGGGCGCAAGGGCAAGGTCCTTTACACCCCTTTGCGCCTGGCAATCACTGGGCGCGAGTCGGGGCCGGAACTTGCGGACCTGATGCCGCTTGTTGGTCGGGAAGGAATGCTGGCCCGACAACCCTGACCGTACGCTCTTCCGGGGGCGGCGTCGCAATTGCCGCGTCAGGCGACCCGATCCACAACGGGATCGTATTGTCCGAGCCGGGTTTCGGCGACGGGACAGGGAACTGGAAATCGACAGTTGTCGTCTCGCCTTCAGCTGCTGCCAGCAACGCCTTGTTGCGGTCGCCGCTGCAACCGAGCGCGATACGGTTGTCCCGGTAGCGGTAAGCGGTCGGAAGGGTCTTGTAGCTCTTGCCATTGCTGGCCGACGCCATGTTGTCGATCTCGTCGTCATCCAGGCGCTTGTAGTAGATTGCGACCTCCGACCCCGGGCACATTGCCTGGCAATTGTTCTGGTCACGGCGAAGATCACTTCTGTACGATGACGGCGAGATCGGAAAGTAGTAGCCGTCCGACGTGCGCACGCACATGGCCTGGTAGGAATCAGGCGCGAACACTGCGCCCACGCCACGCCGTGCTTCCTCGGAATCGCGTCGACGCTCATTGTCATTGCGGTTCCTAAACTCAGTCTGGCGCGGCGGTTCAACAGACGCAGTCCGTCTTGGCTCCCTGACAATCCAGGGGCGCTCCTCGGTCGCTGACGGTCGTTCAACCTGGCTTTTGCGGCGATCGGAAGCCCCGAAGAAGGACGACAGGAATCCCCCGTCACCGCGGTCACGATTGCGCGCGATCATCTCGCGCTGAGGTGCGCGACGGCATCCATTCGCGTCAATAGCAGCCATGATCTGGGCGCGGGAACGGCCACCGGCACCACCGCGCGACCGGCTCTCGAGACTGGTTACGTTTCGCTCCATCCGCGAGATGACTGCGCGGATAGAGGAGCATTGTCCGCTGCTGTTGAAGAAGCCGCATCTGGCGGCCCGCAATTGTGCCTGCGCCTTGCGCAGTTCCTGCCGCTGGCGAATGAGTGTGCTGTCGACTTTCGTCATGTTGCCGCCGGAGCCGGCACGCGCCAACTGGGACTCCAGCTGACGGCAGACGGCGCTTGCAGCATTCGCCTCCATAACAGGCGCGAGGCCGGCCATCGCGCCAAACGCGACCGCCAGGATTGCCCTGCTGCCAAAACGCATTTCTACCCCCAAGAACACAGCGCCCGCACGCCGTTTCCAGCCCAAGCCTCCAGAATGAGCGGCTATTTTAACGATTTGGTAACTTATGACCACCCCGGAGTTGTGGACATGCTTAAGATGCGAGCTAACCCAGCGTAGCTTGCGCCTTGTGTGCTGCCTCCACCACCGCCAGTGCCGTCATGTTGACAATGCCGCGCGAGGTCACCGATGGCGTCAGGATATGGGCAGGCTTGTCGGTGCCGAGCAAGATCGGACCAACATGAAGCGCATCCATCATCTGTCGGGCGGTTGTCAGGGTAATGTTGGCCGAGTCCAGGTTCGGGAAGACCAGCAGGTTTGCCTCGCCTTTGAGCGTTGAGTGGGGATAGACGCGGTTCCGCAAGGTCTCGGATATGGCGCTGTCGCCGTGCATCTCGCCATCACATTCAAGGTCAGGCGCAAGTTCACGCAATATCCGCGCTGCCTCGCGCATCTTCACCGCGCTGGGTGAATCGCGTGAGCCAAAGTCGGAATGGGAGAGCAGGGCAGCCTTTGGCTTGATGCCAAAGCGCTGGATTTCCTCGGCCGCAAGTACCGTCATTTCGGCGACCTCCTGGGCGGTCGGATCGACTGTCACATAGGTATCGGTAAAGAACGTCACCCCGCGCTGGGAGATCAGCAATGAAAGTGCCGAAAGGTCGGTGTCGGCAACCCCGGGACGCGCTCCAATAATCAGCCGGACATTGCGCAGGTGCCGCTCAAACCGGCCTTCCAGGCCGCATATCATCGCGTCTGCGTCGCCGCGTTTCAGCGCGAGTGCCGCGATGACAGTTGTGTCAGTGCGCACCATCGTGCGTGCCGCCTCCTGTGTGACGCCGCGGCGGCCCGCAAACTGCACCAGTTCGTCGACATAGTGACGGTAACGCGGATCGTCTTCCGGGTTGATCAGCGCAAAGTCCTTGCCGGCCTGGATCTTCAGACCGTACCGCTTGCTGCGAACCTCGATCACGTGCGGACGCCCGATCAGGACAGGTTCAGCGATGCCTTCCTCGATCACCACCTGGGCGGCCCGCAGGACACGTTCGTCCTCGCCATCGGCATAGATCACGCGCTTGGCGCTGCTGCTCCTGGCGGTCGAGAAGATCGGCTTCATCACCAGACCGGAGCGGAACACAAAACGCGTGAGGCGGTCGACATAGGCCTCCATATCGGCAATTGGCCGGGTCGCCACGCCGGTCTCTTCGGCCGCCCTGGCGACGGCAGGCGCAATGCGCAGGATCAGACGCGGGTCGAATGGGGAGGGGATGAGAAAATCGGGCCCGAAGGTTGGCGTCTCGCCCTGGTAGGCGCGGGCGGCGATATCCGACGGTTCTTCACGGGCAAGCCCCGCGATGGCGCGCACCGCAGCCATCTTCATGTCTTCGTTGATTGCGCTTGCGCCGCAGTCCAGTGCGCCCCGGAAAATGTAGGGGAAGCACAGCACATTGTTCACCTGGTTGGCAAAATCGGAGCGCCCGGTGCAGATCATCGCATCCGGCCGTTCCTTGCGAGCCAGGTCAGGCATGATTTCCGGAGTCGGGTTCGCAAGTGCGAGAATTAGCGGCTTTTCCGCCATGCCCTTGAGCAACTCCGGCTTGAGCACACCGGCTGCAGACAGGCCCAGGAACACGTCAGCCCCATCAATAACGTCAGCGAGTACACGCTTGTCGGTGTCCTTGACGTAGGGGTCTTTCCACCGGTCCATCTCCTCGGTGCGGCCTTTCCAGGCGACGCCGAAGCGGTCTGTAACCCAGACGTTCTCGATCTTTGCGCCAAGCGCGACCAGCAGATTCAGACAGGCAAGCGCGGCAGCACCCGCACCTGAACTGACGATCTTGATCTCTCCGATCTTCTTGCCGGTCAGTTCCAGCGAGTTCAACACGGCTGCCGCAACGATGATGGCGGTTCCGTGCTGGTCGTCGTGAAAGACGGGGATTTTCATCCGCGCCTTCAACTGCTCCTCGACCTCGAAACATTCCGGGGCCTTGATATCTTCGAGGTTGATGCCGCCGAAGGTAGGCTCGAGCGCAGCGATGGTGGAGACCATCTGGTGAATTTCCGGTGCGTCGATCTCAATATCGAACACGTC
>CAYZQP010000121.1:6968-7580 GCA_964480545.1 uncultured Mesorhizobium sp. | reverse complement strand
GGCGAATTTCTTGAACAGCACCGCCTTGCCTTCCATCACCGGCTTGGAGGCCAGCGCGCCGATGTTCCCCAGGCCAAGCACCGCCGTGCCATTGGACACAACCGCGACCAGGTTGGCACGCGCCGTGTAGTCGGCAGCAGTCGCCGGGTTCTCGTGGATTTCGAGGCAGGGCGTCGCGACGCCAGGCGAGTAGGCCAGTGCCAGGTCACGCTGGTTGCCAAGTGGCTTGGTCGACTGGATCTCAAGCTTCCCGGGCGTCGGATACTTGTGGAAGAACAATGCGGCTTCTTCGAAATCGGTCCGCTGCTTCTTGTCGCTCATCATGTCCCCCGAGTTGCGCGCGTGTTGTTCCGCACATAGGTTCTCACAGAGCAAGAAACCGTAGCTGCCGCAACCCCGGACGACGCTATGGGAGGATTTTTGAGAGCAGAACGACAGAGGATGCGCCATGCCCGTTTCTCGGCCAACCTGTCGATGCTGTTCACCGAGTATGATTTCCTCGACAGGTTCGACGCTGCATCGCGCGCAGGTTTCAAGGCAGTCGAATTTGTCGGCCCGTACGACTATCCGGCGGAAGCAATAGCCGGACGGCTGAAGCGCAACGGGCTGACG
>CAYZQP010000121.1:3872-6958 GCA_964480545.1 uncultured Mesorhizobium sp. | reverse complement strand
AGGCGCTGTTTAATATGCTCACCGGTAACTGGGCCAAAGGTGAGCGGGGAATCGCAATTCTGCCGGACCGGGTGGCGGAGTTCCGCGCCGGCGTGGACACGGCGATTACCTATGCCAGGGAATTGGGTTGCCAACGGGTTCACTGCATGGCCGGACTCGCCCCCGAAAACGCCGCGCCCGAACTGCTTGAGACGACCTACATAGAAAACTTGCGCTACGCCGCGCCAATGTTCGGTCGGGCTGGAATCCGTCTGCTGATCGAGCCGATCAACAGCCGCCAGGATATGCCAGGCTATTTTCTCAACCACTCGCAGCAGGCGATCGAGATTATAGATAAAGCGGGAGTGGGGAATCTCTGGCTGCAATACGACGTCTATCACATGCAGATCATGGAGGGCGATCTCGCCCGCTCCATCGAGCGCCTTCTTCCCGGGATTGCGCATATCCAGATCGCCGACAATCCCGGCAGGCACGAGCCTGGCACCGGTGAGATCAACTATCCCTTCCTGTTCAGGCTGATCGATCAGCTTGGCTATGATGGCTGGGTAGGGGCAGAGTACCGGCCCGGAGCCGGCACAGAGGCCGGACTCGGCTGGCTGCGAGACGCTACCTAGCCGAGCACTCGCCGGGCAGCATACATGGCGACCGCGGCTGCATTCGAGACATTCAGCGAACGGATTGCGCCGGGCATATCAAGCCGCGCCAGGGCGCTCACGGTCTCACGCGTCTTCTGCCGCAGGCCCTTGCCTTCGGCGCCCAGGACCAGCGCGATCCTGTCACCAGAGAGCGTCTCTTCGAGCACCTGGGGTCCGTCCGAGTCGAGTCCGACAGTGTGAAACCCGGCCTCGTGCAACTCGGCCAGAGCATCGGCCAGGTTGCGCACCTCGATGTGATCAATGTGCTCCAGCGCACCCGATGCAGCTTTTGCCAGAACACCGCTTTCCTGAGGCGAATGCCGGGCGGTGGTGATCAGCGCCCCGGCGTCAAATGCCACTGCTGACCGCAGGATCGCGCCGACATTGTGCGGATCGGTAACCTGATCGAGCACCAGCACCAGCCTGGTATCGGTCAACTGGCCAAGACGTTTCGGCTTGAGTGGCTCGGCTTCGATCAGCACACCCTGATGCACCGCCTCCGAGCCGGTGATGCGATCAATCTCGCGCGGCTCCACAATGCGCGTCTCGAAGGGCAGGGCGGCCGGGTCGGCGATCTCGAGCCGGTCCAGCGCGTTTCGGGTGACGCGCATGTAGCGGATCTTGCGCGCCGGATTGTCAAGTGCAGCGCGCACCGTGTGCAGCCCGTAAAGATGCACCAGGCCGGCTGGTGCGCCATCGCCAGGCGGGAGTTTCGGGCGCTTGGCTGCCGGCTTGTGCTCGAGCCCCGCCTTCTGGTCGCGGAATTGCCGACGCAGCCGCGCGTAATGGGTGTCTTTGGGCGTGTTGCTCATCGCTGGCTCCTGTAGCTGCGGTGTTTGGCGCTCTGCCCGCCCAGCGTCAAGCATCGCCTGCACAAATCTTCCCGGACCCGAACGCAATCTCGCCTGCGAAAAATCAACAGCCGGCCCCAAAGGACCGCAACGCTGCGCGCGTCCAATGCTTCGAAAGGAGATCACTCATGATCAGCAAACTACGCAAAGCTCTTGTCGTCGGTGCAAGCCTCGCAGCATTCGGCATCGCAGTCGGTCCGGTGTCTGCCAGCAAGAACAATGTCGAGCGCATCGAGGTAGCCTTCGTGCTTGACACCACCGGCTCGATGGCCGGCCTGATCGATGGCGCAAAGCAGAAGATATGGGCGATAGCCAACTCCATCGTTGACATTAATCCCGATGCAAAGATTCACATGGCGCTGGTCGGCTACCGCGACCGGGGCGATGACTATGTCGTGCGCATGTATCAAATGAGTTCCGACATACAGGGCCTCTATGGAGACCTGATGCGCTTCCAGGCCGATGGCGGCGGCGACACACCCGAATCCGTCAATGAGGCGCTCGATACGGCCGTTGAGGATGTGGCGTGGAGTTCAGGGGACAGGGTGCGACGGATCATCTTCCTCGTTGGCGATGCGCCTCCACAGATGAACTATGCTGCCCCCAAATACCCCGAGATTATCCGCCGTGCGCGTCAGGACGACATCATCGTGCATACGATCCAGGCCGGCGACGATCCGATCACCCGCGAGTTCTGGAAAGAAATCGCCAAACTCGGCGGCGGCGACTATTTCGCTATCCCGCAGAACGGTGGCCAGGTCCAGGTCTACAACAGCCCCTACGATCAGAAGATCATCGACCTTCAGCGGCGCATTGATCGCACCGCCGTGCCCTATGGAAACCGTGCGCAGCAGGACGAGTACAAGGCGAAGGTCGAGGCCCGTGCCGCTGCACCTGCGGCAGTGCAGGTCGACAACTCGCGCTATTATTCGAAGAAGTCAGAGAAAGAGATCGTGACCGGTGGCGGCGATCTGCTTGATGACGTTCGCAACAATGTTCGTCCGCTGGAGGCAATCGCTGCGGAAGAATTGCCCGACGATCTCAAGGGCCTGTCGAAGGAGGACCTGGGCAAGACAGTCGCAGAGCGAACCGCAGCCCGGAAGGTGCTTGAGCGGGAAATGGCGAACCTGGTAGAGCAACGCGACGCCCACGTCGCGGAGGCCATGAAGAATGCGCCAGCTGATTCCTTCGACCAGGCTGTTAGCTTCGGCGTCTCAAGCAGGTTCTGACTACGTCCACGTAGACCGTGGTGCTGCGACGGGACACCGCGCCAATGTGTGAGAAATCATTGGGCGACGCGGTTGACAGCCATCGGGCCAATGGCCATAAGGCGCTTCGCATTTGCCGGGCAGGGTTTCCGAAACGGTAGATGCGAAGCCTTGCAGCAATGCTTCCGGCAGTACGGAGGAGTGTCCCGAGCGGCAAAGGGGGCGGACTGTAAATCCGCTGGCTACGCCTTCGTAGGTTCGAGTCCTACCTCCTCCACCACTGACCAGAGCATTGTGCGGGCTGCCTTCGGGGCGGCCTCGCTTTTGAGCGCGGAACGTGCCACGTTGGTACGATGCGGGTGTAGCTCAATGGTAGAGCAGCAGCCTTCCAA
>CAYZQP010000121.1:315-3862 GCA_964480545.1 uncultured Mesorhizobium sp. | reverse complement strand
CCCTTCACCCGCTCCAGTCTTTCGCATCTGAACGCTTTCGGTAACGCCAAATTTACGGCAATTGCCTAGGCTGAGGACTCGCGTTCGGCTCTGACGGAAGTCGTTTCAAGTGTTTTCATGGTTGCGCCTGGATACCGGCAATAGCGCCCTCGTGCACGCGCAGCTCGAAGCATACGCGAAACTCGTCCCCGTTCTCTACCTGATCCTGATGGTCAACGCGGCAACGATCGCCATCACGCATGCCAGCCTGCCATCCAGTTTTCTCACAGTTTACATTCCGATCGGTCTGGTCCTGGTCTGCCTCGGCCGTCTGATTTTCTGGACACGCATGGGCCGCGCACCCATCGACAGCGCCACAGCCGTGCGCCAGTTGCGCATTGCCACAATTGCCGGCGGTGCACTCGGCGCCATGTATCTCGCGTGGGTTACAACCCTCTACCTCTATGGAACGCCGCAATCGCGCGCGCATCTGAGTGTCGTGGTCGGAATTACTGGCGTCGCCGGCGTGTTCGGCATGATGCATGTGCGGCCGGCAGCAGTTCTCATCGCGATCCTGCTTGCCTTGCCATATTCGGCCTTCCTGGCCACACGCAGCGTGACCGAGGCGATGATCGGTCTCAACATCGCGCTGGCTATCGCCGGCGTGCTCTACATCCTGAAGCTGGTATCCGCTGATTTCCGCAATATGGTGATCTCGGAGGCCGAGACAAAGCGCCTGAGCGATGAAAACCTGCGCCTCGCAAATTGCGACAACCTCACCGGACTGCCCAACCGGCGGTTCTTCTTCACCGAGCTTGATCGGCGCCTTGATCCGGTAGCGCCGCAGCAGCCCGCCATTGCTGTCGGCGTTATCGACCTCGACGGGTTCAAGCCGGTCAACGATACATATGGCCATGTTGCCGGCGATCGGGTGCTGCGCGAGGTCGGCAACCGTCTGACGAAATTTGCAGGCCCCGGACTGCTCGTCGCCAGGCTCGGCGGAGACGAGTTTGCCATTGTTGTCGAGGCTTCGACCGACAGCGAACTGCTCGGCCTCGGTAAAAACCTGAGAGCCTCGATCGAGGAGCCGATCGTGCTTGAGGATCTCGTCGTTCAGGTCTCGGCATCGGTCGGCTTCGCTGGTATGCAGAGCACGGACGATACCGCTGCTGACCTCTACGAACGGGCAGACTATGCGCTCTATCACGCCAAGCAGCATGATCGCGGCGCGACCATCCTGTTTGACAAGTCGCACGAAACTGCAATCAGCCGCGATATGAAGATCGAGCAGGCATTGCGCGGGGCAGACCTCGAAGCCGAGATGTCACTGCAGTTCCAGCCGGTGATGGATGTGGCCGCCGGCATGCCTTCCGGTTTCGAGGCGCTGGCACGGTGGCAGAGCCCCGTTCTCGGCGCGGTTTCGCCGGGCGAGTTTATACCGGTCGCCGAGCGCACAGACCGTATTCACGCGATTACACACTGCCTGTTGCGAAAGGCTCTTGCCATTGCGGCAACCTGGGATGAGCGATTCTCGGTATCGTTCAATCTCTCTGTGCGAGATCTGCTTTCGCCGACCTCCGTGCTGCAGATCATGGCGATTGTCCGCAAGAGCCAGGTCGCGCCGTCTCGCATTGATTTCGAGGTGACCGAAACCGCACTGATGAGCGATTTCGGCCAGGCCGAAACCTCGATCCGTCTGTTGAAGGCTCTCGGCGCGAGGGTATCGCTTGATGATTTCGGCACCGGCTATTCCAGCCTCAGCCACGTTCACCGGCTTCCCTTCGACAAGATCAAGATTGACCGTAGCTTCGTCAGCGACATCGAAAAGGCCGGCACAAGCCAGACGATTGTCCGCAGCGTTGTCGACCTTTGCCGCAGCCTCGACATCGACTGCATTGTCGAGGGGATGGAAACCGTGGAACAGAAAGAGGCTCTGTCGCGCCTCGGCTGCAAATCGATGCAGGGCTACTATTTCAGCCGCCCGATCAACGCATCTGAGGTCGAGGCCTTTCTCGATGTCGCCAGAATGAGGCGCGAACTCGCATAGATTTCTGCTCTATGCCGGTGGCGTCAGGTGAACTGTAGCGTCCAGCGTGCGCGGTCAAAGCGCCGGGCAGCGAGGTCCTCATCACGCAGGAAAATGTAGGTCGCCCCGTCGGTGATGAAGTCGGGGTCAATCAGCCTGGCGCCAAAGCTCTCGCCGCCATAGCTGAAAATCTGTCGCCAGGGCGTTTTGCCGGGCGCGCTGATGCGTTGGCCATCAATGTCGGTCTCGGCATGACCCTGAATGTCCACGGGCCAGCCGCCGAGCTTGTCGCCGAAACTTCCACAATTCGCGTCCTCGCCAGCCAGCGCGATCGCCGCGATGTCCTTGTACTCTGGTGAGAAGACATATCGATCATCAAGGGAGTTCACCCAGTTGTAGAGCTTCTCATGATAGAGACCAGGGTAACCGCCCCAATGTGCGGGCGGCATGATTGCAGGCAGGGCATACAGCACTTCGGCATTGTTGTTCGGGCGCTTCCAGGTCTCGTGCGCTGCGCTCTGGCGGCTGTCATGATAGGCTACGAGCTCATCTGGAAACTGACGCCGCGCAAACCGGGCCGTCGGCTCATGCAGGAACAGGCGCATCGCGCTGGTGCTCACATCGGTGAACACACTGAGCAGACCGGTCTGGGGGAAGTCTGCGGGGTAGCCTGCCAGCAGTGAAAGCTCGCCCAGGTTCAACTGGGCAACAAAGGCCAGCGGGAAGGGCCGGTGATAGGTCACGACCTGAAGTTCGGCCTGATCGCGGAACGCCTGAACCGCTTCCGGGCTTTTTGCTTCCGGCGGTATGCCCTCAAGGTCGCGCATGAAAGTCACCTGTTGCTCCGCCAGTTCCCGGGCGTGGCGTGCAAGCTCATCAGCATTGGGAAGCGCGGGGCGCATCGGCCAGGCGAAGTCTTCCGGCAGGTCCGGCACGCCACCATATTTCGACGCAAGGCCGAGCGAATCGTCCGGCACAAGCTGGCGCAGAAAAAGGATAACGGGTCGCACAGTCTGGCTGATCGGCTGAACGAAATCGCCCAGGCCTGCTTCGCGCAGTGAGCTCTGCATATCTTCGAGCGTTCTGAATGCTGGCACGAAACCTCCGCGTTTCCTGCGCGTCCGGCAGCTCTTTAAAATCGGCGCCCAGCACCCATATCTCAGCCATCCCCAAAATGCGATGCAGGCGGATGCTGGCGATCCGGGCAAAAAGGCTTGTCTTTTTGGCTGTCAGTCGCTAATCGCCGCGCATCGCGCAAACCCGGCAAGTGACTGCCCAAGGAAAGAGACGATGGCAAAAGGTAAATTTGAGCGTACGAAGCCGCATGTGAACATCGGCACGATTGGTCACGTTGACCACGGCAAGACGTCGTTGACGGCTGCGATCACCAAGTATTTTGGCGAGTTCAAGGCGTATGACCAGATCGACGCCGCTCCGGAAGAGAAGGCGCGTGGCATCACCATTTCGACGGCACACGTCGAATATGAGACCCCGAACCGTCACTATGCACACGTCGACTGCCCCGGCCACGCTGACTATGTG
>CAYZQP010000121.1:0-305 GCA_964480545.1 uncultured Mesorhizobium sp. | reverse complement strand
CCGCAGACCCGCGAGCACATCCTGCTGGCCCGTCAGGTCGGCGTGCCCGCCCTGGTCGTGTTCCTGAACAAGGTCGACCTGGTTGACGACGCCGAGCTGCTCGAGCTGGTCGAGCTGGAAGTTCGCGAGCTTCTGTCGAAGTACGAGTATCCGGGCGACGACATCCCGATGGTCAAGGGTTCGGCTGTTGCTGCTCTGCAGGACAAGGACAAGACGATCGGTGAAGACGCGATCCGCAAGCTGATGGAAGAGGTTGACGCCTACATCCCGACGCCTGAGCGTCCGATCGACCAGCCGTTCCTGAT
>CAYZQP010000120.1:0-11139 GCA_964480545.1 uncultured Mesorhizobium sp. | reverse complement strand
CCCCGGCCCGTGACCGCAGATGAAGCCGACATCGTCGCCGAGCGGCAGCAGCTTTTCCTTGATGGAGCGGATCAGCGTCGCGTGATCACCGCCCGGCAAGTCGGTGCGGCCGACCGAGCCGTTGAACAGGACGTCGCCGACATGAGCGAACCGCGCCGCCTCGTTGTAGAACACCACATGGCCGGGCGCGTGGCCGGGGCAATGCAGCACCTTGAAACTATGATCGCTGAAGGAGACTGTCTCCCCTTCCTCCAGAAAGCGGTCGGGCGTGCAGTTGTGCATCGTTCCGGGCACGCCGAAGCGCGCGGCCTGGTTTTCAATGTTGGCGAGAAGCGGCGCATCATCCTTGTGCGGTCCGATGATGTCGACGCCGAGCTTCTCCTTCAACTCCATGGCGCCGCCGGCATGATCGAGATGGCCATGGGTCAGCCAGATCGCTCCGATGGTGAAGCCGTTTTCGGTAATGGCGCGCATGATCTGGTCAACGTCGCCGCCGGGGTCAACCACCACGCCGACCTTGGTCTCGTCATCGAAAAGGATCGTGCAGTTCTGCTGGAACGGCGTGACCGGGATGATGCCGGCGTTGAGTTTGCCCATATGATGGTTCCTCAAAACAATACGGGCGGCCTATAGGCCGCCCGCGCCAGTTCGGCAAACGCCAAATCTGTTACTTGTTCATCGACTTCATCACAGCGCCGATAACGCCGGTGAGGGCGGCGCCGCCGCCCAGACCGCCGACGATGTTCTCGATGTTGAACGCACCGCTGCTTGCTGCAGTAGCAGCCGCGTCAGCCGCACCACCACCGCCGAGCAGGCTGCCGAGGATCGTCGCACCGCCGACGCCGCCGATCGCGCCGCCGAGCAGCTTGGGCAACTGGCCCATGACCGCTCCGCCGACTGCTGCGCCGATAGCCTGCCCACCAATGATGCCGGTGACCACCTGAATGATGATCGGCAAGAGTGATTCCATCTTCGTAATCCTTTTGACTGCCGGTCCCGCTGCCGGCTGGCGGATATCAGACTCGGATTGCGACGAAAGTCAAACATGACGTTAAGATACGGTTAACCATCAAATTGCTCGAAAACACGTAGTTTTTCGTGGATTTGGCACTTCCGGCTTGCCAAAAGTTGTGGATGGTCTCATTTAGGTCAGGGGTACTGTCCTAGTGGGAGCGGAAATGTCGATTGGAAAGCCGGTGGCTTCAGAGCCGCTGAAATCGGCGATCACCCCGGGGGACGGGGTCGATTTCACGCTGATCGAGCTGCTTTTCTTCGCCTATCGCGACTTTACCTCAGACCCGGACAAGATACTCGACCAGTATGGTTTTGGCCGTGCGCATCACCGGGTGGTTCACTTTGTAAACCGCATGCCGGGCCTGACCATCGCCGAGTTGCTGGATGTTCTCAAGATCACCAAGCAGAGCCTGGGGCGTGTGCTGAAGCAGTTGATCGACACCGGTCACATTGTTCAGGTGCAGGGGCCAAGGGACCGCAGGCAGCGCGAGCTCTATCCCACCGCGAAGGGGCGGGCGCTTGCGTTGGCGCTGGCATTGCCCCAACATCGCCGGATAAAGGCTGCACTTGACGAAACGGGACAGACCGAACGTCAGGTTGTCGAGACCTTCCTCAAGTCGATGGTCAATCCGGAACTGAGGGGGCAAATCGACCGGCTTCCCGGGAGGATGACGGAACCATTTGATGGAAAACGCTGAGACAGCGCGAAAAGCGCCGGACGACGACGCACCGCATTTGCTGGTTATTGATGACGACACCCGCATCCGGAACCTGTTGCGGCAATATCTTGCCAGCAACGGCTTTCGTGTGACCGTCGCGAGTAACGCACTCGAGGCGAGGCGCAAACTAAGCGGGCTGGATTTCGACCTGCTGATTGTCGACGTGATGATGCCGGGCGAATCCGGTATCGAGTTGACGAAGTCTTTGCGACAACAGTTCGATGTGCCTGTCCTTATGCTGACAGCTCTCTCGGAGACCGACAACCGCATTGCGGGTCTGGAAGCCGGAGCCGATGACTACTTGCCCAAGCCATTCGATCCGCGCGAGTTGATCCTGCGCATCAACAATATCCTGCGACGCGGCGGGCCGCCCCAGCAGCCAAAAGTCGAGCAGGTGGTGTTTGGGCCTTACACGTTCCAGATCGCGCGGCGCGAGCTGAAAAAGGGCGGTGAAACGCTCAAACTGACGGATCGGGAACAGGAGATACTCGTTATCTTTGCAGAGCGCGCCGGCGAGACAATCCCGCGCCATGAACTGGTGGCAGGTGATGTCGAGGTTGGCGAGCGGACGATCGATGTCCAGATCAATCGTCTGCGCCGCAAGATCGAGCGGGATCCTGCCAACCCTGTCTGGCTGCAGACGGTGCGTGGTATTGGATACAAGCTCAGCGTGGAATAAACTGGCCACTTGCTGGCTGTGAGATGCCCCGGGCAATGACTACACAAGATACCGATACGCCGGGTGCAGCACAGGCCATGCCCGGCTACAGCGCAGGGCCTGTTGCCCGGGTGCAGCGGGGGTGGAGCCGCTTCTGGCGTCGTGTTGCGCATGTCCTGCCGCGCGGCCTCTACCGGCGCTCGCTGCTGATTGTTATCACGCCGATGATCCTGCTGCAGACAGTGGTCGCATCGGTGTTTATGGAGCGCCACTGGCAGACCGTCACCAAGCGCCTTTCGACAGCAACTGTGCGCGATGTTGGCGCGCTGGTGGATATGGTCGAGGCGCGGCCGCAAGGCAGCAACTATTCCGACATTATCCGGCTGGCGCGAAGCCGGCTCGACCTGACGATTGATGTGCTGCCGCCGGACCCGTTGCCGGCGCAACGCGGCCCGTCAACTTTCTTCTCTATCCTCGACAACATTCTTGCCGAGGAGATCACGACGCGGATCGGCAAGCCATACTGGATCGACACCGAGAGCAATTCCAAGCTGATCGAAATCCGCATTGCGATGCAAGACCGCGTCCTGCGGGTGTTTGCCCCGCGGGGCCAGGCCTATGCATCCAACACACATATATTTCTCGTCTGGATGCTCGGCACGTCGCTCGTCCTGGTGACGATTGCAATTCCGTTCCTGCGCAATCAGATCAAGCCGATCTCGGCGCTTGCGGAGGCAGCCGAAAGCTTCGGCAAGGGGCGACCTCCCCCGGATGACTTTCGCCCGCGCGGCGCCGATGAGGTTCGGCGCGCAGGGCTGGCCTTCGTACAAATGCGTGAGCGTATCGAGCGCCAGATCGAGCAGCGAACTGCAATGCTGACCGGTGTCAGCCACGACCTCCGGACGATTCTGACCCGCTTCCGGCTGCAATTGGCGTTGATTGGATCGCAGGAAGATCGTGAGGCGCTCAACAAGGATATCGATGACATGCAATCGATGCTTGTGGGGTATCTGGAGTTTGCGCGCGGCGAGCAGTCAGAGGATACGGGTCGCTTCAATCTGGAGGATTATCTCGAACGCCTCGAGGATGAAGCAGAGTTGCGCGGGCGAGTGCTTCAGTCAAAGCTGGCCGGTGACCCGATCGCCAATGTGCGGCCGCACGCGTTCGGACGCCTGCTTGGAAACATTGCAGGCAATGCAATGCGCTACGCCAGGAATGTCAGTGTCGACATCGTGCACGATGGAGGCATCCTGAAGATCGTTGTGGATGATGACGGTCCAGGTGTGCCCGAGAGCCAGCGTGAGGAAGTGTTCAAGCCGTTCGTCCGGCTTGAAGGCGGCCGCAATCTGGATTCCAGCGGTACCGGGCTCGGGCTGGCTATCGCCCGGGACATTGCCCGCAGTCATGGCGGGGATATCGTGCTGGACAGCAGCCCGCTCGGGGGCTTGCGCGCGATTGTCACGGTCCCTGCCTGAGCCGGTCATTCGGTTTTTTGAAGTCCCGGTAACCTGTATTTCACCACGAGGGTTTATCTGGTACGGATTCGCGAGGAATTTGCATGGGCCAGATTGTTCGAAGGGCTTTGATCACTGTAGCGGCGCTGGCGATCTCGGCAGGTGCTGCGCTGGCTGAAGAGGCCTTCTTTGTCATCAAGCGGGCTGACGGATCCAGGCCCGATTTTGCGGTGACCGAAAGCGTGATCGCCAAGGTCGGAATGACAACATTTGAAACCACGCTGCCCGGTATGGACCAGGTCAAGCACAAGGTATCGGGGCCGCTGATGCGGGACCTCCTGGCAGAGGCAGGTATCGACGGTGAAGTGGCTGACGCCACGGCTCTCGACAAGTACGAAACCGAGGTTCCGCTGGCCGATTTCAGGAAGTTTAACGTTATCGCGGCCATTGAACTGGATGGTGCCAGACTTTCGGTGCGGGAGAAGGGCCCGGCATGGATCGTCTATCCAAGGAGTGATGTGCCCGAACTCGCAGATGCTATCTACGAGCAGCGCAGTGTCTGGCAATTGCATGAGGTAATCGTCAAGTGAAGCTACGGCTGACTGCGTCAATCAGATATCCGCTTGTCCTGGCGGTACTGGGCGCATTCTGGCTCGCCAGCGACATGCGTATGAAAGAGATTGCTGCCGGCCTCGACAGGGGTCTCCATAATATCTCGCGACTTGAGGAGGCCTCAAGGCTCGAGAATGAGATGACGCATTTCTACACCAGCGCGCGCAAGCTGGCGGAGGGCGATTCATCTGTCACCACGTCCAGCGTCGGTCTCAATCTAGACCTGATGTGGGCTCGCGCCGTTTCACTGAATTCGGAAAGCTATGCGGCGGTCGTCAATCAATCGCCTGAACGCACGGTCGTACCTGAACTGGTTGAGGCTCTTCCGCGTTTTGAAGCAGCGACCAGGGGTCTGGTTGCCGGCAAACCCGAGAGCTATACCGCTCTCGAAGCCCTGGAGATGGATTTTGCGGCACGCATTTCTGATTTCGCCGACTGGGCGTATCGCGAGCGCCGGAAGGCCACGAATGTAGCGACAAGCAGGGACTTCACCACGCTGCAACAGGTTCGCTCGGTGCAGGCCGAGTACAAGATTATTGTCGGCATGGCGATCGTGTACATCATGATCGAACTGCTGTTGTACTGGCGCTCGAACCAGCGGCTCAGCAGGCTTGTTGCGGAAAAGCGCGACGCCATGCGGACCGACTATCTGACCGGAATCGCCAACCGCATGTGGTTTGAGGAGGCGCTTGTGGAGAGGTCGCAAGGCGCACAGGCCAGCGTCGTCTTTTTTGATCTGGACGGGTTCAAGAAGATCAATGACACGCATGGACACAGCGTAGGCGACAAGCTGCTGGCAAGAATGGCGGATGTCCTGCGCTCCCACAGCGAGCCTTCCGATGTAGTCGCGCGCTTCGGTGGCGACGAGTTCGCTGCGCTCATTGAGACCGACAGGTGCGTTGCTTTTGTCGAGGCCGTCATTCGAGACACTTCAGGAGGTTTCCTGATTGATGGCTCCCGGATCAACATTACGACCAGCGCCGGTATCTGCCATCTTGCGGAGAGCGGCGTTGGCAACTCGCCACAGGATATGATCCGTAACGCAGACCTTGCGCTCTATGCTGCCAAGCGCCTCGGAAAGAACCGGTATCTGGTATTTTCTGCCGAACTGCTGAAGCATAACGATCGCAAGGTTACGCTTGAGGCCGACATTGCTGAAGCTATCCGCCTCGGGCTGATCGATGTCGCCTACCAGCCGATCATGCGGACGAGTGACCGGAAAATCGCGATCATCGAAACACTGGTGCGCTGGAATCACCCGACTCTCGGCTACATCCCGCCGCTGGAGATCTGCGATGTCGCGCGCTCAACCGGTCAGATGATGGAGTTGACGCTCTATATCCTTGAGAGTGCCTGCCGCTTCCGCGCCAGCCTGAATTTCGTGGATCGAGAGTTCCAGGTTTCGATCAACGTTTCGCCCGAGCTGCTCACACGGGCCGATATCGCGGGCAGGTTCTTTGCGCTTGCCCAGAAATGGTCCGTTGACACCCGGCGGATCGTTCTTGAGGTAACGGAGCAGTCCGCCGAAATGGAAGGCGATGACAGGGTTGTTCAGAGCATCGCCGAGTTGCATGGCTTCGGCTTCTGTCTTGCTGTCGATGATTTTGGTGCCGGGCAGTCAAACCTTGTTCGCCTCTCCGGCATGGATTTCAGCATACTCAAGCTCGACAAATCGCTGATCGACTATATCGACGCGTCGCCGAAGGACGTGAAGATTGTCGGTGCGATCACGCGACTGGCCGCGGACATCGGCATCCAGACTGTGGCCGAGGGGGTGGAAACCATGTACCAGCTGCGGATCCTGGAGCAGGCTGGCGCGGACTATATGCAGGGATATCTGATATCCCGGCCGCTCAGTCCCTCAGCGACGCTGCAATTCCTGATCGAGACGCTGGAAGGGGTTAGCCTCAGCGTGTCAGCGGTGGAGCCTGCAACTGACACTGTTACGGCGATCCGATCCAGCTAGCCTGACAGTCAGCAGGGTCTATTGCGGAGGATACGGTAACCTTCCGCTCCAGCCTGACAGGAATTGCCAAAGGTCCTGATGCTGCCGCCACGCACGCCGCAAACGGGTTTGTAAATCATCGGACACATGACCTGGTCACGCGGTCGCCGCCGTTCACACTCTCCCCGGTGTCGGATACGGTAGCCCTGCGAACGCGCGACACAGGCATTAGAGAATGTCTGGCGATCCCGGCCCCGTTGCGCACAAACCGGATTGTACTCCCGCGTGCAGGCGCGCCGCGTCTCCTGTGCCTGAGCGGGCGCAAAGCTGTCAGAGGTGATGATGAGTGCTGACAGCATCGCTGACGTGAGGCCGAATATCGTGACCAGCCGCTTCATGTGCATCTCCCGTGGCTACCCGTCCTGAACGAAGTTGTTCAGACGGCGAGCACAGGATCAACTGATCACGCGACTGTGCCGTTCTTGTGTTCGGCACCCGCGATACCGGATTGCGGTCCGGAATTGCGCAAGCCAGGTTACAGGCGGAAGTGTCGTGCAGCGAGGATGATCACTATGGATAGACTTGCAGACTTCCCCCGGATCCATGTCGAGCAAAGTCCTCGCGCCCATAAATTTTCAGGTCGCGCCTGAACCATAGTTGTGCTTGCCACCTATTTCTTTCCATGCGATACATTTCGTGTTCGGGCATTTGGTGACCCGGAGACTGGAAGCTGTGAACGACCTTTCCCCGACATCGTAGATATCTGACAGACCCCGTCTTGGCGGAGGGTCCGATCGTGCGCGATGCATGAGCGCCAAGATCCCCGGATCGGCCTGGGAGGGCCGGTCCAGTACGAAACGGGCGAAGGAGCTTCCCCAAAATGTCATCCCAGACTGGCACCGTAAAATTCTTCAACGCGACCAAGGGCTTTGGATTCATCACTCCGGACGGCGGCGCAAAGGACGTGTTCGTTCACATTTCCGCGATTGAAAAGTCCGGTCTGCGCACACTGGTAGATGGCCAGAAAGTGACCTTTGACGTCGAGCCCGACCGCATGGGCAAAGGCCCGAAGGCAGTTAACCTGCGGGTTGAGTGATTTTCCTGTCGGGAACGTCAGTTTTCACCGATTGAGGGCAGGGCTAACCTAACGCCCGCTCAATGACAGGTGGAAAGTTTCGCTTGCCGATATCGTGAAATTGTGGACAAGTTTGGTTTCCGGACTTTGTCAGCCCGGGGACTGAACAGGTGTGTCCTGAAATGCGGCAGCACTCAGGAACTCGCGCAACAGAGGGTCACCAGGCTCCGGGCGCAAGGCTCCTTTCTTCTCCTTTCTGTATTTGCCGGATACGCGGAGTAATGGGCCGCGGACACGAAATGGACAGAGGAGCCTGAAATGCCGTCCGGCACAGTTAAATTTTTCAATCACGCCAAGGGTTTCGGCTTCATTACGCCGGATGACGGCGGCAAGGACGTGTTCGTCCACATCTCCGCAGTGCAGGCTTCGGGTTTGCCCGGTCTTGAAGACGGCCAGAAGATCAGCTTCGAAACCGAGCCGGACAAGCGCGGCAAGGGTCCCAAGGCTGTCAATCTCACCCTGGGGTGAGACTGATTGCGGCTGATGACCTGCAGGCAGCGCCTGCGGGTCGCACTTGTATTGCGATGCGGGCGGGCCTAACTGCTTTGCAGGAAGCAGCAGGAGACAGCCATGAACGCCGGCCCCAATCGTTTGCTCGATGATATCGCCAGGTTGATGACCGACGCTGCGGGTGCAGCGCAGGGCGTTCGCCGCGAGGTTGAGACTGCCTTCAAGGCACAGGGTGAACGTATTCTGGGCTCGATGGACGTTGTGCAGCGCGAGGATTTTGAGGCGGTCAAGGAAATGGCGGTCAGGGCGCGCGAGGAAAATCGCAAACTGGCTGCGCGTATCGAGGCGCTGGAAGCAAAGCTTGGCATTTCCGAGGTCGCTGACGAACCCGCAAAGGCCGAAAAGCGCACAACCACACGTGCGGCGAAAAAATAATTGCTGCTGCTTGTCCACAGCAGCCCAGAGCGAAAAAGCCCATATGCTGAATCGCTTAGCGCCAAGGCATGAATCAATCTGCGAAGCGCTGTCCACACCCCTGATAGGTCAGGGGGCTAGCGCCGACTCGGCGCATCAATAGACTGAATTTATTCAATGATTCGTGCCGGTTCCGCCGGTGCAGTTTTGTGGCGTCGCTGCGATAGAGCGACACCCCGGGATTTGTATTGGGTGATTTGAGTTGGCTTGAGGGCCTGCCCTCGCGACGGGACGAACGTGCATGATGGAACTGGTTGAAATCGAAACCTCGCGCGAGGCACATCCGGTGGATGTCATCCAGCAGGTGGCGACCAATAACGACTGGGCTTTCGAGCGCCCCGGTGACGACGAGATATCGATTTCTGTGGCCGGGACGTGGACGGAGTATCACGTCTCATTCTCCTGGATGGAGGATTTCGAGGCCGTGCACCTCGCCTGCGCGTTTGATCTGAAGGTTCCGGAGAACCGGACGCTTGAGGTGATGCGCTTGCTCGCCCTGATCAACGAGCAACTGCTTTTCGGCCATTTTGATTTGTGGGAGCAGGAAGGCGCAATCATGTTTCGCCAGTCGCTGCTGCTGGCAGGCGGTGCCGAGCCAACCAGCCGCCAGGTCGAGGTGTTGCTGTCGAGCGCGCTGGAAGCCTGCGAGTGCTTTTACCAGGCGTTCCAGTTTGTCGTCTGGTCGGGCACGCCGGCACGCGAGGCGATTTCCAGCACATTGTTCGAGACGGTCGGCAACGCATGACGCACGCCGTGCCGACGGGCGAACTGAAGCCGCTCATCAGCTTCGACGATTTCGCCAAGGTCGACATTCGCGTCGGCACGATCATCGAGGTCGAGGAATACCCTGAGGCGCGCAAACCGGCCTACAAGCTGAAGATCGATTTTGGGCCGGGAGTGGGCGTCAAGCGCTCGTCGGCGCAGATCACCAAATACTACAAGCCCGATGATCTCGTGGGGCGTCAGATCTTTGCGGTGGTGAATTTCCCGCCGCGCCAGATCGGCAAGTTCATGTCCGAAGTGCTTACGCTGGGCTTTCCCGACGAAGAGGGTGCCGTCGTGCTTGGCGCGATCGAGCGCAAGGTGCCCGACGGTGGCGGGCTGTTTTAGGCGGCGTGTGCTTTGCGAGAACCCGATGTCCAGCACTAACGAGTGCGCGAAACGAAATAGGGCACGAGCGCGATTGGCACCAGCAGGATTAACAAGTGCGGAAAGCGCATCAGAATCAGCAAAAGGAACGCCAATATCGGCGGCTCAAACACAACGCGGTATAGCACTATGCTGATCGTTACTGACCGACCAACGACGAACATGTCGATCAGCCGATCTGAAATTACGGTAAGCAGGTACCCAGCTCCAAAGAATAGCGGCGAGATCAGAAGGGCGAAAACCATGATCACATCCTGCTCGAATCCGGGGCTCAGACCCAGATAGGCTGTCAGCAGAAAGGTGACAGTTGCGGCAGCGCCATAGGCCAGCCGCCTGGCACGCTTGCGAGATCTCGTTTGAGATGACGGTGGGTTAGTCAGCGCATTCGAGCGATAAGGTAAGGAGCGAGCGCAGGGCGCGATCAGCAAAAACAGTGGCGTTGCGCGCAACAGCATTAGCACCAGAATTGCGAGGATCGGTGGCTTGAGTGGAGCCCGGCACAAGAATCTGCGAATTGTCTCAGACGAATTTGGGCCGACAACGCTCGTCCGGCCATTTGCGCCGTAGAGAGTTTCGGTCATTCGATCAGAGAGAATTGTCAACAGGTATCCCGCCGCGAAGAACGTCGTGCAGTAGAAACTCCGGTATCGGCGCGACGCCCGCAGTCACGAAAGCTGCAATGTTCCCAAGCCTGTCTCTCGCGAGCCAGCAACAATCAATCCCGTGCGGGTAGTGTGGGCTCATGGAGTCAATGCCCCGGCCTTCCGCTCTTCTTGCCTTTGCGCGCGTTAGCCTTGGCCTCTGACGGGTCTTCATATGAGCCGGCGCCAATTTTTGCGCGCTTGATCGGCTTGACGCCCTCGACGGGCTTTTCGGTGCGGCGGACGGTCATTTCGTCCAACGAGTTCTTGCGGAACAGCGTCTTGCCGTCGGCAGGCGTGCCGTAATCGGAGCCGTGCGCCTCGCTGGCGGATTGCTTCTTGAACAGTGAGCGATCAATGGCGCCGGCAGGGGTCGCATGATCGCCCGATGTGCCCATCTCGTCCAGGTCAGGTTTCTTGAACAGGTTGGGCCGGGCGGCCTTCATGGCGGCTTCGGCGGCGCGTTCGGCGTCGAGCTTGCGGAAGCGCTCCTGCTCTTCGGCTGTGCGGTGCCTGGCGACGCCCTTGTTGTGCTTGCCCTTTTCGCGGCCGGAGGCGGGGGACTGGCCCTCGACATCGCGGGCCATCGGGTCGTCGGAAAGGGTGAGCTCGATGGCGCGCAGGCGCTTGACCTCGTCGCGCAGACGGGCGGCCTTCTCGAAGTCGAGATCGGCGGCAGCGTCGCGCATCTGCTTGGTCAGAGCTTCAAGATGGGCCTTGAGGTTGTTGCCCATCATCGCGCCCTGATCCTCGGCGAAGCCGGTGATGTCGGCGCGGACGTGGTCCTTCTCGAACACCGAATCCAGAATGTCGGCGATGCGCGACTTCACGCTTTCCGGCGTGATGCCGTGCTCCTCGTTATAGGCCAGCTGCTTCTCGCGGCGGCGG
>CAYZQP010000119.1:0-11221 GCA_964480545.1 uncultured Mesorhizobium sp. | reverse complement strand
CAGGTCGCCTCGCCACTGCGCTCCAGCGCGATGTAACCCCAGCCGGAGCCGACAGATTTACGCTCCACCGGCTGCTGCCGGCGGAATGGCCAGTTGATTTTCATGTTGATCTCCGTGGGATCAGTTGAGGTGTGAATGGTGAATGGTAATTGGTCGCAGTTCAGGCTGATGCCTCAAACACAAGCAAATCTCGCAAGCGCCGTGCGGGTGAACTTGTACCGGAGCATCAGGCGCTGAAGACCCACATTCACCATTCACCGGGCTAAAGCCCGCGCACCCGTGGCTCCGCCCGGCCGCGCAGCGCGAGTTCACTGACCGCCCAGACCATGGCATCGAGCCTGTCGGGTGAGCGGCCGTCGGGCAGCCCGTCCGGTCCAAAACTGCACATTTCGTCTTCGAGCTCAGGAAAGCGCCCGACATGCCTGACCCGGTTGACCGCGTAGAGTGAAGATACCGGCTCGGCGCGTGCGCGTTTTGATTGCGTGGCCCAGGCGGGCTTCACAGCAACACGGTCATCGACGGTCCGGATGACTGCGGTCACCATGTCGCCACCCTGGTTGACTTCGGCCAGCAGGCAGTCCGCCTCCAGCTGGTGATAAAGATCTACTGCGGTGCGCGCCCATTCGTGCGGCCGGGCGCCGTGTCGGCTGGCATCCGCCAGCACATAAATCATGCCGTCGTCGGCAATGCCGGCCGCGACGATACCGCAGGCGTCGGAGCTTCTATGCGACGTCGCCGGCGGGTCGACACCGACCACGATGCGGCGCAGCGGTGGCGCTGATCGCACCAGGCAGGCCTCCAGCTTGTCGCGCCCCCATAGTGCGCCGTCGCTATCCTCGATCATTTCGCCGCCGAGTTCCTGCCGTGCAAGCACAGACCCGCCGTAACGGTTCTGGAGCTCCGTAACGAACCCGGGTGCCAGGTTGTCCTGGTTGTCGATGGTAGGCATGCGTTTCACTATGGCACCGGCATCGACGAGAATGCGCTTCATCAGCTTTGTCGGCCTCGGCGTTGTCGTCACCATGATGCGCGGACAGGTGCCGAGGCGCAGGCCAAACTGCAGCATATCCCAGGTTGCCTCGGCGTTCTTCCACTTGGCGGTCTCGTCGCACCAGGCCGCGTCAAACTGCGGTCCGCGCAGGCTTTCAGGGTCCTCCGAGGAAAATATCTGTGCCACCGCGCCATTCGGCCACACGACGCGCCGCCGCGTCGCCTCGAAGCGCGGCATCGCCGATGCATCCGGGCGGGCAGCGGCAACAGCGATCAATCCGGACTCGCCCTCCACCATCACCTCGCGCGCATCGTTGAGATTCTCGCCGATCAGCGCGAGGCGTGAATAGCGACCGAGCCGGCTCCCGGCGAAGGGCGCGAAGCCGTTTACCAGGGCATGTGTCCATTCCGCGCCCATGCGCGTTTTTCCGGCGCCGCGTCCGCCCAATGCGACCAGAATACGCGACTGGTAGAAGTGCAACTGGCCAAAGCGGCCGCGCAGCATCCACTCCGCCTCAATCCCCGCCGCTATTGCTTTGTGTCGCAAGGCCCATTCGGGTGCCGGAAACGATCTCCTCAGCCAGTCGTTCTGCAAGGAAAAGGACGCGCTCGTTGATGCGTTCGAGGAACTCTGCGACATCTTCATCCCGCTCATTCTGTCTGGCGACCGCATCGATGCGGGCCAAGGAATCCAGTTTGTCGGCGAGCCGCGTCAGTGCGTTGATCACCTCGATCTGACTCTTGCCCAGCGGCTCATCACCACGCGTCATGCGACGCGCGATGCGCTTGCATTGCTTCAGGAAAACGTCGCGAAGAGTTGCTGCGAGCACTCCTGCCTCGTCCGCGTCGATGTCCTGCGCCGCGGAGGGTGGCACGGGCGGCGGCGGTTCGTTGAGACTGGCACCCTGGCCGTCATCGAATGGCTCGCCAGTTGCCTCACGCAATCGCTCGTAACAGTCACGCACCTCGTTCCGGCTAAAATCGAGCACTGCCCAACCGCCCTCGCTGGCCCATTCTGCAAGTGTGCCGGTGGGTGATCCCAACAGCACCGCCAGCCGTCCGACGGTGGGCGGCGCCCCACCGAGAAGCGCGCGCGCAGTCGCCCGCTGCTCATGTGTATGAGACATTTCCACGTTTCATTCCTGCTATTGTGATGCCAGTCGCAGCCAGGGTGCGATCCGAAACGGGAGGCCCGCTCCCAGCGCCTTTGTTCTCAGGCGCATTTTCCCGACGATAGCGTGACCATAGCAAACCACCGTCACGTTGTAAAGGACTTTTTTCCTATCATTTACACCGGACTTGTGCTGCCACATTTCAAAGCCTAGGTCAGACACATGATCCTGAGACTTGCCTATGTATCCACCCTCCTCCCTGAAATTGCAGATGAGGGTGTTTCCGACATCATCGCGGCAGCCAATGCCAGCAATTTGCAGAACAACATTACCGGTGTGATCGCTATCGATGCCGAGACCCGTCGCGTCTGCCAGATCCTCGAGGGGGAGCCAGCCGCAATCGAGAAGCTGTTTGCCTCGATTTGCGCCGACAAGCGTCATTCCGGTGTCAGCGAACTGGATCGCAGCGAGGTCGAGCGCCGCCATTTTTCCGACTGGGGCATGGTGCGGCGGCCAATGGCTGACATGGTGATGTTCGCTTACTCGGTGCTGCCCTGAGCCCGGATTTCAATCACATTTCGCCGCAACCATTCGTTGCGCATTGCGTCAGCGCACGTTAAACTCCTTAGCATGTTAATCAGGCTCGTCTATGTTTCGATCCTGCAGCCCGATGTCACCGAAGAGGGCATATCCGCGATCGTCTCGCATGCGTCAGGTGCCAACAAGCTGACGCGCATTACCGGCGTCATTGCCTTCGAGAATGGCCGCGTCTGCCAGGTCCTGGAGGGGCATGATGGCGCGGTCGACAAGCTGTTCGAAGCGATCCTCGCCGACCCGCGCCATCACAGCATCACTCTTCTCGCCCGCCCGGAAGTCCCGGAGCGACGCTTCCCAGACTGGAGCATGGTGCGCAAATCGATGACGGACATCATCATCTATGCCTATGCGAAGGATCCCGCAAAGCTGGGGTTCTAGCGAATAGCGAATAGCGAATAGCGAATAGCGAATAGCGAATAGCGAATAGCGAATACAAAAAAAAATACCAGGTGGATGCTGGTCAACTGCGATCTCAACTTTCCGCCTCGACCCTATTCGCTATTCGCTATTCGCTATTCGCCACCCACTGGCTTCCCCGTTGCACTTTCATCTTGCCCGGTCCAATCTGGCTCCGGAGAGGAAGCAGAGAGGGGAAGTATTTCGATGAAGAAGCAGTTTTTGATCGCCGCTTTCGCGGCATTTGTACTTGGTGCGCCGGCGCAGGCGGCAATGCCGCTGGGTGTACCGGCCCAGGCCCCGGCAGCGAGCGATAGCGAAGCACTGGTCATCCCGGTTTCGCGCCACACCAGTGCCTGGCGCACCTGTCGCGCCGAATATGGCAACAGGCTTGTGCGGGCAGTGCCGGCGCGGCGTGGCAACGTGCGCTGCATCTATGTCGGCACGCGCGCAGAACAGCGCAGGGACGCCACGCGTAGCTGTCGGCGCGACGGCATGCGGCTTGCCTCGATCACCCGCTGGGCGACCCCGGGCAACACCCGCATCGCTTTCCGGTGCAGGCGATAGATCAGACACGACGATAGGTCAGACACGACGACAGGTGAGACCCGGGGGCGGCATGTACCCCGCCTCCGGAACTCAACCTGACTGCCGGGCGTCAGCCCTGGCGGCATGATAAAAGGTCGAGAAAGCCGGACATGGTCATCAGCCATGTCTGCTGGACCGGTCGATAAGTTTGCCTGATCCGGTCGGGCACGACCAGTTGTAACTGCTTGGCCCGCATCTCATCCGTCTGATTGACCGAAACAGCCGGCTCCAGTGTGAGCAGGTGCTTCTCCTCAATCCGGCTTGCCTCCGAAAGGACCTGCCGCCAGCGATCCTTGACGGTCGATTTCGAGCCAAGCATCGTTAGTCGCTCTTCAGGATAAAGCCTGTCCTGATATTCAGTTGCGCCGGGAAACAGGAAGTCCGGCCTGTTTCGATTTTCCGTCACTGCGCCACGTTCGAAGCGGATGCCGTTCGCCTCCAGCACAGCTGCGACGTGGTGCTCCAGTGCATAGCCTGCGCGCGTCTTCCTGGTGTTCTGCACGCTCAACGAGTACCGGACGAAGCCATCTACATCGACTGTCTCTCCGTCAACGAAGCCTGTCCTGAGCCGTTCTGCAACAATCTGCCGCTCAAGTCGTCTGAACAGTTGCTCCTCGCGCTCCATCCAGAGCAGCAGCGCTTCATCCGGATCATCCCTGGCGTTAACTTCGGGCAGCGATGCGCGCGCCAATCCCGACATCACCGACGTGGCGGGAAACTTCAATCCAAACCTCTCGATCAGCCGGTCGAGCTTGTCAGCCTCTTTCTCCTCAAGCTCTATCCCGAGTTCTTCCAGAATGTAGCGGGCGGCAAAGTCCAGTTCGGCGTCATTACCTGCGCCAATCGTCTGGGAGCTGTAGTCCATCTGGACCTGGTCATCGAGACCGAACAGCCAGCGCAACTGTCCGGTCATCGTGCTTTCTGCAGGTGTGATCACGACAAGCAGCGTGCCGTCGGTGCGTCTGGCAATGAACAGGAAGTCATCCTCCCGGGCCATTTCGGACACCGGGTTTGTCGGGAAATACAGCCTGTGCTCCCGGCGCGGCGGCTTTCGGGATTGATACCAGGTCAGATCGATTTCTACCGAGAGCCCTTCCTGCTCGCCACCGAGCCAGACCAGGGTTGTGGGAAAAACCTGCCGCTGTGGCTCGCCCAGGAGCGACCGGAACTGCCTGGAACTGTTGAATTCGTGCTGGTTGGAGCGAAGGGCGTCTGCCTCGACTGCACGAAGCTGCTTCACTGCGATGCCGTCAAAATAGTCGGAAAGCAGACCTCTCCTTATCGACATTCAGCATGTCCCCGCAGCTCAAACCTGGCGTCCGACCCGCGCAGCCAGGCTGCACAGAGCCCAACGGTCTCCGGCAACTCGCGGCGGGTGCGCCCCTTGAGACAACACTCCCAGACAATGCCGACGCGCCACTCCAGCCCAAGCAGAGCCTCTTCAGCCTTGCGGTCAACAACCCTGTTGCGCTCGATCTTGGTTGACCAGAATTCCGGGCGCGTCGATGGCAGGCGAAACAGATGGCAATCATGCCCATGCCAGAAGCAGCCATGCGCAAACAGCACCGCGCGATATCGCGGGAATACGATGTCCGGCTTTCCGGGCAACTTGCGGTCATGCAGCCTGAACCGAAACCCGGCCGCGTGAAGCTCCCGGCGAAGCGTAATCTCGGGCCTGGTGTTGGCTCCCTTTATCCCCGCCATCATGCGGCTGCGAACCGCGGGAGGCACTACATCCGTCACGCCGCAACCCTGGGCCTCTCAGGGCGCGTGATAACCGGCACGGCATCGGTCGTCTGCGGCTTTGCGCGTCCGATGGCGTCGCGCAGGAATGGCTCGATCGAACGCGCCACAAACTCGACCACAGGCACAACCACCGCATTGCCAAACTGCCGGTAGGCCTGGGTGTCTGACACCTCGATGCGCCAACGCCGGTTACCGCGATCAAAGCCCATCAGCCGGGCGCATTCCTGCGGCGTGAGGCGGCGCGGCCTTCTTCCCGGCTGATCAATGAGAACCTCCGAGCCATCCTTGAAATAGCGCGCAGACAGGGTTCGCGTCACATCGTCCGGTCCGAACAGGCTATAGCCAAAACCGTTGCCTTTTGCCTGATGCTTGGCCTTGTAGTCCTGGAGATACTGCCAAAGCCTGGGGGTCAGCGTGTATTTCGGGTCGACCTCGTCGTGCGGATCAAGAATATCGCCCAGCTTCGGACCGCTGCCGGCATCCGGGATCTCCAGCGCAGCAAAGTCGAACGCGGTCGGCTCCCGGAACCCGACGATAAAAATCCGCTCGCGTTTCTGCGGCACCCAGGGTTCGGAGCTGATCACCCGGTGCTGGACATGATAGCCAAGCTCTTTCTCCAGCGCGTGCATGATGGTTCTGAACGTCTGCCCGCCATCGTGCCGTTCGAGGTTCTTGACGTTTTCCAGCACGAACGCAGCCGGACGATGATGCGCGATGACCTGCGCCATATCGAAAAAAAGCGTCCCTTGCGTATCGCACAAAAACCCGTGCGGGCGCTTCAGCGCGTTCTTCTTGGATACGCCGGCAATCGAGAAAGGCTGGCAGGGGAAGCCAGCCAGCAGGATATCGTGCTCGGGCACTTTCGCCGGATCGGCCGAAAACTCCCTGATGTCGCCACCAATCTCGTGATTGTCCCTGAAATTCAGCGCGTATGTCTTGCGCGCGCCGGCGTCCCATTCCGACGTAAAAACACAACGCCCTCCGATTGATTCAAACCCGAGGCGCAGCCCGCCTATCCCGGCAAACAGATCGACAAACCGGAACGGAACCGGCTCAAGCCTTGCGAGGGGCCCCGAACCGGCAGAAACGATGCTCCTCAGCACCCTGATCTCTCTCGGGCGTACCGGTGTCTGACCGGTTTCGTAGCGGCGAACCTGTCTCTCGGAAACACCCAGCTCTTCTGCTATCTGTTCCCTGGTCAGACCGCTCTGCCGCAAAAGATCCATAAACTCTGACATGAAAACCGAATCCAGCCTGGGACGAATCTGGACATAATGTCAGGTTTCTTCCCGGAAGCAATAGGTTGTTCCCTGTATGTTCCGAAGCCGTTGCAGCTATGATCGGAGCCCCTGCCCGCTCGCGCCTCTCCCGCCGCATTTCAGCCGTTCACGCCAGGTAATCGGGTCTGCCGCATAATTTACTGTCATCGCCCGGTCTGCGCCGGTATAAGAGGCAGCCTTGATGGCGGACCGGCAGACTTGGGGTGGCGGTGGAAGAGGAAGTCAAACAGCGCAAGCCGAAATCAAAGCTCGCGGAACGCGCGCTGGCGCTTGACGCATGGCTGGACACGACCGTCTACAATCTCGGCTTCCGGCTCAGCGACTGGTGGGAAAATGTCACCATTTTCTCCCGTCGGTTTCGCGTGCGCGGCTGGCGGCGCTGGTTCGCCGAGATCGGTTCCGAGGGGATGACGCTGCTCGCTGGTGGCGTCATTCTGATGCTGTTCCTCGCGCGACCTGCCTTTGAGGAGACGAAGAAAGACTGGCGCAATCAGGGCCAGTTCGCCGTCACCTTCCAGGACCGTTACGGCAACGAGATCGGCCGGCGCGGGGTTATCCAGCGCGACAGCGTACCTGTCGACGAGATGCCCGACTACGTCATCAAAGCGGTGCTGGCGACTGAAGACCGCCGCTTCTTCGAACATTGGGGCATCGACCCGATCGGCCTGGCGCGCGCCATGAGCGTCAACGTGCAGTCGAACTCCGTCGTGCAGGGCGGCTCGACGCTGACGCAGCAGTTGGCCAAGAACACCTTCCTGACCAACGAGCGACGCTTCGAGCGCAAGATCAAGGAAGCCTTCCTTTCGGTCTGGCTGGAGCAGAACCTGTCGAAGAAGGAAATCCTCCAGCTCTACCTCGACAATGTCTACATGGGCGGCGGCACGTTCGGCATCACGGCGGCGGCTGACTTCTATTTCGGCAAGCAGGTCAAGGATCTGAGCCTGGCAGAGGCTGCGATGCTGGCCGGCCTGTTCAAGGCGCCGACCAAATATGCGCCGCATATCAACCTGCCGTCAGCTCGCGGCCGCGCCAACGAGGTACTGACAAACCTGGTGCAGAGCGGCTTCATGACCGAAGGCCAGGTGCTGGCAGCGCGGCTGCATCCGGCAAATGTGGTTGATCGCGGCGAAATCGAGAGCCCGGACTATTTCCTCGACTGGGCGTTCGAGGAGGCCAAGCGGCTGGCCCAGCCCTATGGCATCCACTCCATGGTTGCGCGCACCACCATCGACATGGGCGTCCAGAAGGCAGCAGAAGAGGCTCTGGAGTTCAACCTCCGCCAGTACGGCAAGGACTTCAAGGTCGACGAGGGTGCCATCGTGGTGCTGGAGACAACCGGTGCGGTGCGCGCCGTGGTCGGCGGGCGCGACTATGGCGAGAGCCAGTTCAACCGCGCGACGCGGGCCTTGCGGCAGGTCGGTTCATCATTCAAGCCGTTTGTCTATGCGGCGGCGATGGAGATCGGCATGAAGCCGGAGGACGTCGTCTCGGACGGGCCTATCTCTTGGGGCGAGTGGTCGCCGCAGAATTATGGCCGCGGCTTTTCCGGCCGCGTAACCCTGGCCAACGCGCTGGCACGCTCGATCAACACCGTGCCGGTCAGGCTCGCCAAAGATCGCCTCGGCATCCCGAAGGTGATGGAGATGACGCATGCGCTGGGGGTCGAGTCGAAGCTCAATGGTCACAAGACCATGGTGCTTGGCACCTCGGAACTCACTCCGCTGGATATGGCCACCGCCTACAACACGTTCGCCGATGGTGGCATTGCCGGGGTTCGGCACGGTATCAGCCAGTTGCGCACCCGCGCCGGCGAGGTCTTCTGGGATGCTTCCAGCGATATGGCGCCGCCCAGGCGCGTGCTCTCCGAGGAAGCTGTGGGCAACATGAACACCATGATGGCTCTTGTGCCCGAGGCAGGCACCGGCCGGCGGGCTGCGCTTTCCTATGTCCGCTCCGGTGGCAAGACAGGCACCACACAGTCCTACAGGGATGCCTGGTATGTCGGCTATACCGGCAATTTCACGGCTGCAGTCTGGCTCGGCAATGACGACTTCTCGACCACCAACGACATGACCGGCGGTACGCTGCCATCCATGACGTGGCGACGGTTGATGACGGCAATCCATCGCAATATTGAGCTGAAGCCGATCCCGGGACTGAAGAACCCGCTCTACAGCGCCGAGTTCGTCGCCAAGGCGCGGGCCGGCGAAAATGCCGGTTCGGGCGATGCGCCGCCGCTGCAAAGCTCGACGCCCTCTGCCCTCTCCGGCGAGACAACCCGGATGCTGCGTGGGCTGGTTGACCGGTTCAGCGCTACGCAGCCTCTGGCCGAGCCTGCCGCGATGACTTCGCTTTGAGGCTTGCGCGCGTTTTATGCTCAGGACAGTAATCTCTGCCATGCTGGTCTGTCTGATCGCCCTGATTGGCGGGGGCGCCAGTGTCGCGTGGGTTCTGGCGTCAGGCTCCAGATCAGGTGCCGTAACGGTCGGACCGTGGACAGCTTTTCCGGATTCAGGGACCCGCAATGCAGACCCCTATGCGCAGGCGGAGGCCTCGATAGAGGGCATGCTCTCGCTTGGGCGCTCCGAGGGGATCAGCTTTACTGCTGAACGCGACTCCAGCGGCGCGCCGCTGGAAGCGCGCTGCGCCTACAGGGTCGCCGGCGACATGCCTGCCGGCCGCTTCTGGACCTTGAGGACCGAGCCGCTCGACAGCGACCAGTCTTCAACGCGACCGGCGGCCATCCACTCGCGCGGCGTGTTGAGGGATGAGGACAATTCTGTGCAGATTCAGGTTGGCCACAAACCGCTGCCTGGAAACTGGCTTCGCGTTCAATCGCCGGAAGGCGGCCTGCGCATGGTTCTCACCATCTACGACACGTCGCTCACCGCCGGGCCGTCGGGAACGGAAAAGGTGATGCCCTCTATCCTGCGGACGGGTTGCGATGCGTAGCGGCTGGTGGATACTGCATACGCTGGTGCTGGGTCTGGTCGGCGCAGCTATCGTGCATATTGTCGTTCTTCTGCTTCTGCCGAAATATTCCGACAATACGACGTGGTCGCGGATTGCCTCCGCCGTCGATCCCTATGAGCCAATCCGGCTTTCCGAGATTGAAGGCTTGTCGGTCAGCAATGCCGACCCGTTGTTTCAGATCGTAGGGTGCCGTTTCGACTTGCAAGACGGCATTGTGCGCTTTCGCACAGAAGGCGAGGTTCCCTACTGGTCGGTGTCGATTTTTGATAATTCCGGAGCGAATATCTACAGCTTCAATGACCGGACGTCGTCCACCGGAGCTCTCGACTTTGTCGTTCTGACACCAGCGCAAACCGGTGAGGTGCGCAAGGACATGCCGGCAGAACTCCAGGCATCCAGCTTCATCGAAACCGGTGCAACAGAGGGCCTGGCAGTCATCCGGGCTTTCGTTCCGGACCAGACCTGGGTGCCCGCAGCTAGTGGATTTCTCTCCGGGGTCAGTTGCCGGCCTATTTGAGCGTCAGGACGTATTGCACGACGCACAGTTCACAGGCACTGTCCGGGTGTTTGATTTTCACGTTTTGATATCCGTTGATGCGGATCATCGCGGCGCTTTGCTGGTACCGGCCCTCAACGTTTTTGCAGCGCGCGCTGTCAGGCATATGGAGGATCATCTATGGTTTCGACAAAGAGCGGATTCGTCTCGAAGCACGGGAGCGGCTTCGTTCCTTCCGGAAAGAGCGAGCTTCCCTTCAGCCCGCATGTGCTTTCACCCGAGATAGAGGCGCGGGAAAAACTCCTGACTTTTCAAAGTGACTTCGCCGGCAAGAAGAAGAGGTCGGCGAAAGATGTTAACCGTCTGATTGACCAGATGGTGTCTTTCGAGAAAATCCGCTCCGGGCAGAGCTGGCGCGATAAGGATGCCGACGAGATCGCCGGTATGGTGCGTGCGGTGGCCGGCAGCAGTGACAGGGCTCTGGACCTTGGCGCGTTTCAGCCAAGGCGCTCCGCAACCATGGCCAGACTGGTCAAAATGGACGTCCCGGAGCTTGATCTTGATTTTGATCTGCCTCGCCTGGATCATGATTCAGACGTCGGCGAGCGCCAGCGCATTGATCTCAATGCGGTCAACCATGGCACCTATTTCGACAAGTGGTACAGCTACAATGGAGCATGGACCCTGGTCACGCTCTATGATCTCGCGAGAACTGCACCTCCCCTGTCATTCAACTTCATCCAGGCTCACAATCTCAGACCCGGGGGCGAGGACGTTTTCCGTGCAACCTGCGAAACCGGCATCTGGTTCACCTACGTCCCTGACAGGGATGGCTATGTCACACTCATGTGGACTTGCGAGAACACGATTGTACGGAACTACCGCGAGTACATCCCGGACAATACGGGTAGTTCGACGCTGGGCATCACCATGGTCGAGGCGGTTGTTGGAATCTGGGCCGACGAGTTTGCGGGGCGGGAGTATATGCCGATCCATAAATGGGCTGCGGGACCCGTCGATGAGCGGAAGACATTCAGCCCCGT
>CAYZQP010000118.1:0-11258 GCA_964480545.1 uncultured Mesorhizobium sp. | reverse complement strand
CGACGCGGCGATAGAAGCGGCGGTGGAGCCGTTGCACGGCGTGCGCGTGTTCGAAGGCATCGGCGTGGTCGATCAGTGCTCTTGCTCGGAAGACAAGATCAGGGGCGTGCTGAAAGGCTTCACCGCCGAGGAGATCAGCCAGTCCACCGAGGACGGCAAGATCGAGGTCGCCTGCGAATTCTGCTCGACGAGCTATGTGTTCGACCCGGCGGAATTCGCTGCGAACTGATCTGCAGGCCGCATTGGAACCCAAGCCACATTGGGGCGTTTCCCGTGCACGAACAAGCACGGGAAACTACTATGGCGTTCTTTTCATCATCTGACGATTATCGCGGCGACGTTGAGGCCCAGCTCGCAACGCTGCGCAAGGAAGTCGCGCGCCTGCGCAAAATGGCCGGCAAGCGCGGTGCAGCGCTCTACGACGAAGCCAGCGATAACGCGTCGCACTATTACGACGAGCTCGCGCACCGTGTTTCGGATGCGCTCCCGCATGTGAGGGCAGGCGCGCGCGCTGTCGAGCGCCGTGCACGCGAAAACCCCGGCGCCACTGCTGCCCTTGGCCTGATTGCGCTGGGCGTTCTTGCAGCGATTGCCTTCCGTCGTTCGGATTGACGGGCCCGGCCAGTCATATTGGCCAGTCATATTGGCCCAAGCTGCATCTCCCGTCGGTCCAGTCAGGCGCGGGCAGCTGTCCGTCTTGATTTTGCCTGCCCGTCCCGACCATCATGCTCGCGACTCTGGAGCATCTGATGGAATCTGTTTTCGACGGCCATAACGACGTTCTCCTGCGCCTCTGGTACAACGCCGCGCAGGGGGCGGATCCTGTCCAGGAGTTCAGGGACGGCATTGAGGCGGGCCACATCGACGCCCCTCGCGCCAGGGCAGGCGGACTGGCTGGCGGGTTCTGCGCCATCTACGTTCCGTCCGGCCACCTTGAACTGAAGAAGCCTGACAGCAGCGGGCGCTACGTGACGCCGCTGTCGGAGCCGCTGGAGCGTCAGCCGTCGCTGGACATCGCGCTGCAGATTGCGGCCATCGCGCTGAAACTGGAGGCCGCCGGCGCCTGGCGCCTGTGCCGCAGCACTGCCGACATTGAAGCCGCCATGAAAGATGGCGTCTTCGCTGCCATATTGCACATGGAAGGCTGCGAGGCGATTGATAGCGATCTTGCGGCTCTGGAGGTGTTTTACGCTGCGGGCCTGCGCTCGCTCGGCCCCGTCTGGTCACGCAACAACATCTTCGGCCATGGCGTTCCCTTCGCTTACCCCATGAGCCCTGACACCGGTCCTGGCCTGACGGAGGCCGGGTTCGAGCTGGTCCGCGCCTGCAACCGCATGGGCATCATGATCGACCTCTCCCACATCACCGAAAAGGGTTTTTGGGACGTCGCGAAAACCTCCGACCATCCGCTGGTGGCGACGCACTCCAATGCGCACGAACTGACCCCGGTGGCCCGCAACCTTACCGACCGCCAGATGGACGCGATCCGCGACACGAAGGGCGTCGCCGGTCTGAACTTCGCTGTCACAATGCTGCGCAGCGATGGCAGCGACAACGCCAATACCCCGCTCGACGATCTGGTGCGTCATGTCGACTACATGGTCGAGCGCATGGGCATCGACTGCGTTGCCATCGGCTCGGACTATGACGGTGCAACCATCCCCGCCGTTATCGGCGATGCCTCCGGCACGCAGAAACTGGTCGAGGCTTTGAAAGCTGCCGGCTACGCTGGCGGCGACCTCGAAAAAATCTGTCGCGGCAACTGGCTGCGCGTCTTGCGGTCCGCGTGGCGGGAGGCGTAGGCTCCGGGTCAATTGACTGACAAAAGTTCGGTTGAAGCTAACAAGGGAACAGGGAAATGAAGATGCTCCACTTTGCTGCGCGTCGTCGCACGCTTCTCGCCGGGTCGGTGTTTGCCGCGCTGGTTCTCGCCGCGCCCTCGCTCACCACGCCCGCCTTCGCAGAAACCCCGGCCGACACCCTGATCATCGGCTTTGCCTTTGACGACATCATCTCCATGGACCCTGCCGAGGCGTTCGAGCTGTCGACAGCCGAGATAACCACCAACACCTACGACCTGCTGATCCGCCTCGATCTCGATGACACCTCGAAGGTGAAGCCTGATCTGGCTGAAAGCTGGACCGTCTCGGATGACGGCCTGACCTATACTTTCAAGCTGAGGCCCGGGCTGAAATTTGCGTCCGGCAACCCGATCACCGCCGCTGACGTCGCCTACTCGTTCGAGCGTGCCGTGAAACTGAACAAGAGCCCGGCCTTCATCATCCAGCAGTTCGGCCTGAACGGCGACAATGTCGCCGAGAAAGCAAAGGCTGCCGACGACCTGACATTCGTGTTCACCGTCGACAAGGCCTATGCGCCGAGCTTCGTGCTGAACTGCCTGACCGCAACCGTGGCCGCTGTCGTCGACTCAAAGCTGGTCAAGGAGAATGCCAAGCCGACAACGCCGAGCGCTGACTACAAGTACGACAATGACTACGGCAATGACTGGCTGAAGACCGGCTATGCTGGCGGCGGTGCCTTCAAACTGCGCGAGTGGCGTGCCAACGAGGCCGTGGTGATCGAGCGCAACGACAATTACTACGGCGAGAAGGCCAGGCTGGCTCGCGTCATCTATCGCTATGCCAAGGAGAGCGCGACGCAGCGCCTCATGCTGGAAAAGGGCGATATCGATGTTGCCCGCAACCTCGAGCCGACCGACTTCGATGCCGTCTCGAAGAACGCCGATCTCGCCACCACCAGCGCTGTGAAGGGTACCGTCTACTACATCAGCATGAACCAGAAAAACGCCACGCTGGCCAAGCCGGAAGTCCGCGAGGCGCTGAAATATCTGGTCGACTATGACTCGATCGGCGCGACCCTGATCAAGGGCATCGGCGAGATCCACCAGACATTTCTGCCCAAGGGCGTGCTCGGCGCGCTGGACGAAAAGCCTTACAAGCTGGACATCGCCAAGGCGAAGGAACTGCTTGAGAAGGCTGGCCTGAAGGACGGCTTCTCGGTCACCATGGATGTACGCAACATCCAGCCAGTCACCGGCGTTGCGGAATCCTTTCAGCAGACAGCTGGACAGGCCGGCGTGAAAGTCGAGATCATTCCTGGCGATGGCAAGCAGACCCTGACCAAATATCGCGCCCGCCAGCATGACATCTATATCGGCCAGTGGGGTCAGGACTATTTCGACCCGAACTCCAACGCGGACACGTTTACCTCCAACCCGAACAATGCGGATGACTCGCCCACCAAGACACTGGCCTGGCGCAACACCTGGGATGTGCCGGAACTGACGCAGAAGACCGCAGCCGCATTGCTTGAGCGCGACAATGACAAGCGCGCTGAATCCTACCGGGAACTGCAGAAGGCAGTGATCGACAGTGGCCCGTTTGTCATCATGTGGCAGCAGACGGAAGTCGCCGGCTACCGCAAGAACGTGCAGGGCTACAAGCTCGGCCCGAGCTTCGACAACAATTACGTCTGGGGCGTGAGCAAATAACCAGCCGGACGCGGCATGGCCGTCGTCGACACTCAGGCTGAAGCGCGCCGGTCCCGCCGGCGTGCCTCGAAACTTGCCTGGACGTTCGGCGGCTTTGTCGCGTCGCTGCTGATCACCTTCCTCGGTCTGATCGCAGTCACCTTCTTCATCGGCCGCGTCATGCCCATCGACCCCGTGCTGGCGATTGTCGGTGACCGCGCGCCGCAAAGCGTGGTGGATGCGGCACGCCGCGAGTATGGGCTGGATTTGCCCTACATTCAGCAATTCTGGATGTACCTGACCAACGCGCTGACCGGCAATTTTGGTCGATCAGTGCTGACCACCAACCCGGTCATGACCGACATCGCCCGGGTCTTTCCGGCAACCCTGGAACTGGCAACCCTGGGCACGCTGATCGGCGTTGTGCTTGGCGTGCCGATGGGCGTGCTGGCTGCCGTCAAGCGCGGCAGCATCATCGACCAGATCGTGCGCGTCGTCGGCCTCATCGGCTATTCTGTGCCGATCTTCTGGCTTGGCCTGATGGCGTTGCTGATCTTCTACGCGCGCCTTGGCTGGACCGAGGGGCCGGGCCGCATCGGCGTCGCCTATGAATTCACCTTCACGCCGATCACCGGCATCTATCTGCTGGATGCTGTGATCCAGCGCGACTGGGGCGCCTTCCGCAATATCTTCGGCCACATCATCCTGCCGGCATCGCTGCTCGGCTACTTTTCGATGGCCTATATCAGCCGCATGACGCGCTCCTTCATGCTGAACGAACTGAGCTCGGAATATGTGGTCGCAGCGCGCGCCAAGGGCCTGTCCGAGCGCCGCATCATCTGGGGTCATGCCCTGCGCAATGCCGCCGTGCCGCTGGTCACCGTCATTGCGCTTTCCTATGCCGGCCTGCTGGAGGGCTCGGTCCTGACCGAGACGATTTTCTCCTGGCCGGGCCTTGGCCGCTACATCACGGACTCGCTGCTCAACGCCGACATGAACGCTGTGCTCGGCGGCACCATCGTCATCGGTGCTATCTTCATCGCCATCAACCTGCTGTCGGATTTGCTCTATCGCCTGCTCGACCCGAGGACACGGAAATGACCGGGCAAAGCATGTCCCGCCGCGAATGGCTGCTCACAGACCGCCCCGCATCGCGCATGCAGGCCAGGTTGGGACGCGCCTATGTCACCTGGCGCAGGTTCACCGCAAACAGGCTCGCCGTCGCCGGGCTTCTGGTCATCATCGCGTTGATCCTGACCGCAATCTTTGCCGATGTCATCGCGCCATATTCGCCGACACAGGGCGTTCTCACCGACCGGCTGCAGGCACCGTCTGCCGCACACTGGCTGGGCACCGACGAGCAGGGTCGTGACATCCTCTCGCGCATTATCCACGGCTCGCGCCTGACGCTCTACATCGTCGCCCTGGTTGCGATCACCGCTGCGCCCGTCGGTCTGCTCGTTGGCACCATTGCCGGTTACGCTGGCGGCTGGGTCGACGCGATCCTGATGCGCATCACCGACATCTTCCTCGCCTTCCCGAAACTCGTGCTGGCGCTGGCGCTGGTTTCGGCGCTGGGGCCGGGTATCGAGAATGCGGTGCTGGCCATCGCCATAACCTCCTGGCCGCCTTACGCCCGTATCGCGCGCGCCGAAACGCTGACGGTGCGCAACTCCGACTACATCGCCGCTGTGCGCCTGATGGGCGCCTCGCCGCTGCGCATTGTCGTGAACCACATTGTGCCGCTCTGCACGTCGTCCCTGATCGTGCGGGTGACGCTCGACATGGCAGGCATCATCATCACCGCCGCAGGTCTCGGCTTCCTTGGCCTTGGCGCGCAGCCGCCCGAGCCCGAATGGGGCGCGATGATCGGCTCCGGCGGACGCTACATTCTCGACCAGTGGTGGGTCGCGGCAATGCCCGGCATGGCGATCCTCATCGTCAGCCTCGGCTTCAACCTTCTGGGCGATGGCCTGCGCGACGCGCTCGACCCGAAGGCGAGCAGCCAATGAGCACGAGCACGCTGCTGACCGTTGATGATCTGCGCGTCCGCTTCCAGACCCGCACCGGACTGGTCGAGGCGGTGCGCGGCGTATCCTTCACGCTCGGCCGGGAGCGGCTCGGCATTGTCGGCGAATCCGGGTCCGGCAAGTCGCAGACGGGCAGGGCGATCATGGGCCTGACGCCGGATCATGCCGAGGTCAGCGCAAGCGTGCTGAATTTCGACGGCATCGATCTGCTGACCGCGCCGCCGCGTGTCCGGCGCGACCTGCGCGGCGGGCGCATTGCCATGATCCTGCAGGACCCGAAATATTCGCTCGACCCGGTCATGACCATCGGCCGCCAGATCGTCGAGTCGCTGCAGGCGCATGAGAAGATTGGCAAGGCCGAGTCACGCGAGCGCGCGCTTGAGGCGCTGGCGGCGGTGCAGATACGCGATCCCGCGCGCGTCTTCGGGCTCTACCCGCACGAGGTCTCGGGCGGCATGGGCCAGCGCGCCATGATCGCCATGATGCTGATCGCCGGGCCGGAATTGCTGATCGCCGACGAGCCGACCTCCGCGCTCGACGTCACCGTACAGCTCGACGTGCTGCGTATCCTCGATCAACTGGTCTCCGGACGCGGCATGGGGCTGATCTTCATCTCGCATGACCTGCGCCTCGTCTCGTCCTTCTGCGACCGCGTGCTGGTCATGTATGCCGGCCGCGTGGTCGAGGAGATCAAGGCCTCCGAACTCGGCAACGCGCAGCATCCCTATACGCAAGGCCTGCTCAACTGCATGCCGCGCCTGAACGATCAGCGCCATCCGCTGCCTGTGCTCAACCGTCGCCCGGAGTGGGCGACATGACGACCGCGCTTGAGCTCGCAGGCGTCGATGTCACCTACGACGACTACCGCGTGCTGAAGGGCGTCAGCCTCGCGGTGCAGAAGGGTGAGTCTTTCGGCCTGGTCGGTGAATCCGGCTCCGGCAAGTCGACCATCCTGCGCGCTATCGCCGGGCTGGCTCCGGTCACCGCCGGCACGATCAGCGTCAATGGCAAGACGCTGGGCACAGCGCGTGACAAGGCCTTCTACGGCGACGTGCAGATGGTGTTTCAGGATCCGTACGGCTCGCTCCATCCGCGCCAGACGGTCGACCGCCAATTGGAGGAGCCGCTGGCGATCCACGGCGTCGCTGACAGCGAGCCGCGCATCGTGCGCGCATTGGAAGAGGTAGGCCTGGGCGCAGGCTTCCGCTTCCGCTACCCGCACCAATTGTCCGGCGGCCAGCGCCAGCGCGTGGCCATTGCCCGCGCCCTGATCCTTGAGCCGTCGATCCTGCTGCTGGACGAGCCGACCTCGGCACTGGATGCCTCGGTACAGGCCGAGGTGCTCAACCTGCTGGAAGAGCTCCGCGCCAGGAAAGGGCTCACCTACATCCTGGTCAGCCATGATCTCGCTGTTGTCGCGCATATGTGCGAGCGGCTGATGGTGCTGCAAAATGGCGAGACCGTGGAGGTGCTGGAGGCCGGTGCCCTGTCCCACCAGGACGTGGCGATGGAGTACACCCGAAGGCTACTAGCTGCGAGCGCAGGCTTCAGACGCTGAACAAACGAAAAAGGCCCGGCAAGCCGGGCCTTCGACGCGATACGTATAGTATAGCTTAGCGATAGCCGCGCGGGCACTCGGCTTCGTACACTTCGCCGGTGCGACGGTCGCGATACTGGCAATAGCCGGGACGGTCGGTGACGCGGCCAAGCACTGCACCGGCAGCTGCGCCAATTGCGCCGCCGACAATAGCACCCTCAACCGGGTTGTCGTTCACGGCTGCACCGACGGCTGCGCCGATCAGGCCGCCGCCAACGGCACCCTTCTCTGTGCTGGAGCAAGCAGCCAGCGGCACAACCAAAGCCAAAGCCAGAATAAACTTCTTCATGGTAACCTCCAAAGGAACCCTTCTCTCGCAGTTATGCATAAATCTGCGCACGCTTGCTACAACGCATGCGCGCAGAAATCGATCCCTTTCACATTAAAGCATGTCGCGCAAACGTGTGAAGCGGTTTTGCGACAACGACATGCGCCAAAACAAAGACTTAAAGCGTACGGAGCGGATCTGGAAGATCGCGACACGCTTTGGCGCGCTGTTTTTGGCGCGACGATGGCAATTCTCCGGTGCGAGATGCTCTGCAGAAACTGCCGCGCCCGAAAAAATGCACGATAGGTACAATTCGAATTATCGGCTTAAGCCGGGCACAACGTCTGGTCGCTATTGTCTGCCCATCTGATCGAGCCATCAGAGCTCCACAGAGTGCTGCAAACAAACAACCAGGAGTTACACATGTCCAATCTTTTCGCACGTTTCGTCAAGGACGAGTCCGGCGCAACCGCCATCGAATACGGCCTGATCGCTGCTCTGATCGCTGTTGCGATCATCGTCGGCGCCCGCTCGGTCGGCACCGAGGCTTCGGACACCTTCAACACCGTGTCGGGCGCAATGGCCGGCGCTCAGGGCGGCTAATAGCCTTCTGATCCACTCTCTGGATCATCCGGACCCCGCTGGCGCAAGCTGGCGGGGTTCTGGTTTTTAGCGGTGCCCGAACATTAACCGCGTGGAATCACAGCTCACTAACCCCCTCAAACCTTTGGCACCCGAACCCGTCGGGTTCGCAAGCCCGCCGCCGGCGAGACCATTGCCGTGGCAACCACATCTAAAGAAACGTTTGCTAAACCATCCTCCTCACATTGAGGGGACATCATGAAAACTGGGATCATCATCGGTGCGGCCATCGTCGCAACGCTATCCGCCTGCGCGACTCCACCTGAGAGAATATCGGGCGTTGCAAACGCCGGGCCTTGCACCATGCAGGATCGGCAGCGCCTCGCCATCCTGAGCAACAAACAGACAAAAACCGCCAACAGTGACGCCCTGGGCGTGTTTCTGATTGGTTTGCCAGTGGGGTCGATGGGCGGCGGCGACAACGAGGCCGAAATTGCCATCCTTAAAGGCCGTTGTGAAGGCAGGCCGACAACAGCAGGACGCTGGGTCGAGCAAGCGCCGCCGTCACAGGGAAGCGCCCCGCCACCGGGAACTGTAATTGCGAGGCCGTAAGCGATCGGGCCATCGGTCAAGTACACACAACGTGAACGCGCCAGGCTATACAGGGGTGGTTGCCCGTGCTTCCACCCCCTAAACCCGGCGCCCCGAACCCATGGGGTTCGCAAGCCCGACCGGGCGTCGCGCGTCAGCGCGCCCTATCGGAGCGGTGAGCGTAGCGAACTCGCGTGAGAAATCCTCCCGACCTCAAGCCCGGCACCCCGAACCCCAGCAAGCTCCCCAGACCCGGCGCCCCGAACCCGTCGGGTTCGCAAGCCCGACCGGGCGTCGCGCGTGAGCGCGCCCCATCGGAGCGGTGAGCGCAGCGAACTCGCGTGAGATAAATCAAACTACTCGCGTGAGATAAAAGAGAGATGGTGCCCAGAGCCGGAATCGAACCAGCGACACTGCGATTTTCAGTCGCATGCTCTACCAACTGAGCTATCTGGGCATTGCCGGTGCGGTCAGACCGTCGGCTGCTTGGCCGGGGCGACCCCCGAAAGCGCGGGCGTTATACCACGCGAAAGCCGTCTGTCCAGCGGGCAGCCGACGAAATTTGCGTCAAGTCGTTCAGTCCTCGTCCATGCGCGGGCGCGGCTGCGGTTCGCCGGCCCCCTCAACATCATCTGCCTCGCCGTCGCGGCCGGGAATCACATAGGAGCCGGTGAGCCAGCGATTGAGGTCGATGCTTTTGCAGCGGGGCGAGCAAAACGGATAGGTTTCGCGCGCCGAAGCCTTGCCGCATTCAGGGCAGGGGCGCCTGGCGCGGATCGGCGTGACGTTATCGGTCATGCCTGTTGTCCGGGCTTCGGGCGGCCGCGCATCAGCCAGGAAAAGTGCACCGGATAGCCATCGGCCAGAAGCAGTTGCACGACTTCATGCAGGGGCAGGCCGACGACATTGGTGTAGGAGCCGACGATTTTCACCGCAAAGGATCCAGCCAGCCCCTGGATCGCGTAGCCACCCGCCTTGCCCCGCCACTCGCCCGAGGCGAGGTAGGCGTCGATCTCGGGCTTGGAAAGTCGCTTGAAGCGCAGCCGTGTTTCCACCAGTTGCAGGCGCTCTTTGCCGTCAGGCGTGATGATGCACACGCCGGTATGAACGCGGTGCGAACGCCCCGACAAAAGCGCCAGGCATTGGTCAGCCTCGTCAATAATCTCGGCCTTGGGCAGAATGCGCCGACCAACCGCCACCACCGTGTCGGCAGCCAGCACGAAGCCCGGCGTGTAGCCGTCTTCCCGCTGCAGGCCCTTCAGCGCAGCCTGAGCCTTGCCGCGCGCCAGCCTTTTGGCCAGCGAGCGCGGATGCTCGAGCCGATGCGGTGTCTCATCGATATCAGCGGGATAGATGCGGTCCGGCTCGATGCCGGCCTGCTGCAGCAGTTCGATGCGGCGCGGCGACCCGGAAGCAAGAATAAGCGGAACGGCGCTCATGCGTCCGGGATCCGGCTCTTACTTGAAACGGTAGGTGATGCGGCCCTTGGTCAGATCGTATGGCGTCATCTCGACCAGGACCTTGTCGCCGGTGAGCACGCGGATACGGTTCTTGCGCATACGGCCAGCAGTGTGCGCGATAATCTCGTGCTCGTTTTCAAGCTTCACACGGAACATCGCGTTGGGCAGCAGTTCTGTCACTGTGCCCGGGAATTCGAGGACTTCTTCCTTCGGCATTCTTTACCTTTGATTGGGGAGGCCGGCTCCGGGCCGGTCAAAATCGCGCGGAACCTATAATATCAGGAACGATTTGTGAACCTCACCCGGAATTTTCTTGGGCATAGGCGAAACCGTCGCCAACGCGGACAATATGGCGGATGCCGCTGATGTGTCCGCCACCGACAAACCAGCCTTCGCGTGCCGCCATATCGAGCGCTGTCTGGCGGCTGTGCAGCGCCTGCCCGGGGTCCAGATCATAGGTGAAGCCGAACTGCGGATCGGCGAACTGCAGCGTGTCCAGATGCACCACGTCGCCGAACAACAGCAGGCTGCGGCGGTCATCATGGATCAGATAGCCGGTATGGCCTGGTGTGTGGCCGGGCAGGGCGATGGCGCTGATGCCGGGCAGCACAGGCCCGATATTGACCGGCTTCACCTGCACACCGTAGGCGGCGTCAAGCAGACCGACCGTGCGAAAGCTGCCGCGAATGCCCGGCGGTGTGCGCTCCAGATTGTCGGCATCGCCATACCATGCGAGGTCGCCCTGCGGCACGTAGATATCTGCGTTGGGGAAGCGTGGCTTGTCGCCATCGAGCAGACCGAGCGCATGGTCGCCGTGAATATGCGTCAGCAGCACAGCGGTGACCTGCTCCGGCTGGAACCCGGCTTCGATCAAGCGCGCTGTAGCCTTGCCATAGGCCGGCCCCCAATGGTCGCCAGCACCGGCATCGACCAGGATCAGACCGTCCGGCCCGCTCAGCGCAAAGCAGTTCACATCGACAGACCAGCGTCCGCCCGGCCAATCCGCCACGGCGCGGTGGCGCCGGTCTGCGTCTTCCATATGCAGCAGGTCGGCAATCGGCGCTTCATACGTGCCGTCCACCAGCACGAAGACTTCATAGGGGCCAACGGAAAGTGTGGTCTGGATCATGGAGTTATCCTAGCGCGCGCGATGGCAAAGGTGGATCGAAAACCGTTGCACCAGCTCTTTTGCAATAGATACCCCCCTCTGTCCTGCCGGACATCTCCCCCTCCCGGGGGG
>CAYZQP010000117.1:0-11334 GCA_964480545.1 uncultured Mesorhizobium sp. | reverse complement strand
GTGATCCTCTACTCGTTCTTCGTCGACTATTACGTGTCGTCGATGACCGGTGCGGTGAAGGAATAGGCGACAAAACGAAAAGAGTCGGGGGCGATTGGGGGACCCCCGACTCGGTTACTGTTCAAGGTTTCGTTCTGAAAAGTGGGCCGCGAAGCGACCGGAATATGCTGATATCGTGCCCCTGCTACAGAGGATTGGATAGTCAGCATATGCCTACTGTCCAAGCGATTTGGCAGATGAAAATCGTTAACAATCCGTTGTGATCCAGTCTGCGGCCAGTCTTGCGCCGGGATGGCGGATGGGGCAAACCGGCGTTCTGTCATTTGCTTCAAGAGGTGTGCATTGTCCGCGTCGGTATCTCCGCTTGCCCCCAGAAAGTACGCCAGAATGCCGGCAGTTGCCGGTGTGCGCATTGCTACGGCCGAAGCGGGCATCAAGTACAAGAACCGCACGGACGTGGTGGCCATGGTGTTCGACCAGGGGACGTCGGTCGCAGGCGTGTTCACGCGTTCGAAATGTCCATCCGCGCCAGTGGATTTCTGTCGCGAGAACCTTGGTGGCGGCAGCGCGCGAATCCTCGTGGTCAATTCCGGCAACGCCAATGCCTTTACCGGCAAGAAGGGACGCGAGACCACGGGCGCTACCGGCAAGGCGGCAGCAGCCGCGGCGGGTTGCGGTGCCGGCGAGGTGTTCCTGGCTTCAACCGGCGTGATCGGCGAGCCGCTGGATGCCGGAAAATTCTCTGGCCTGCTGGGCGGTATGGCGAAAGAAGCGCAGGCTGATCGCTGGCTGGATGCCGCAAAAGCGATCATGACCACCGACACCTATCCGAAGGTGGCCACTGTCACGGTGAAGCTGGGTGATGCGGATGTCGTCATCAACGGGATCGCCAAAGGCGCGGGCATGATTGCGCCGGATATGGCAACGATGCTCTCCTTCATAGCCACCGATGCGCCGATCGAGGCACCGGTGCTGCAGGCTTTGTTGTCAAAAGGCGTTGGTCCGACCTTCAATGCGGTGACGGTCGACAGTGACACCTCGACCAGCGACACGCTTTTGCTGTTTGCAACCGGTCAGGCAAAGGGCGCGCCGCGCATCTCTGATCCGAAAGACCCGCGTCTCGGTGCATTCCGGCGCGGGCTGAACAAGATCCTGAAGAACCTTGCGCTGCAGGTGGTGCGTGACGGCGAGGGTGCGCGCAAGCAGGTCGAGGTTACGGTGACCGGTGCGAAGTCGGCGAAGTCGGCGAAGCGGATTGCGCTGTCGATTGCCAATTCACCGCTGGTCAAGACTGCGATTGCCGGCGAGGACGCAAACTGGGGCCGCGTGGTCATGGCAGTCGGCAAATCGGGAGAGCCGGCTGACCGCGACCGGCTGTCTATCTGGTTTGGCGACAATCGCCTTGCGCATGAGGGCGAGCGCGACCCCGGCTATTCAGAGGAAGCGACGTCCGCCTATATGAGGAAGCAAGAGATCCGGATCCGTGCCGACATAGGGATTGGTCGGGGCAAGGCCACAGTGTGGACCTGTGATCTGACCAAGGAATATGTGGCGATCAATGGCGATTACCGGAGCTGACGCATTGCGGGAGCGCAAAGCAAATCCGGTGCTTCCGGTCGTGCGCCGCTTCGAGGCGGTAGGGTTCCGGGCGTGGCCGGCGGCGTCGGTTCAGTATGACGGAACCTGGGTTGTCCGCCTCACGGCCGGACATCCCGCCAAGCGCCTCAACTCTGTCAACCCGCTCGACCCGGGCGACATCCGCGACATCGAGGAACGCGTTGCCCGCGCAGGTCGACGGTTTCAGGCCTATGGCCGTCCACTGACGTTTCGTCTGTCGCCGCTCGCGGGACCGGAGATTTCAACCTGGTTTGACGATCACGGCTGGACGCGATTTTCGGAATCGCTGGTCATGTGTGCGGAACTCGACGAGGTTCCGATCGGCGACGTCATGCCCCAGATACCGCTCAAGGATATCGGGCGTTTCATGGACGCTGCGATGGATGTGCACGCGGTGAATGCATCGCTGCGACCCGGCCTGACCGAGATTATCGACTCTATCAAACCGGAGGCGGGTCTGTTTATCCTGGAGGAGAACGACGTTCCGGTCGCGACGGCTATCTGCGTCCACGACGGCGACCTTGCTGGCCTGTTCGAAGTGGCGACCGGGGCGCGGGTGCGCGGTCAGGGGCATGGCCGCAGGGTCATTTTGTCGGCCCTGAAATGGGCGCGCCTGCGTGGCGCGCGTCAGGCCTGGCTGCAGGTTGAACTCAGCAATGTGGCCGCGATCAATCTCTACGAAGCAATCGGCTTCAGGGAACTCTACCGATACCATTATCGTACCCCGGCAAGCGTATGAGCGAGCCTGCGCGTCCTATCCTGCTGGTTGTTGCCTGTGCATTGGTCGATGCGGACGGGCGCGTGTTGCTTGCGCGTCGACCGGAGGGGAAGCAGTTTGCCGGGTTGTGGGAATTTCCGGGCGGAAAGGTTGAAGCCGGCGAGACGCCCGAAGAGACACTGGTGCGCGAATTGCGTGAGGAACTGGGCATCGAAACCAAAGTCGCCTGCCTGGCGCCGCTGACTTTCGCCAGCCACAGCTATGAGCGATTTCATCTTTTGATGCCGCTCTATGTGTGCCGCCGCTACGAGGGCGAACCGCGACCACTCGAGGCGAGCGAACTCAAGTGGGTCAAGCCGAACAGGATGCGGGATTATCCCATGCCTCCGGCGGATGCCCCGCTGGTTCCCTTTCTGATAGACCTGCTGTAGGCCTGTGATTCTGCGTTAACGGATCGTTGATCCCATCGTGAAATATTGAAGCTTCGGAGTGGGTTCCAGTAAGCTTTGGGGTACGGGCGTGGACGAGGAACGTGAATGGCAGATTGCCAGGCGTGACGAGGGGTGGGACATGAAGGGCGCTGGTATGGGATTGCTACGCTTTACGCTTCTATTCGGCCTTTGTGCTGCTGCACTTGCGGTGGTCGTGGCGCCGACGCTTGAGAGACGTACCGAAAACTGGGTTGCTGCAAATGGCAGAATCGACCCGATCGCTGTCGGCTCGACGGCACAGAAAAACATCTACACAATCCGCAAAAGCGTGCTGCAGATGTCGCCGCAGGCAGAGTGCCGTCTATGGCAGAACGGAACCCGGTCAGGCGACTGCTGAGTATGGTTAACACCACCTTGCAGGCATGACATAAAAGGTTAATTGCGCTCCATCACCTTTCTTAACGTCCGTGCGCTAGACGTGCACTGGATACAGGTGATTTTATGAGAGCCAAGCTCACAAATTTTATTGCAAGTACTGACGCCGCGACAGCTATTGAATATTCACTGCTAGCTGCACTTATCGGCCTTGCGGCCTTGGTCGGGGCATCCAGCCTTGGCGGCGAGATCAGCAAAATGTGGAACGCCAATGCCGAGAAGGTCGCCGAGGCGATGAACAATCCCTAGAGCAGAATGCCCTTAAAGTGAATCGGGCATGCTGCTCTAACTATTCGTTTCGACGCATGATGATTGTCCGAAAAGTCTGCAACTTTTTGCTGCGCTGTCCTTCGGTTCGGCATCATGCTCTAGGCGGAATCCTGACCCGATTCCGGCTCTCGTTTTCCATCAGCGCCGCCCTCTATTTCTCGCAGTGCAGTCTCAAGTGATGCCCTGGCGGACCCGGGCCTCAGCGGCTTCTGCTGTGCTGCGTGGGGCGTCCATCCCGAGAGCCATATGATTGCAAAGGTAGCACGGATGCGTCCGTCGGAATCGGAGAAGCGGTCAGCGTAGATTTCGGCGGCACGGCGAAACAGCTTCAGGCTCGCAGGTTTGCGGCTGCGTTGCACCAGCGCACTTGTCGCGCCCATGGCGCGCAGATCGGCCAGCAGCGCGAACATGTCGGGATAGCGAACAGTGATTGTTTCGAGATCCGCGACCGGCAAGGCGAAGCCGGCTCGCTGCAGCAGCGCGCCTGCATCGCGCACGTCAACAAACGGATAGACGCGGGGTGCTGCGCCGCCATACATCTCTGTCTCGGCGGCGAGCAGGCTTTCGCGCAACTCGGTCAAGGTGCCGGCTCCAGCGAGAGCGGCGAGAAACAGCCCGTCCGGCTTCAGTGCACGCCGCGTCTGGATCAGCATGCCCGGCAGATCATTTGCCTCGTGCAGGGTGAGCAGAGATACTGCCAGATCTATGCTCGCGGGCTCGAACGGCACCGTCTCCGGCGCTGCGACCATACCTTGAGTATCGCCCAGCAGTCCGGGCGCAGACTCAACGCGAATGACCTCGGCCGTCTTGCCTGAAGCGCGCATGGTCTCGACTGCGTCGGCAGTCAGGCTGAACAGGCTGGCCGCGCGTTCGAACTTTCGCCCCACCGCTGCCAGGCGCTCGTCCAGGTCCTCGGCGGTTCGTTTCATCAGAAAGTCGGCCGGGCCCTGGCGGAGCGCGCGCAGCTTGCGAGCCGCAAGCAGGTGTTGGTCGAAGATTGTCTCCAAGGGCTGTGGACTCTCGCAGATGTTTGCCGGATTGTCGGTCGTCGGAGTTTCTCACGTGGCGCAAGGCTTGGCACAATTCAAGGCATTGGCGCGTCAGGCCGCAGGCTTTTCGATTGGCGCACTGTTTCCGCCTGCCTGCGCGGGCTGCCGGCGACAGGTGGTTCAGCCGGGCACATTGTGTGGCCAGTGCTGGTCAAAGCTGCGTTTTCTGGAGAAGCCGTGGTGCGAGGTGATGGGCACACCGTTCTCGCATGATATGGGTAGCGGCTTCCTCTCTGCAGCGGCGATTGCCAATCCGCCACAGTTTGCGCGGGCGCGGGCTGCCGTCGTTTACTCAGGCGTGGCGCGTGAAATGGTGCAGTCGCTCAAGTATCGCGATCATACCGACCTTGCCCCATGGATGGCGCGCTGGATGTTGCGCGCGGGTGGTGAACTGGCCGCAGATGCGGATGTCGTCGTGCCTGTGCCGCTGCACTGGATGCGCACATTGCGGCGCGGGTTCAACCAGTCGGCAGAGCTGGCAAGGGCGATCAGCCGCCTGACGGGCAAGCCTTTCATGCCTCTGGCGGTGAAGCGTGTGAAGCGGACACGCCAACAGGTTGGCCTGGTCCTGAGTGAACGTCAGGACAATGTGCGTGCGGCATTCAGGGTCTTGCCTGAACGCGAGATCGAGATTGCCGGGCGGCGGGTGCTGCTGATTGACGATGTGCTGACGACGGGTGCGACGGTGGGGGCTGTGGCAAAAGCGTTGAAGCGGGGCGGCGCATCGGCGGTTGATGTGCTCACTTTTGCGCGGGTTCTGCCGGGGGACTTTCGGGCGGATGAGGCAGACATTATATAGATGGCAAGGCAACACGGGCGCACAGATGAGCGACGTTGAGATTTATACCCGGCTGGGCTGCGGCTATTGCGTGATGGCCAAGCGATTGCTCGACAGGAAAGGCGTCGCCTATACCGAGCACGACGCCAGCTTTGAGCCAGCGCTTCGGCAGGAGATGATGGACCGGTCCGGCCGGACAACCTTCCCGCAGATATTTGTTGGCGAGGTGCATGTTGGAGGGTCTGACGATCTGCATTCGCTGGAGGCCGCCGGCAAGCTGGACGGGCTGCTGGAAACCGGTGCGTTGAGCTGAGGAGCCCGGAGATGAGCGTGTTCAAGGCAGCAGCGATCCAGATGCGATCCGGCAAGGACCCGGCGCTCAACGCGGTTGAGTTCGAGCGTCTGGTGCGCGCGGCAGCAGGGCAGGGCGCGATCTATATCCAGTCGCCGGAGATGACCGGGGCTGTGATTTCCGACAAGGCTGATCGTGCGACGGCGTTTCACCCGGTCGAGACCGATCCGGTGGTCGCTGCGGCGCGCGGGCTGTCAAAAGAGCTCGGCGTGACGATCCATGTAGGCTCGACAGCAATTGTGCTGCCGACCGGCAAGATTGCCAATCGCGCATTCCTGTTCGGGCCTGATGGCGAACTCATCACCACCTATGACAAGATCCATATGTTTGATGTCGACCTCGATAATGGCGAGAGCTGGCGCGAGTCTGCGACCTACACGCCGGGCGAACTGGCGCAGATTGCCGACCTGCCATTTGCGCGGCTGGGCTTTGCCATTTGCTATGACATGCGCTTTCCGCAGCTGTTCCGCGCCGAGGCGCTGGCCGGGGCCGAGGTGCTGACGGCACCTGCCGCCTTCACACGCCAGACCGGCGAGGCGCACTGGCATGTGCTGCTTCGCGCCCGCGCCATCGAGAACGGTGCCTGGGTGGTCGCTGCCGCGCAGGGTGGCAAGCATGAGGACGGGCGCGAGACCTTCGGCCACTCGCTGATCATCGATCCGTGGGGGCGTGTGGTCGCAGAGGTGGATGGCAATGAGCCCGGCGTGATTGTAGCGGAGATAGATACTGCCCAGGTGGCGGCGACGCGCAGGAAAATCCCCAACCTGCAAAACGCCCGGGAGTTTGGCGTGGACGTCGCGACGTCCGAGCTGAAGGACGCCGCCGAGTGATCAAGTTTTCTCTCATTTGCGAGCACGAGCACGAGTTCGAGGCCTGGTTCCGCTCCAATGACGACTTCGACACGCAGAAGAAGCGCGGCCTTGTCGAGTGCCCGGCCTGTGCCTCGAAGAAAGTCAGCAAGGCGCTGATGGCCCCGGCGGTCTCGACCAGCCGCAAGCAGGACAAGATGGCGCTGGCGATGAATGCCGAGCAGAGCCGGATGATGGCCGAGATGAGGGCGCTGACCGAAAAAATGAAGGCGGGCGCCGAGCATGTTGGCGACAAGTTCGCCGAAGAGGCGCGCAAGATCCATTTCGGCGAGACGGAGGCGCGTGGCATCTATGGCGAGGCCAACGCCGAAGAGGTGAAAGCGCTGGCCGAGGACGGCGTGCCTTTCATGCCAATTCCGACGCTGCCGGAAGACAGAAACTAGGTGGCCTGCCGGAGCGTCGAGCGCCCGAGGCAGAAGATATCAACCCGGTTTGCTGACGCCATTGCGTACAGGCTGGGCAAGGTCCGCACGGTCGACGGGATCGAGATTGTTGGCCAGAGCGTGGACGAGACTAGCAAGGTAGAGCAGGCACTCCTGCTTATCCGCGAGCATGACCCCGTCCGGTATCGTCATCTGCTCAGGAATATCACCCGTATCTGGATCCAGATGCTGCCCGGCAACCTTGGCGAGTTTGATGCTGCAAGCGGGAGCTGTCGGCTGGAGCGGCGGTATGTGACGGCTGCGGACACGGACTGTGAGGCCATAGCCGCTACACTTGTTCACGAGGCAACCCATGCCCGTCTGTTCCGGATGGGTATCCCTTATGAAGAAGGCAATCGGCTGCGGGTGGAGAATATCTGCTTTCGCAGGGAGCAGGCCTTTGGCCGGCGATTGCCGAACGGGGGTGCCGTTGTCGACATGGCCCAGCGCTATCTTGATAGCCCCTATGATTATGGTGACCGGGCAATGGACGAAGCCTTCGCCCAGCGCGCAGCCGAGAGGCTCCTTGATGAGGGTGTGCCCAGAACGCTGGTCCGCTTTCTGGTCTGGGTGAACCGCCGACGCCGGGCCTGACTGCGCCGGTGCATCGTCTGCGTTCTAATCTGGCGATATATGCGGCATGGTTGCCAGCAGCCTGGCGAGAAGGGCGGACAACTGGTCGCGTTCGGCGGGGGTGAGCCCCGCTACTGTTTCGTGCTGGCCGGCGACATGGGCATCGAGTGCGCGGTCAATCAGTTTGCGGCCGGCATCGGTCAACTGGATCAACAGGCCACGGCGGTCCTCGGGGTTGGGCAGACGCTCGATCCAGCCTGCTTTTTCCAGACGGTCGAGACGGGCGGTCATCGCGCCCGAGGTGACCATCGTTGCCTCGTAAAGTGCCGTGGGTGTGAGGCGATAGGGCTTTCCCGCGCGGCGCAGCGTTGCCAGCACGTCAAACTCGCCGGCCTGCAGGCCGAAGCTCGCGAAGACAGGTGCCTGGCGGTCCTGGTTTATGGTGGCAGCAACCTGTTTCAGCCGGCCGAGCAGCTCCATCGGGGCGACATCGAGGTCCGGCCGCTCCCTGCGCCATTGTTCCACTGCCCGCCCGGCCCGATCCATTGTCTCACCGTAATGTATCTTGATGTTAAGTTAATTACCGTCTAGATATCTATCTATATCATGCCTGGCTGCTTGTGGAGCCTGAAAGTGAGGGCCGATGGAACGGCTGCTGAATTCGGCCTTCGCGCTGCTGTTGATCAACGGACTTTTCCTGGGGCTTACCTTGCCTCTGGGCAAGATCGCGGCTGCGGCAGGCGTTCCGGCTCCGGTCTGGGCATTCGCGATTTCATTCGGGGCCGGGAGTGTGCTGGGTCTGATGTTGTTCCTGCGCGGCGGCAGGATCGGCACGACGCGTGAACTGCTCTCGTATTTTGTCATCGCGGCTGCGGTTTCCTATGCGATCCCGAACCTTCTGATTTTCTCGGTCATTCCGCATCTCGGTGCCGGCTATACGGGTATCATGTTCACGCTGTCGCCGGTGCTGACGCTTGCGCTTTCGGTGTTGCTGGGTGTGCGACGGCCAACACCGATGGGCATGGCCGGGATTGCGGTCGGCTTTGCGGGGGCTCTGATGGTGGCCGTCACGCGCGGCGAGGTCGGCAGACCAGCCGAGCCGCTATGGGTGGCTCTCGGGCTGATGATCCCGGTCAGTCTCGCAGCGGGCAATATCTACCGCACGAAGTTCTGGCCGAAAGATGCGGGGCCGGTGGAACTGGCTGCCGGCAGCCATCTGGCCTCGGCCCTGCTTCTGGCGCTGTTCATGCTGATCACCGGCGGTCTGAGCCTGACAGCCTTGAGGGCGGTGCCGCTGCTGACACTTTTCCAGGTCGCGGCCTCCTCGGTGATGTTCCTGTTTTTCTTCCGCCTGCAAGCGGTGGGCGGGCCGGTCTATCTCAGCCAGATCGGTTATGTCGGAGCCGCTGTGGCGCTGATTTCGGGTGTGCTGTTTCTGGGTGAGCACTACGGCTGGATGACGTGGGCGGGTGCTGCGATCATCAGCGTGGGCATCGCGATGACGACCAGGGCGCAACTGGCGCAGCGTTCCTGACAGCAAACGCTTGGCTTGAGCAGTCATGCGTGATGCATTGTCATCTGTGGGACAAGCTGGGCGGCTAGCTTCCCGCACAATTACGGAGGAGCGCACATGAAGAAGATACTCGCAGCGACCCTGCTTCTGGGCTGGGTGGTTCCCGCCAGTTCCGCCGATCTCGGCGACAGCGTGATGAAGCTTACCCGTTCAACCAAATGGCAACCGGTGGGACAGGTGCAGGTGCAGTTCCCTACTCATCATCCGCAGGGGATGGTAAAGATCGGCGACGATTTCTTTGTCTCGTCGGTGGAAATCATCAAGCGGACAACCCGCTATGACACGCCGCAGGACGGTTATGATCGCGATACGGGCGAGGGCAAGGGGCATCTGTACAAGATGTCGGCTGACGGCAAGCTGCTGGGGCAACTGGAGTTGGGTGAAGGCGCGATGTATCACCCTGGCGGTATCGACTATGACGGCAAGCATATCTGGGTGCCGGTTGCGGAATACCGGCCCAACAGCGCCTCCATAATCTACCGCGTCGATCCCACAACGATGAAGGCAGAGGAAGTCTTCCGGTTCCGCGACCATGTCGGAGGCATTGTGCACGATAAGGATGGAAAAGCCCTGCATGGTGTAAGCTGGGGCTCTCGTCGCTTCTACAAGTGGCCGCTGGGTGATGACGGCAGAATCACCAATGCCGATGCCAAGCCTGAAGAACTGCGAGTGATGAACCCGAGCCAGTATATCGACTATCAGGACTGTCATATGGCAGGTGCGGGGCGGATGTTGTGCTCCGGGCTGAATGCCTATCGAGTCAAGCCGGATGCAGAGCCATTCCGGCTGGGCGGTCTCGAATTGGTCAACCTGGCGGACAACAGGCCGATCTGGCAGGTGCCCGTTGAGCTGTGGTCGCCATCAGGCTTGCCGATGACGCAGAACCCTTTCTTTGTGGAAACCACCGACAAGGGCCTGCGCGGGTGGTTCATGCCGGATGACGACAAGTCCACGCTGTTCAGCTACGAGGTGGAACTGCCCAACTGAGCCGAGTGGCTTAAGCGAAAGCTCAAATGCGAGACGTTGACAAAACCCGATCCAGGTTCGAGCCTGACAGGCTTCGGACCCTCGGGCTGGGATATGGGCGTTTTCAAGAGCATAATGCGGTTCGTCGTGGAGCGGCCATCCGGTCTTTTGCTGATGGCGATGGCTGGCAGAGACGACCATCACGGCTTACCGGTGTTCAGCGATGAGGCAGGCGAGCGGGCGCGGGTCATCGAGGCGCTGGAGCTGATCCGAAATGTTGACCCGATCCGCCATCGCCGGCTCTGCAGTGATCTGCGAGCGGTCTGGGTCAATCGGCTGATCGATGCCTGCGGCATGTATCAGGTCAGCACCAGGACCTGCGTCGTCGACAGGCACTATCTCGAGATGCCAGAACAACTGTTGAAAGGCTTGCCTGCCTGATTGTGCATGAAGCAACACATGCGCGGCTGCTGCGTGTTGGCATCGGCTACGACCGGCCGATCCGAAAACGCGTGGAGGAAGCCTGCAACCGGCGTGAGATCGCCTTTGCCCGCCGTCTGTGGAACGGACAGGCGCTGGTCGGCGAACTGGTCCTGGAGTTGTCTGAAATCGACGACTATTCCGACTACAGCGTCGATTGGCGGAAAATCCACTCGGCCAGGAAGGCCATAGCCAGATTTGAGGAGCTTGAGGCGCCGCGCTGGTTCATTCGTTGGGTGGAATGGCTGGCTCGCCGGCAGGTGAGGCGGTTCGAAAAGAGATACGGCTTTAGTCCCGGGCCGCCAACAGCATGTAATTGACGTCCATATCCCTGGACTTGCCCCAGCGGTCGGCGATGGGGTTATAGGTCACGCCGGTGCGGTCAGTGATGGTCAGGCCGGCGGCGGTGAGCGGGGCTTCCAGCTCCTGCGGGCGCACCAGCTTCTCATATTGATGTGTGCCGCGCGGCAGCCAGCGCAGCACATATTCTGCACCAATGATGGCCAGTGCATGCGCCTTCAGCGTGCGGTTGATGGTGGCGACGAACATCAGGCCGCCAGGCTTCACCATCTCGGCGGTGCGGGTGACGAAGAGATCGACATCGGCGACATGCTCGACGACCTCCATATTGAGCACAACATCGAAGCGCTCGCCGGCATCGGCCAGCGCCTCGGCAGTGGTGGCGCGGTAGTCGATGGTCAGGCCGCTCTGCGCAGCATGGAGTTTTGCCACCTCGATGTTGCGCTCTGCGGGGTCAACGCCGACGACATCAGCGCCAAGCCGGGCCATCGGCTCGCAGAG
>CAYZQP010000116.1:3994-11390 GCA_964480545.1 uncultured Mesorhizobium sp. | reverse complement strand
TGGGGATCAGATCGCCTGATCGCCGGTTTCGCCGGTGCGGATGCGGATGACTTCTTCGATGTTGGATACGAATATCTTGCCGTCGCCGATGCGTCCGGTCTGTGCCGCCTTGCGGATCGCCTCGATCGCGGATTCGGCAGAATCGTCGGCGACAACAACCTCGATCTTCACCTTGGGCAAGAAGTCCACGACATATTCCGCGCCGCGGTAAAGCTCGGTGTGACCCTTCTGGCGGCCAAAGCCCTTGGCCTCGGTGACTGTGATGCCCTGAAGCCCGGCCTCCTGCAGCGCTTCCTTCACCTCATCCAGCTTGAACGGTTTGATGATCGCTTCGATTTTCTTCATGCCAGTGCGCCTCCACTCATTCGGCCGAGCAGCCATTGACGGCCATAAAGCATGGCCTATGCCAAAAGGCGAGAGAGGTCACGAAAATGCGATCCCCATTGAAAATGTTATTCTTTTTCGGCTTACACGTACGAAAATTGAGGCGCGAGAGTGCCGGAAGTGTGTGGGGCTGACAGTCGTCGCCTTAGAATTAGGCAGGATGCCTGAAAATTGGGCAGATCAGTCGTGGAAAGCTGCCACGACTTTGCGTCGGCCCAGCATGAAGGCGTCTGCAACGTGCTGCAGTGGCGCAATGTCCACGTCTGACTGGCCGGACTGTACGAGGCTGGCAAAGCGCTCATAGAGGGCAGGGTATTCGCGTTCCGGCTCGTCCTGCACCGGCTCGCCGTCAATCGTCAGTCTGGCGCCGCCGGCGGAAAGAACCATGCGCCCGGCATCGGTCTGCGCAATGATGTCCCAGCTTTGAGGACCGGTCTGGAGCCAGTCGATTTCGGCTGTCGCAGTCAGGCCGTCCGGCCCTGCGAAGCGCATCTGGGCGGCAACCGGCGCATCCCTGTTTTCGGGGAACTCGAGCGCGGCCTCCGTGATATGCAGCGGCGGCAATATGTGCGTGACGATGGAGAGGCAGTTGATGAATGGATCGAACACGCCAAAGCCGCCGGCCTCCCAGATCCAGGCCTGACCCGGATGCCATTTGCGCACATCTTCCTTCCAGATGAACTGCGCCGACCGCACCGTCGTGCCGGCGAGAAACCGGCGGGCTGCCTCGACCGCCGGGGCGTAACGGGAGTGCCAGCTGGCAAAGAGCGTGACGCCTTTTGCAGCCGCCAGCGCTTTCAGGTCCTCGACCTCACTGACCGTCGCACCCGGCGGCTTTTCCAGAAACACATGCTTGCCGGCATCAAGCGCCAGACGCGCGGCCTCGTAGCGAACTGCGGGTGGCTGGCAGAGCGACACGGCGTCAAGCTCGACGCCGGTGAGCATCTCCTCGATGGTTTTGAAGTTGGCGACGCCATCGATGGTGGCGTTGCGGCTGGCACCAGCTACAACCTCAAACTCTGAATTGGCGGCAAGCGCCGGCAGGTGCTGGTCGCGCACGATTTTGCCGACGCCGACAATGCCGATGCGAATGGTCATGATGCGCTCCTGTTCGCCCCGGTACTTTCGGGAAAACTCATACTCAAGGTGCCGCTCGACAGGAACGTCTCGATCACCGCTTCATGCTCCGCAGTCGCCAGCCCGTTCGTCTCCAGCCATTCATCCGAATGATATGTCCTGGCGTAGCGGTCGCCGGGGTCGCAGATCAGCGAGACGATTGAGCCGCTTCCGCCAGCCTTGCGCATTTCAGCCGCCTTGATCAGCACGCCGACGAAGTTGGTGCCGGTTGAACCGCCGACCCTGCGCCCAAGCAGTCGCGACAGCACCTTCATCGCGGCCAGCGACACAGCATCCGGAATACGCGCCATGTGATCGATGACGCCAGGCACGAAGGATGGCTCGACGCGCGGCCGGCCGATGCCCTCGATGCGGGAGCCTTCCGCGCAGCACCAGTTCGGATCGCCGGAAACATAGCCGTCGAAGAAGGCCGAGCGCTCGACATCCACCACTGAAAGCCGCGTCGCGTGGCGCTTGTAGCGGATGTAGCGGCCAATGGTGGCCGATGTGCCACCGGTACCCGCGCTCATCACCACCCAGCTCGGGATCGGGAAGCGCTCGCCCTTCATCTGCTCGAAGATGGATTCGGCGATGTTGTTGTTGCCGCGCCAGTCGGTTGCGCGCTCGGCATAGGTGAACTGGTCGATGTAGTGCCCGCCCTTTGCGCGGGCCAGATCGGCTGCTTCCGCATAAAGCCTGCGGGTGTCATCGACAAAGTGGCAGTTGCCGCCGTGATGCTCGATTGCCGCGATCTTCTCAGGTGAGGTCGAGCGCGGCATGACCGCATAGAAGGGGGCACCGATCATGCGCGCAAAGTATGCCTCGGACACGGCCGTTGAGCCGGATGAGGCCTCCACCACAGGCATACCCTCGCGCACAAATCCATTGCATAGCGCGTAGAGAAACAGCGAGCGCGCCAGCCGATGCTTCAGGCTGGCGGTCGGGTGGGTCGACTCATCCTTCAAGTAGATGTCGATGCCAGCGAGCGCCGGCAGGTCGAGTTTCCACAGGTGCGTATCGGCAGACCGGCGCGCATCGGCCTCGATCTTTGCCACTGCCTCATCGACCCAGGTTCTGGAACTTTTCTCGGGCATGCAGGTTCCTTCTGAATTCCCAACGCTTGCGCCAATTCACTGGCACAACGCAAGTCACGGGATGAACCGAACTGCAAAATTGACTCCCGTCAGCATGGGCATAGTGTTGCAGCCAGGGACGCGTACTACGTAACTCAAATGCCAAGGAGGGGAACCATGGCTGAGAACAAGACTGCACAAGCCGAAGCCGAACCATCACTGCATCGCGTGATGGGGCCATGGCTTCTGTTGCTGTTTATCGTCGGCGATATTCTGGGAACCGGCATCTATGCACTGACCGGTCAGGTCGCCAAGCAGGTTGGCGGCGTTGTATGGCTGCCATTCCTTGTGGCGTTCGTGGTCGCGCTGATTACGGCTTTCAGCTACCTCGAACTGGTCACCAAATATCCGAAGGCGGCCGGTGCTGCGCTTTACACGCACAAGGCGTTCGGCATCCACTTTGTGACCTTCATCGTTGCCTTTGCGGTGATGTGCTCGGGCATCACGTCGGCATCTACCGCTTCACGCGCCTTCTCGGCGAACTTTTTCGAGGCGTTCGATATGGAACCCGGCGCGAACGGCGTCATGCTTGCGGCGCTGGGCTTCATGGCACTGGTCGCGATCATCAACTTCCGAGGCGTCGGCGAAAGCGTGAAAGCCAACGTTATTCTCACCTGCGTCGAGCTGACCGGTCTGCTGATCGTGATCTTCATCGGCCTTTGGGCCATCGGGGCCGGGCAGGGCGATGTTTCTCGCGTCACCGAGTTCAAGACGCCGGAAGGCATGAGCGCGGTCTGGCCGGTCATTGCTGCAACCACACTGGCGTTCTTCGCCATGGTTGGCTTCGAGGACTCGGTCAATATGGCGGAGGAAACCAAGGATCCGGTAAATACCTTTCCCAAGATACTGCTGCTTGGCCTGCTGATTACCGGCACGATCTACATGCTGGTGTCGATTTCGGCTGTCACGCTTGTGCCGCCGGAGCAGCTTGGCGAGGGCGAGGCACCATTGCTGAAGGTTGTAGCGGCAGGTGCGCCGAACTTCCCGATCTGGATTTTCGCCTTCATCACCATGTTTGCTGTCGCCAACTCGGCGCTGATCAACATGCTGATGGCAAGCCGCCTGGTTTATGGCATGAGCCGTGAGCACGTGCTGCCGCCGGTGCTTGGCAAGGTCCACCCGACCCGCCGTTCGCCATACATCGCGATCATCTTCACGACGCTGCTGGCCTTTGGCCTGATCACCTTCGTCGGCTCGGTGCCGCAGCTGGGTGGCACGACGGCGCTGTTGCTGCTGTGTGTGTTCACGGTCGTCAACATCGCTGTGCTGGTGCTGCGCAAGGACAAGGTGGGCCACAAGCATTTCGTGGCACCATCGATCCTGCCGATTGTTGGCGCGCTGTCCTGCGCCTTCCTCGTCGGTCCCTGGACGGGGCGTAACCCGGAGCAGTATTCGATCGCAGGCGTGCTGCTGCTGATTGGCATCGCGCTGTGGATCGTCACTGTCATGATCAACAAATCGACAGGCGTTCAACCGATCGCGCCGCGCCACGAGGATCTCGGCTCGGGCGGTCCTGTGAACTAAAACGTTTCGCGTAATGCCGCTTCACAGTTTTGCGGGACATGCGAATAAAATTGCGAGACGCGCCGGATCCGTCCGGCGCGTCTGTTATTTTGCCGCAATGCGCGATAGAATTTGTCAGTAATTTAGATGATATTGTTCTATCCATGATTACTCTGCTGAACCGAACCGGATCTGTGGCCCTCCTGCTGGCTGGCATCGTGCTGGCCGGCTGCACCTCGTCGAGCGGCGTGAGCTCGATCTCCAACCTCGGGCGAGAACGACCGCAGGCGGAGGTCGCGGAAGGCAATCCTGGCGTCGACACCGCTACAACTGCTGTCGCAGACACCCGCTCAACGGCTTATATCGATGGTGCCGAGGCTGATCTGCGGCGCCAGCTGGAGGCGCGCGGCGTCAAGATCGAGCGAGCTGGCAACCAGCTGATTGTGAGCATTCCTTCGGCAGCGGTGTTTGACCCGAATCGCGATCAATTGCGTCGGGGCGCCCAGCCGCTGGTTGGACAGGTGGCTGCTCTGCTGAAGAAGTATGAGCGCACGACCGTTGATGTTTACGGGCACACCGATTCGCGCGGCAACGAAAAGCAGAACCTCGATCTGACGCAGCGCCGGGCGCTCGCCGTTGCCAGGCAACTCGCAGGGCAGGGCGTTGACAGCAAGCGCCTGAGTGTCACCGGCTTTGGAGGTTCGCGGCCGGTTGGTCCGAATGACACCGCCGAGGGGCGTGAGCAGAACCGGCGCATCGAGATTCAGATTTCACCGGCCAGGCGCGCCTGATATCGGCGGCTGCTTCACCGGAAGCTCAATCGCCTGAGCCGTCGACTTCTGTCGTTTCGTCGGCAAGCAGCTCGATTTCCTCGTCCTTGCCGCCCTCGACTGTCAGCGTGCTCTGGTAGAGCTTGTCACGGTTGCGCGCGACAACCGTGTATGTGCCGTTGGCCAGCACCATCTGCGCATAAGGCCCGACCTTTTCGGTGATCGGGTCGCCTGCCTCTGCAAGTATCGACCAGGACGTATCAGCAAGTGCCTCGCCACCTTTTTCGCGCACCAGCTTCAGCGTTATCTCGGCGGCATTGTGCTCGACAGCCGTCTCGGTGAGCTTGCCCGCTTCAATCTTGATGTCAGAGCGCACGACCGCGTTCACGTTCCCGTAGTTGGAAATGATGTGGTACTGGCCGGCCGGCAGCCGGACGACGGTATTGGGCTTCACGTCCCGGGTGATCAGCGGGCGATCACCTGACGTGTCAGGACGGGCTTCGTAAACCGAGAAGCGCAACTCGTCGGAACTGATAGCCTTGCCGTCGGGCTGGACAGCGCCGAGCTTGATGCCGCCTGCGTCGAGCACGAGTGTATCGCGCGCCGCTTCCTTGCCAACAGTGATGCGCTTGGTGACGCCGGCACGGCCGAATGCGGCGTGGATCAGATAGCTGCCCGGGTCGAGATCGAAGGTCGCGGTGCCGCCCTGGGCCTGGGCGATCATGGCGAGCTTGCCGTCAGCGTCGGCCGTTGGATTGAAGACCCGCCATGTGAGCCCTCTGGTTACCTCTTCGCCATCCTCGGTCAGGGTCGCCCGCAAAGTCAATTTCGTGGTGCGGCGAGGGGCTACCCGAGGTCCGGTGCGGGCGGGTGCCAGGCTCATTACGCCAGGTATGGTGGGCGCTGCGGCAGGCGGTGGCTCGAGCATGGGTGCGCCGACGCCGCCGGGGGCGGCCAGGGCAGGGGCTGTCTCCTGCGCATGCGCCGGCATGGAGAGGCCCAGCAACCCGACGAGCAGAAGGCTTTGACGAATTCGTCCCATGCCGTGCTATGACCCGAATGCGGTGGCAATTTCAAGGCCGCCATCCTCAATCGCAAGCATGCCGCCAGCGCCTTCCACCGGAGTATTCATTTTGAAATCCGAAGCTATCGACTTTTTGCTGCAGCGCGCTTCAGCGCCAATCGACCAGATGACCGGCCCCGGGCCGGACGATGCGCAAATCGCTACGCTGATACGGATCGCGTCGCGTGTGCCGGATCATGGGCGCCTGGCGCCCTGGCGCTTCATTGTCTATCGCGGCCCCGTGCGTGACGAGATTGGCGTCAAACTCGCGGACCTTGCCGAACGGCGCGAGGGGCCTTTGCCTGCCGGTCGGCGTGAAAAGGAGCTGAAGCGCTTCAATCGCGCACCGCTGGTGATTGGCGTCGTCTCTGTTCCGAAACCCGGTGTGATTCCGGAATGGGAAATGTTCCTGTCCGGAGGTGCTGCCGCGATGAACCTGCTTACTGCTGCCAGCGCGATGGGCTTTGGGGCGAACTGGATCAGCAACTGGTATTCAGATGACGAGGAGGGACGGCGTATCCTCGGGCTCGCGCCACAGGAGCGCGTCGTAGGGTTCGTTCACATCGGCAATTTCGACGGCAAAATCATCGAGCGCCCGCGACCGGATGTCGAGGCGCTCTATACCGATTACACGGGCCCCTGGCAGGGTTAGGCGACACCCGCAGCCCTGGCGCGGGCAACCAGCCGCTCGGCCAGGCGCAGGTGCGGCCGGTCGTACATCTTGCCCTCGATGCCGACGACACCCGGATTGCCAGCGTTGGCAAATGCCTGAATGATTGCCTGTGAGCGCTGCACGGCTTCCGCTGTTGGTGTGAACGCGGCATTGATGATCGCGACCTGGTCCGGATGTATGGCCATCTTGCCGGTGAAGCCATCGCGCTCCGCTTCCGCGCACTCCGCCTCGAAGCCGGGCAGGTCGCGGAAATTCGGGAAAACAGTGTCGATGGCGGCCACATCCGCGTTTGCTGCAGCAAGGATCGTGGTGGCGCGGGCGAGGCGGAACACGTCCGTGTAGCGCCCCTGGCTGTCCCGCGCGGTGCGCGCACCGATGGCTGCCGACAGATCCTCTGCGCCCCAGGTCAGCGCTGCAAGCCGCTGGCTGGCGCCCGGATAGGTGCCGCCGGCGAAGATGCCAGCCGGCGTCTCGGTGATCAGCGCGATGATCTGCGTCGCCCCATCACTCAGGCCGACTTCTGCTTCGTGCACGCGCAGCATCGCGTCGAGTTGCGTTACGTCGCGCCCGCTGTTTGATTTCGGTAACATCACCCCCTCGGGCGCTGCAGAGATCAGTGCTGCAAGATCGTCATCCGTCAGTCCGGTCGAGAGATCATTGACGCGGATGTAGATTCTGGCCCGGGTTGTGTATCTCTGCGCTTTTATAAAGTCCGCCGCGATGCTGCGTGCTGCAACCTTGTTGGCGGGCGCGA